>JAQYGS010000184.1 GCA_028722515.1 Clostridia bacterium | reverse complement strand
ATAAAGAATATCAGAACGAAGAATGCGGTAATCACGAGAAAGATAACTGAAACACAAATAGCGGTTCTGTAGGTTGTGAAGTTTGCGGCAGGCAGCGGTAAGAGCTTTAGGAAGATACTCTGCAAGCTGCTGTTTACAGATAAAATATACGTGATTAGTTTCATAAACAGAAGAAGCGTACTGCAAATGCTGACTGATAAAGATAATCTGCGTTTCTGGACTGAGAAGATTGATTTTTTCTGCGATTGTGATTCCGGAGAGAGAGTCTGTACCGAGATCAATATCCATAAGGACAATGTGAAAATGGGATTTTTTCTCAGAAATATGTTCCAGGAAATCTGTTGCGGAAGTAAAAGTTGTAATTTTTGTCGGAAGCTGTAGATTAGAAACAGTCATATCACGGATTTGTGCACACTGGATTGGATTGTCATCACAGACTGCAATTTTCAACATGGTAGTTCACCTCTCAAGTAAATGTTAAAAAATATTATAACAGAAATTTATTAAACTTAAATAAAAATATGATGTATAAACAAGAAAAAGTCTGAATGTTGCCACATAAAAATAGATATGCGATAAGAAATAAGATAATAGAAGTTATTTATGTACTCAACTATTGCTGTTTGTGCAGAAGGAACAAAAGAGGAGGAGATATATGGTAAATTAAAGGAAATATTTTAAGTTAAGGAGCTTCCTGTATAATAAAAAGCGTGGATGTTGAAAATTGAAAATACCTCAGAGTACAATAAGACTACTGACTGGCAGGTTAGTAAAAATCTTATTATACAGAGAGGTATCTATAATGAAGTCTAACACACAGAACGCAAAAATTGAAGCTATTACAGAAAAAACTTTGGTACTCGGAATTGATGTCGGAAGTGAAACGCACTATGCCAGAGCTTTTGATTACAGAGGAATCGAGTATTCGAAGAAGCCATTTAAGTTTAGTAACACAGAGGCCGGATTTGCGACATTTAAGGAATGGATCCTGGAACTCAAAGAAAGGCATGAGAAGGATAAGGTGGTTCCGGGTATGGAACCGACCGGGCATTACTGGTTCAATCTTGGAAAGTTTCTACAGGATAATGAAATGAAACCGGTTCTTGTAAATCCTCACCATGTGAAAAAAACAAAAGAACTCGACGACAATAATCCTACTAAAAATGACCGTAAGGATCCGAAAGTTATAGCCGGATTAGTTAGAGAGGGACGTTACATGATCCCATATCTGCCGGAGGGTGTTTATGCTGATCTTAGAACAGCAACAAACATAAGATTCCAGTTACAGGCGGAACTTACAAGAATTCAAAACAGGATCAGTCGTTGGTTCAATATATATTTTCCTGAATATAAGACGGTATACGGAAAGCCGGATGCCAAGAGCGGAATGCTAATCCTTAAAGCAGCACCACTTCCTGAAGATATCCTGACGTTAGGTATCGATGGAGTGAACCAAATCTGGCGTGATGCGAAGTTAAGAGCAGTTGGAAAGGCGAGGGCGAAGACCCTGATAGAAGCTGCAGAGCACAGCGTTGGAAGCAAAGAAGGTGCGGTGTCTGCAAGAATGGAAATCCGAATGCTTTTGGAGGACTATGAATCCAGAAATACACGTCTACAGGAAGTTATGGTTCTAATTGAAGAACTGGTAAGAAAGATTCCGATGGCTGAAAAGCTGTTAGAGATCAAAGGTGTGGGAATCAGGACAGTGTCAGGGTTCCTTGCAGAAGTAGGAGATATCAGCCGCTTCAACAATCCGAAAGAACTGCAGAAGCTTGCAGGATTGGCATTGGTTGAAAATAGTTCGGGAAAGCACAAGGGCGAGACAACAATAAGCAGACGAGGTCGAAAGAGACTCAGATATCTGCTCTTTGAGGTTGCAATGTCACTTGTGTCGAAGAACCAGGAGTTCAGGGAACTCCACAATTATTATACAACCAGAAGGTTGAATCCGTTGAAGAAAATGCAGTCACTTATGGCAATTGCAGCCAAGCTGATACGTGTCTTTTATGCCATGCTGACAAAAGGCGTGGATTATGATCCGAAAAAGATGGTCAGTGACATCAAGAGACCGGCAGTTTATCTACAGGCCGCGTAAGAAAGACAAGTAACTGTAATGGAGGCTGTCAAGTGGACAGCCACTGAATCAAGCAGAATGTAACAGATAACGTCCACTGATCACAGTGCTGGAACAGGAAGCGAGTCAGTAATCAATAATACAAAGAATGAGCCAGTAGTCGGCAGAAATAGTCACCATGGGGCATATGACCCCGTTAAGGAGCATAGCTGACACCCTGGTTATGGGCAGGCAGGACGAAGGAAGTTAGGACCTCTGGAGACAGAGATGATCCTGGTGGATATAGGAGGTTAGCTGCCATAGAGGGATGGGTATACACAAGGCCAGTAAAGCGGAAATCAATGACGTTTTATTTCGTATACCCTTTAACCACTATTTCAGTACCTGATACATTGAAATGCTCATAGCTGTGGCTTATTCACTGAGATATGAAAGGTTGAAAAACCTTGAATTTTCAATAAAAAACACTTGATTATATGAGGAGGTTTAAATAATGGGATTATTTGATAAAAAGAACTGTGATATCTGCGGTGAAAAAATTGGACTTTTAGGAAACCGCAAACTGGACGATGGAAATCTGTGTAAGAACTGTGCCAGCAAGCTTTCTCCTTGGTTTGAAGAAAGACGCCACAGCACCGTAGAAGATATCAAAAGACAGCTGGAATACAGAGAAAAAAACAAAAATGCTGTTCGCAGTTTCAGTATCACTCGTGAATTTTCTGCAGACAGATATCATGTGTTTATCGACGATAACAAAGGATTGTTCGCCGTAGCATTTAATATGAGCGAACAGGATAATCCGGATATCGTACCTCTGTCTGCAATAACCTCCTGTCGTTTAGACATCGATGAACAGCGAGTAGAAGAAGAATACAAAGATCAGGATGGTGAATCCAGATCTTATGTGCCACCAAGATACAACTATTCTTATGATTACAAGATAAAACTTGGCGTTAACACACCTTGGTTTGATGATATGGACTTTAAGCTTAATACCTTCTCTGTAAAAGATCACGAACGAGCTAAAATGATGAATTATGAACAACTTGCAAATCAGATCATAACTGCACTTACCGGCGCACCGGCACCCGCACCGGTTTATAGCAATGGCATGATGAACCAGGGTTATCCGCAGCAGGGCAAT
>JAQYGS010000183.1 GCA_028722515.1 Clostridia bacterium | reverse complement strand
AGAGGTGGATATTTCCCTTGTGGAAAAGGAAAAAGAGAGGATTGTGGAACTGATGGAAGATTATGTTCTGGAGATCCACAGGAACCTTGGGAAAATTGATCATAATTCTACCATAGTAATCCGGGACAAGCCGGTTAAAATGCTGAAGATCGATCTTCCGGACTGGGATGAAAATGCAAGCCTGTATCATATCAGGCTGGAAGATTATGTAGACGAAGTAACCCTGAAGGGTGTGGAAATTTTTGAGAAAAATGAAAATGCGCAGGAGTACTTCGGAACAAGGATCACTACGAAAACTCTGTATGATAAAGTTGTGGGGATAGGTAACGTACAGATTCGCCTGTATAAGATCGAAGAGCAGAGAGAATACCCTATTACATGGGCAGAAGTTGCCAGAAATTCCGGAGGAGAAGGATTTTTGTCAGCCTTTGTAATCCTGTCCAGTCTTTTGTATTATATGCGAAAGGACGATACAGATATTTTCGCAGACAGAAATGAGGGGAAAGTTCTGGTTATGGATAATCCCTTTGCCCAGACAAATGCTGCTCATCTTCTGAAGCCTTTAATGGATATGGCAAAGAAAACCAATACCCAGCTGATCTGTCTTACAGGCCTTGGAGGAGAATCCATCTATAGCCGGTTTGACAACATTTATGTTCTGAACCTTATTGCAGCAAGCTTAAGGGGAGGTATGCAGTACTTAAGGGCCCAGCACAGCAGGGGAGAAGAGCCGGATACCATTATTCCATCAAGAATTGAAGTAGGGGAACAGCAGGAATTGCTGTTTTAAATGAAACTAAAGAGGGTGCCTGCTGCATGAACTGCAGTGGGCACCCTTTGTGTGTAAAAATGTAAATATGTGTATGGTATTATTTAACGATCATACCGGTCTTTCTGTCACTGAACAGTGCAACTTCAATCAGGAAGATAATTCCAAGGATCAGCTGCTGCAGCTGTGTGGGGATCATAAGCATTACCAGACCACTGGAGAGAACTTTGTAGGTCATAACACCAAGGATGATGTTATAAAATCTGACCTTGGCACCACCGTTTACAGGCATTCCGCCAAGTACCAGGGCGATCATGATCTGAGTTTCCAGCTGGTTTCCGGCTGTAGATGTAACAGAACCTACTTTGACAGAGTTGATAAATGCTGCAAGACCTGTAATACATCCGGCAGCTGTGTAAACCAGCATTTTTGTACGATCCACACGGATACCTGCAAATCTGGCAGCGGTTTCACCTGCACCGATTGCTTTCAGTCTGGAACCAAGTCCTGTATATGTAAATACAAGATAAGCAATAACAAAAATGATGATGGTGAAAGTCAGCATAAACGGAAGCGTATTGTATTTGGAAATATCGCTTGCACCATAAACCGGAGAGTTTGTTGTGGCATATGCACAGACTCCGCGGAACAGATACATATTACAGATCGTAACGATAAAGCTTGTAATTTTTCTCTTTACATTGAAGAAACCATTCATCAGTCCGATCAGTCCGCCTGTTAACATACCACCAATAATAGCAAGGATGATATTATAGTGGGAAAGATAACATACTACGATGGAAGCCACACCAAGCATTGAGCCCTGGGAAAAATCCAGACCGCCCATTGTCATAACCATAAATACTCCGATGGATGAGATCAGAAGCATATAGGACTGGCTGAGCAGAAGAGATATATTCTTAGGCTGGAACAGCTTGCCTTTTGTCAGAATCGCAAACAGGATGCAGATTACAACAAATCCGGCGATAGGAAGGATAGTACGCACAATGGGACGTTCCAGAAATGGTATTTTATCAACTGATTGTTTTTTTGTCGTATCCATTTTTTTACCCCCTTAAATCATTTTCTCTATCAGATCCGTGTCTTTCAGATCCTTAGAGCGAAGGAATTCTCCATTTATTTTTCCGTCTTTCATGATCAGGATACGGTCTGACATTCCCAGAAGCTCCATGATCTCTTCGGAAATCATAATAATGGATTTTCCCTTTTTCCTCATATCGTCCATCATAGCATAGATATCTGCCTTAACTTTGACATCAATACCACGGGTAGGGGAATCCAGGATAATAAGGTCAGAATCTTTTCCAACCCAGCGGGCAAGAACGACTTTCTGTTTGTTACCACCGGAAAGGGCAGATACAAACTGGTCAACTCCTGTCATCTTTGTGCTCATCTGTTTTGCATATTTATTGGCAAATTCCTTCATTGTTTTGTTGCGGAGGAATCCATGTGTTTTCAGATCCTCAAGAGAAGGAAGGCAGATGTTATCTCCAATAGTGTCATTAATTACAAGAGATTCGTTGTCTCTGTCCTTGGATGCGTATGCAATACTGTGCTTGATGGCATCAGGAATGGAATTGATGGGAGTTGAGTCACCTAAGGTAACTGTTCCTTCACGGAAATAGGAAGCACCGAAAAGAGCTTTTCCAACTTCATGCATACCACATTCGGAAAGACCTCCGATTCCAAGGATTTCACCTTTGTGAAGTTCCAGATTCAGATCTTCAATCTGTCCCTTAACTGTCACATTTTTAGCGGAAAGTACAACTTCATCAGAAATCTTTTCGCCATAGTCTGTTCTGTAATAGTTATTTCCTATCTCACGGCCTACCATTAATGCTTTCAGTCTGTCGGGAGTTGCCTCTGCCTTGGAAATAGAACCGATTTTTACACCATCTCTGAGTACGCTGATGTTGTCAGAATGTTCAATTACTTCTTCAAGGTCGTGGGAAATAAAGATTACACAGTTTCCTCCATCACGTACTTTGTTCATAACCTTGAACAGTTCTTCACGGCCTTTCTGGCCAAGAGCAGTGGTCGTTTCATCAACAACAAGAACTTTAGGATTAAAATAGGTTGCCTTTACGATCTCTACCAGTTTTCTGTCCTCGAAATTGTAATCATCGATTACCTTGGAGGCATCAATATAATTGAATCCATAGCTGTCAAGGTATTCCTGGGCTTTTTTGTTCATAGCTGCGGCATTTTTAATTCCGTGTTTTATAAACATGTCTTCATTTCCAAGGAAGATGTTTTCTGCCACAGTCAGTCCGGAAAGAGTTCCCATTTCCTGAACGATGATCGCTACTCCCTGATGATTGGCTTCTACCTGGTTATTAGCAGTAATTTCTTTGCCATCCAGAATAAATCTTCCCGAATCTTTTTTATAGATACCGGTCAGACAAGATGTAAGAGTAGATTTTCCTGAGCCATTTTCACCAATCAGTGCATGGATCTCGCCTTTTTCAAAAGTAAAGGAAACATGATCCAGGGCATGTGTGATACCAAAGTGTTTATCTATGTTTTCTGCTCTTAATAATATTTCACCCATAACGTCCTCCTTATTTCACAACGGCACCTTTAATCGGTTTGGTAGTAAGTGCAACGATGATCAGCAGGGCGGCACCTGTTACCACGTTCTGAATGGTAGTTGGAGCACCAAGGGCAACGAAGCCGTTAAACATAAGCTGAATGATCATTTCACCGATTACGATAGCGATTACCGGATGACCGTATTTCTTGAATGCCAGTCCAAAGAAGGTTCCCATCAAAGGAGTGAAGTTACGGCTCATTGAGGAGAGATTGGAGGCAGATGTCATAGAGGTACCAAAGCTTATGGTCAGGATTGCCTGAAGACCGAAGAAGAATCCTGCCAGGGTAAATGCAACCACTTTATACTTGGGAACATTTACTCCCATATTTTTGGCAACTACTTCATTGCTTCCGATTGCATAGGTATAAGTACCGATCTTTGTATATTTCAGAATGAAAGCACACAAAACATAAGCAGTCAACGCAAGAATCATGTTTACAGGATAATCACCGAAAGCTCTGTACTGGGTACCAAGTATTACGTTTTTTCCATTTGTTGCATAAACACTTAATGCCTCATAAATCAACGACAATGCAACAGTTACGATCAGGGAAGAGATGTGTAATTTAATATAAACAATACCATTGATGAGACCGATAAGGGTACCACAGATCAACGGAGCAATGATAAGACCAAGATATCCGAATTTTTCACTTGCGTTGCAGGCGATAATGGAGGACAGTACGATATTGGCACCGACACTCATATCAAAAGGTCCCATAACACAGATAAAGTAGAGACCGCAGCCACCTACTGCATAGATCAGTGCTGATTTCATATAGGTTGCCAGTTTATCAGGGGAACCGAAAGTAGTCGGGGCCAGGATCTTGAATACTGCCCAGAATACCACGAGCATGATCAACAAAAGAGCGATTCCGTAATACTGGCTCTGTTTCAGTTTTTTCATAGTCATTCTCCTTATCCAATTCTTCGCCCGCCAAAAGCAGGAGACCAGACAGCTTTCTGTTTGGCCTTTTGCTTCGGGCGGGCGCAATTAAAAACTTTTTTGATCCTCTGCCTTTTGGAGAAAAGGCAGAGAATATAAGCTCAGTATTAATTAGTTGCTGTGACGGGAAATAACATCGTCGATGGAAAGTGAAGTAGCTGCTTTGCTCAGATCATCGAAGCTGTATCCTGCCATTTCAACGATCTCCTCATCTGTGTATGGATCGTCATCTACAAAGTATTTCTGATAGTTTGCATAGTCATCAGGAGATGATACGTACAGATATGGAAATTCGATTTCATATCCGAAGGTTCCTTCTTCTTTTACATAGTTGCCTTTGATTGCGTTGTATGTCATAAGGAATGCAAACAGCGGGTCACAGAAATGTCCGCCTGATTCTGCAAACATTCCGCCTGATTCAAGCTGATCACCAAGGTCATCAAGGAAGTCTGTGGAAACAACATCGATCTTTCCTGTAAGTCCTTCATTTGCAAGAGCACCGATGGAACCAACAAGTGGATCTCCGCCGCCTCCGGCAACGATCAGGGCATCCATATCAGGATTGGAGTTATAAAGGGAAAGAGCAGCTGCAGCACCTTCTTCGGAAGATGTATTAGCATATACAGGTTCTGTCATAGTAGCCTGGTCATCAGGATTTGCTTCGTTCCATTCGTCAATTGCCTGTTTGTATCCTGCCCATCTCTGCTGGAATGTAGCATCACCAACGGTCCATGCTTCCAGTCCGATGTTTCTGTCGCCGTTTTCAAGAAGAAGATTTACAAGTGTGTTTCCGTTTGTAACTTCGTCTTCGTGGACAGCACCCAGATAATATTTGGAATTGCAAGCGGTCTGATATACTTCAGGGCTGTTTTCTTCGGAGATAATACGATAGAACTGTGTAAGGTAAACCTGGTTCTCTTCACAAGTCTGAATTGCGGATGTCATTTCGGAATCTGCTGAGTTACAGATAACGATACCGTTGCACCCTGCTGCGCAAAGCTGTTCAACAGATGCTGTAACCTGCTCGGAAACATGTCCCTGGTCAACATACATTACATTTACGCCAAGAGCATCTGCTGCTTTGTCGATGATCTTTTTACTCTGGCTTCCCAGTACGTCTGTGGAGCTCCAGATGGAAACACCGATTGTAATATCATCTTCTGCGGATACTGTGACTGCACTTGCCGGTAATAATGTACCGACCATAGCGGCTGTTGCTGCAAGAGCAACCATTTTTTTCATTCTTGTTTTCATATCGAAAACCCTCCTTAAATAATTGGATAATATAGGCAAAAGCATGACTTTTCCCTGCATCTGCCTGTCTGTAGATACATTAAATCATACTTTTGCCTGTTTATGTTAGGATATATTTGAAAAGTTTGGTCGCACATTTTTGACAACCATGTACATATTTATGCAAAAAATGTTATTATTCTTGTGCAAGAGTGCTACGGTATTCGCTGGGGCTTATTCCTATTTTTTTCCGGAACACGCGGCTGAAATAGTTATAATCATCGTAGCCTACCAGGAAAGAAATAGTTTCAAGCTTTTTGTCTGTATCTTTCATAAGCTTTACAGCTTGTTCCATACGGATCCGGGTGAGAAAGGCTATAATGGTCTCTCCGTATTTCTGGCTGAAAATCCGGGAAAGGTAACTGGCATCTATATGATATTCTTCTGCCAGGGCAGTTAGCGTAATATCCTCGTAATAGGATTTTTCAATATAATGATGAATCTGCTCCACCTGACGGACTACAGAATCTGTGCTGCTTTCCTCATTTTTTTCCCAGAGACTGTCCAGAAGAATATTCAGGGAGGCCAGCATAGAGGGAGCATTGAGGCATTTCATATAGTAATCAATATCGTCCATAGCTTCCTCTGCCTGTGCAGTCAGTCCCGGACATTGCTCCTGTACATAGCGGTAAAGTATACTGGTCACTCTTCCCACGTACTGCTTTACATCCAGAAAAGACCAGGAATTGTCATCACAGTGTCTGAAATTGCAGGTTTCAAAGATTAGTTTTACTGTTTCCGGCTTCTTCCCTGTGATCAGAAGATGATATAGTTCTTCTTCCATCCGGGGAGGCGCAGATTTCCCAACAGATAAAGAAGCGGCAGGACTTTCTGATTCAGGACAGGACAATATGCAGTGGGTGTGGCTGAAAGGACGTGTCACAAGTGTGGAGATCAGTTCTCTGTAGATAGTTCCGATGTCATCCAGAGAGCTTGCCTGTTCGTGGAGAACTACAGAAACAGGGCCATATTCCTCCAGCGGAAATTCTTTCAGAATATTTTCTGCAAGTGTCTGAAGAATTTTTGCATCTGCTGTCTCTATGATGAGAAACTCACTCATTTTGTTGCTGTTGTTAAATATGATAGAATTATTTTTATTTTCCGTAAGCTCTTTCAGCCTGGACTTAATATTCCAGGACATCTGCAGATTATTATGCTGGAATCGTGCTGCAATTTCATTGATGTCATAAAATTTAACCAGAACAGTGGCTACCTCGGAAAAAGTCCGGGTGCTGGATACGTGAGGCTGTGTTTTGGCATGGCCATATAGTTTATCGGAGAGAAGAGCAGAATACTCACTGTCTTCAAGAAAAGAGGATATTTTATCTTCCTGAAGGCGGTTGTTTTCATTGTGTTTTCTTTTATTTTCCCTTTCTTCCAGGATGCCAAGAGCTTTTGTCAGAACCTGTACCAGCTCTTCTTTTCCGACAGGCTTCAGGAGATAATCCAGTCCTCCTGAAATAAATACACCTTTCACCTTTTCAAAATCATCATATCCGCTGATAGCAATGGTGATGATATCCGGATATTCTGTCTGAATCCTGTTAAGAAGTTCCAGACCGCTTAAGAACGGCATATTAATATCTGTAAGGATAATCTGTGGCATTTCTTCAGAAATACGTTCCAGAACTTCTTCACCATCACAGGCCGGTTCCAGAAAATCTATGGAATATTCCTCCCAGGGGATAAGAGTACGGATGTTTTCCCGGCTCCAGTATTCGTCATCTGCTGCAAGGACTTTGTATTTCATATGGCTCACGTATATTACCTCCCTTGAATTATTCTGATGTATTTTTTTCGCCGGAAATTGCCGGAACAGTTATTGTTACTGTGGTCCCCTCGCCCGGATCGCTCTGGATCTTAATACCATATTCTTTGCCAAAAATCTTCTTCAGCCGGGCATTTACATTCAGGATTCCAATGGAAACTCCCGTTTCCACACGTTTCAGGTCATTGATCTCAAGAAGACGGTTCATTTCATCGGCATCCATGCCGATTCCGTTGTCTTCAATGGTGATGACCAGATTTTCATTTATATGTTCAGACCGGATGAGAAGTTTCTTATCCTTTCTCCTTACATTTCTCAGACCATGAGTAATGGCATTTTCTACAACAGGCTGCAGACAGATCCGGGGAAGGCTGTCCTGAAGAGTATCACTGTCAATCTGATATATATAGGAAATGGAAGCGCCATTTCTTACATCCATTACATAAAGATAGTTTCTTACATGAGCCATCTCATTCTGCACAGTGGAAAGCTCATCTGTCATATTCAGACTGTAACGGAAAATCGCAGAGAGAGAATGACATAAACCGCTTACAAGGGGACAGTTTTGGGCATTGGCAATCCCGCTCATAGTATCCAGTGTATTATAAAGAAAATGAGGATTGATCTGTGCCTGAAGCATTTTATATTCCGTTCGTTCCACCAGCATTTTGTGCTGAAGCTCTTCCTGCGCCATAGCCTGTATACGGTCAAGCATCTCATTAAATTCATTTCCCAGAATGGTCAGTTCCTCAGACCATCCTACAGGCTGGACACGGAGACTTGTCTCTCCGTTTTTGATCCGTACAATGCTGTTGCGCATTTCTTCTACCGGTTTGGTCATCCATCTGGACAGGAAAAATACAAGGACAACAAGGGTAAAGATCATGGCTGCCATTATAACGAGCAGGGTATGAATAAGAGATTTCTGGGCAGCTGTCAGAAGAGACTGCGATACCAGGACAAAAGCCTCCAGATTATAATTTTCCTGGGAAACCTGTATAAGATAATTTCCCTCATATTCCTGCTTCAGTTTATCCGGGGAATAGTAATTTTCAACGATTTTGGACAGCTGTTTCTGGATGTGTCTCTGACTGTCAGATGCCTGACCGGTAATGGCGATCACCTGGTCATCTATGGGCTGCAGCCACAGGCATACCTGATCCACATCTACGTATTTCTTCATTATGGATGTAAAAGCTGCACTGTTAATGTCACATATGAGATACCCGATGTTATCTCTTTTCTCATCGTAATTATGAAGCTTCAGGACAAAACGGATAATGTTCTTTTTCGCATTCGGATTGTAGTATCCGGAAATCATAAGCTCCGTTTTGTCACTATGTACATATCGCAAAACACGGTCCGAATTGGAATCATATTCCGTGTTATAAATATTTCTTGGAAAAGTGTAGGAATTATAACGGTATGCACTTACAAGATTATCCTGAGTATCATAAAGATACATTGCAAGAAGCTGGTCATCTTTTGTGAATCTTTTCCGGCTGAAATACCAGCTGCTCCAGTAATAATCTTTCAGACTACTTCCATTTTCCGCTGAATTTCTCAGGCTTGCGATCAGATCCTGTTCACTGTATATGGAAAGCATTTCTCCCCGGATATTCTGAATGAAACTTCCGATATCGGTCTGCATTTTATTGAGAGAAAGCTCATGGTCGGATACGATCTCCGTGCGGATCTGCATGCGCAGGGACTGATGAAATAAAAAAGTCTGAAGCAGAAGAGCCAATATAACGCTGGCAATACAGAAACACAAAAGGGTATTTCGCATGGTCAGTTTGTGATGCTTCATTTATGGTTCCTCTTTTTACCGATCAATATGTACTGCTCCTGTTGAACGGATATTCATAGGATATACATTTTCTTTCCCGGCAAAGTCTGAAATATAGGATACATATTTTTTGGTTTCTTCTTCCGGAACCACACACATGATCACTCCTGCGAATCCGCCTCCGTGGATACGGCAGATCCCTTTTCCGGTTTTTTCAAGAAACAGATCTGTAAGAGCAAGTGCAACAGAAATTTTCTGCTCTGTATAAGATTTGACAGGATAGCAGTTCTGGAGTAATTCCCAGGAAGAAGTGCCGGACTCTTTGAGAAGCCTCAGGAGAGCTTCCCCGTCTTTATTTTCTACAGCTTTTGCTGCTTTTTCAACCCGCTCGTTCTCTTTAAAGAAATGAATGGCTCTTAAGATGGATCTGTCATTTTTGATATCAGAAATATGGCTGAGAACTTCCTCAAGAGTTGTTTCGCACAAAAGCTCAGCTCCTGCGGCATGAGCTGCCTCTTTCATCTCCATGGGGATTTCAGAGTATTCCTTGCTCAGATCGGCATGCCCCTTTCCTGTATTTACGATCACCAGGTGGTAGCCATACTCATTAAAGGAAAAGCTGATTTTCTCATAGCTGGGATTTTCTCTATCTGAGAAATCAAGGAGAATAGGGCCTCCTACTGCACATGCAAGCTGGTCCATCAGACCAGATGCCTTAAGCCAGTAAACATTTTCGGCATATTGGCCTATTTTGGCATAGTTAATATAGCTCATAGCTCCTTCATTAAAAAAGTAGTTGACAATAGAGCATATAAGCATCTCGAAGGAAGCAGAGGAACTTACTCCTGCAGCACGTATTACATTGGTTGTCACATAAGCATCAAACCCTCCGGCTTTAAAACCAAATTTCTTAACTGCCTCCATCATACCTGCAACAAGAGATAATGTACCCTGAGCTTTGGGAACTGCGGAAAGATTATTAAGGTCAACTATGATTTCTTTCTCATACCCTTCACTTGTGATTCTGATCAGGCTGCTGTTATTGGGACAGGCTGCACCGATGGTATCCATATCGATACTTGCTGCAATCACACGGCCTCCATTATGATCTGTATGGTTTCCAATGATTTCTGTTCTTCCCGGAGCAGTGAAAAATTCAGCAGTGCTGTGGTGGTAAATTTCTGCGAAATGATCTGCAACAGACCGAAAGCGCGCAGAACTCTTTTCAGACTCACCGTAAATTCGGGATAATTGTGTTTTCTCTGGTATATTCATTATATTTTCCTCCATTTTACATTAAATCTCAAATTATGATGTTGGGGTCAAAAGGCCATAAAACCACTTACGTGCAAGCACAACGTGGTTTATGACCTTTTGACCCTGGTATCATAATTATATCAATATATCCATGGGAAAAACCTTGATAATTCAGAGACAAAATAGTAAAATTTTGAGTATTGGGAGATGGTAATTTGCAGATTGTAACAGACGGATATCAGAAAGAACTGAAAAAACATGGAACGGATGAGTTTCCTTTACTGGTCAGTTATGAGCAGCTGTCCAGATATGGATCAGGGTCTTTTCTGTGGCACTGGCATCCGGAACTGGAGATCACGCTGATTCTTGAGGGAAAGATGATCTACAAGGTAAATCAGTGCACTTTTCACTTGAAAGAAGGAGAAATTCTTTTTTCAAATGCCAATGTGCTTCATGCGGGATTTATGGAAAATATGGAGGATTGCAAATATTATTCTCTGACCTTTGATCCGAAAATGGTATATGGATTTTACCAAAGTGTTTTGAAAAGAAAATATGTGGATCCTGTGACTCAGAATTTTTATCTTCCGGCAATTTATATTGATTATTCAGAGAAATGGCATAAGGAATTTGCAGAATATGTGAAGGATATTATCCGTCTCGATCGGGAAAAGCCTCTATTTTATGAGATGGATATTGTTGGAGATCTGCGTGAACTGTGGAAGTGCATGCTGAAAAACCAACAGCCAGCATCGCACTTTCAGCATAGCAGGTCGGAACAGGAGAGAATGAAAATAATAATGGAATATCTTGAGCAGAATTACATGAATAAGATACGGCTTTCAGATATTTCCGAAAAAGTACATCTCTGTGAAAGCGAATGCAGCAGACTTTTTAAAAGATATATGAACGTTTCTCTTTTTACTTTCCTTCAGGAGTACAGAGTGGAAAGAAGTCTGGAATTTCTCCTGGGATCCGGGGATTCCATCACTGAGATAGCTCAGAAGGCCGGGTTTACGGATTCCAATTATTACAGTAAGGTGTTCTCGCGGATTAAAGGCTGCAGCCCCTGTCAATATAGAAAAGAAAAAATGAATTTAATAAAAAATAGATGAGAAAGATGACAAACCCTTTTCCCTGTGATATGATACTTCTAATATGAAGGCATGTGATGTATTGTTTACCAAGCCGGGCGGGCTGACTTCTACAGAAGCAGCAGTTGCCGGGATTCCTATTGTTCATACGGATCCCATTCCCGGATGTGAGACTGCCAACCGTAAATTCTTCATAAAACTGGGAATGAGCTCGTCAGATTTCACCCCGAAGGGGCAGGCAGAACAGGGACTCTATCTTATGTATGATCAGGATGCAGCCAGGAAAATGGTAGATAATCAATATAAGAATATTCATAAAGATGCAGGGGAAAGAATTTATTACTTTATTGAAGAAAAGCTTAAAGCTGCACAAGACAGGCAGCAGGAGGTATTTTGAAATGCGGCTGAAAACGGTTCAGGAAGCCTTGAAGAAAAAAAACATATCTTATGAATATACAGAAGAGGGAGGGTGCGGAAGCATTGATTTCCTTTTTCGTGGACTCAGGTTTCACGTCTGGGAGTACGAAGACCAAGTCTGGGGTGCAGAGACAAATGTGTTTGAAGCAGGAAGAAGCCAGGATATAGAAGGAGATTATGAAGAAATCATCTCCCGCGAGATACTTTCCTGGCCTGATATGCTTCCGGGAACCTGATACGGGTCTTATTAAGAGACGCTTTCTGTTACGTGAATTTCTTTCTGAAAATCTTTTGTGTAATGAATTTTATAGTCATCAGTTACAAAAAATGCCTGTACATTTTCTATTGACTGGGCAAGCTCCATACCTTTTTCAAGTCCCATGGAAAAGCAGGCTGTGCTCAGTGCATCGCCGTCTGTGGAACGGTCGGAAATAATGGTCACGGCAATAAGACCGTTGTCATAAGGATATCCTGTACGGGGATTAAGAATATGATGATACAGAACCCCGTCCTGCTTGAAACACCGCTCGTAAATGCCGGATGACACTACGGATTTTCCGTCAATATCCATTGTGGCGATGGTTTCATTTCGGTCAGCAAAAGGTTTCTGGATTCCAACCTTAAAGGGAGTTCCATCTGGCTTTTTTCCAATACAGAGTACATTTCCGCCCAGATCTATAATGGCGCTTTTCACTCCCTGGGAGACAAGATATTCCTTCATCTGATCAGCGATATAACCCTTTGCAACGGCACCCAGTTCTATGGCGGTGGTTTTTGACTTTAATGTAATATCTGTCCCGCTGACAGATATATTTCTGTAGTCACACGCAGGTAAAGCCTGACGGATAAGAGCGTCATCAGGTACCTGGGGATTTTCTGCAGTGAAATCCCACAGAGAAGTGAGAGGTTCAATGGAAATATCAAATGCACCGTCTGACAGAGAAGAGTATTTCAGCCCTGTTGAGATAAGATTGGCAAGATCGCCGGATACCTTATATGTATTATTCTCTGTATTTTCAGCAGGAATCTGCCTGTGATTCAGTTTATACAGTTCGCTGTCTGTCTTTGTCCTGCTGAAAATATTCTCGTATTTATCACACAGATTCATACATTCTGTGAGAAGAGACTTATCCCGGGAGTCATAAATCTTTACAGTTACCACTGTGTTCAGTTTAAAATCAGTAGCACTGATGGGGTCTTCTGTTTTTTCTTTTTGGCATCCTGGTAAAAGAAAAACGGAAAATACGAGAAAAATATTTAAAAAAATAATTTTTTTCCATGAGATATGGTATAATGACATAAATCTATGTGACCTCTTTTTCTATAAAATAAAACAGATAGGAAACGCATCTCCTGAAGCTTTTTTACAGTATATCAGAAAAACAGGCCTGTGCACAGACCTGAAAAAGAAAAGAGATGTAAAATACCCCTTTTGCCAAAGATGTATTTGCTATATAATGATGCAGAGGTCAGAAGATGCCGGATTAACGATGCTGGCATCATCACAGATAAAATACATGAGAAGAGAGGATAAAATGATGGAAAACGTTTATATTATGGATCATCCTCTGATCCAGCACAAAATTTCCATGCTCAGAGACAAAAACACAGGAACAAATGAATTTCGTAAACTTGTGGAGGAGATCGGTATTCTTATGGGATATGAAGCACTCCGTGATCTTCCTATGGAAGATGTTGAAATCACCACACCTATTGAGACATGCAGGACACCTATGATCTCCGGCAAGAAACTTGCCATTATTCCGGTTCTCAGAGCCGGACTTGGAATGGTGAACAGCCTTCTTACTCTGGTGCCATCCGCCAAGGTGGGACATGTGGGACTTTACCGTGATCCGGTGACCCATGAACCTCATGAATATTACTGTAAACTCCCGGAATCCATTGGAGATCGTATTGCAGTTGTTGTTGATCCTATGCTGGCTACCGGCGGTTCAGCAGTTGCAGCCATTGATTTTATTAAGAAACAGGGTGGAAAGAACATTAAGTTTATGTGCATTATCGCTGCACCTCAGGGACTTGAACGCCTTCACAAGACACATCCTGATGTTCAGATCTACTGCGGACATCTTGACCGCTGCCTGAATGAAAATGCGTATATCTGTCCCGGACTGGGAGATGCGGGAGACCGTATTTTTGGCACAAAATAATAAAAAAGCATTGACATACCATTAAAAGCGTGGTATGTTAATACAGAACGCTGCCGAAGACAGTAGGTGCCATATGGCATAAGTATTACAACGCCTGCCGAGGACATAGTATTCTTTTAAGATTACATTAGCCTTACTGTCATGCAGTAGGGCTTTTTATATGGTATATGTTTACTCATTGCAACGGCGGTATATCAAAATCTATAAGGAGGTGTACCATTTCATGGCAAAAGTAGAACTTAAACAACCGGTCGTAGAAGAGATTATCAACAACGTGAAAGATGCAGAATCTGTAGTTCTTGTTAATTACAGTGGTCTTACTGTTGAACAGGATACAGCTTTACGTAAGGAATTAAGAGAAGCTGGTGTTCAGTATAAAGTATATAAGAACACTATGATGCATCGTGCTTTTGAAGGCACTCAGTGTGAAGAACTGATCCAGCATTTACATGGAACAAACGCCCTGGCTATTTCAGCTGATGACGCTACTGCTCCTGCAAGAATCCTGGATAAGTATGCTAAGAAATATCCGGCATTAGAGTTAGTTGCCGGTGTTGTTGAAGGAAACTACAATGATCAGGCGGGTATTCAGGCACTGGCAGGAATCCCATCCAGAGAAGAACTTCTTGGAAAACTGCTTGGAAGCATCCAGTCTCCTATTACCAATCTTGCTCGTGTGCTTAATCAGATCGCTGAAAAAGGCGGCGCTGATGCAGCAGCAGCTGAATAAAAAGTTCCGGCGTGAATAAACGCAGAAAATTAAATGAAAATAATATTTATGGAGGGAAATTAAAATGGCAAAATTAACAACAGAAGAATTTATTGCAGCAATCAAAGAATTATCTGTATTAGAGTTAAATGATTTAGTAAAAGCTTGTGAAGAAGAATTTGGCGTATCTGCAGCAGCAGGCGTTGTAGTTGCAGCAGCTGGCGCAGCTGGAGAAGCAGTAGAAGAGAAAGATGAGTTTGATGTTGAACTTGCAGAAGTTGGACCAAACAAAGTTAAAGTTATCAAAGTTGTTCGTGAAGTAACCGGTTTAGGACTTAAAGAAGCAAAAGAGCTTGTTGACGGTGCTCCGAAGGTTGTTAAAGAAGGCGCATCCAAGGCTGAAGCTGAAGATATCAAGGCAAAACTTGAAGAGCAGGGAGCTAAGGTTAACCTTAAATAATTATCTTCATGCAGACTTATTGCAGGAATGTCTCCGACATTCCTGCTTTTTTGCTTTATGTAACAGGAAGTATGATGGAGAAAGATTAATATATGAGAAAGAAATTTTTTGCGACAATATTAAGCATAATCCTTGCTGTCAGCCTGTGCAGTCCGGCATATGCTTCCAATTTAAATCAGATTGAAGCAGAACTGAAACAGAAGGAACTGGAAATGGAGCAACAGTTAGACGGCGAAACACAAGAGGAAGAACCTGGAAGCTTTCAGTCAGGTTATTCTGAGGACTCTGACAGAACCATATTTCAGGAAGGTGCTTTTACAGAAGGAGAATTTGAAAAATCAGATGAAATATGGAGCGATGGAGAAACTCCTGCTTTTATGGATGGCAGTGCCGAAACTGATTCTGATGAAATTCCGGATGTGAATGATAACCCGGAAGAGAAGGAAGATATCTCCTATGAGAAAATCCTGGAAATTAAAGACGGAGATGATATTACAGCTCCGCTTAATTCCCTGCTTTATGAAGTTAAAGATCTTGCATCAGATGATCATCCTTATAAAGTGATCATTCCTCCGGGAAGTTATGAGCTGACAGGAACGATTTCCACATACAGCAATATTTCTCTGTATGCCGCAGGAGCTGTTATTACCAAAACATCTTCGCGAAAAGAAGTAATGCTTCGGCTGGGAAGTCCGGAAGATATTGTGGGAGGATATGATGGGTATCGGAATATAACCATTGAAGGCGGTACCTGGGACGCAAACTATAAATCTGTGGAGGACAAAGAAAAAGAGGGCGGATTTGTTGACTTCAGAATCGGTCATGCCACCAATGTAGTAATTAAAGATATAACGTTCCTTAATAACCTGAAGTCTCATTTTATAGAGCTGGGCGGCGTAAAACATGCACAGATCGTAGGCTGTACTTTTCGCGGCTATTGGAAAGGATATGAAGAAGGAGGACAGGAATGTATTCAGATAGATTCCTGTATCCAGTCGATTTTTCCAGAGTATGTGTCTGATGGCAGTGTATGTGAAGATATCCTGATTCAGAATAATGTTTTTGATGACGTTTTTGCAGGTGTAGGAAGCCACAGCATGATGTTTGACAGGCCATACAGGAATATTGTTATTTCGGATAATACATTTACCAATGTAAAGAAAAGAGCTGTATGGTGCCTGAATTATCAGGACTCTGTTGTGAAGAATAACCTTATGAAAAATGTGGGAGGAGGTGTTTATGTACGCTCCATCTATGCAAAGCATACCTATTTTCTTGATGGACAGCAGGTAAGCAATAAGCAGAACCAGCAAAGTGAGAATGTGATCGTGGAAGATAACAGAATCTTTATGTCAGATCCCTGCATGGTGGAGGGAAAATTATGGAGAAGCTATGGGATCTGGGTTTCCGGAGGAGAATATAAGGGGAAAGAAGCCTATAATGTTCCTGAAGGAGGATATGCAATAAAAGGGATAACTGTAAAAAATAACCTGATCAGCGGCAGTGGAGACGGTATCTACTTTGAAATTGCCGGAAGCTGCGAATGTACAGGAAATTATATAAATCTCAGAGCTTCGGACCAGATGACCAATATAGGTCTTACCGGAAGAAGATGCAGTAAGATTCAGTTCCTCGAAAATGACATTACAGGAGGAAAAGGACCTGGAATTTATATGTCAGATTCTATTGGGACAAAAAAGAAACTTACGATTTCGGACAATTCTGTATCCTGTTCTCAGGGCGGAGGAATCTGGTTTCAGAAAATTCCGAGTGGCTCTGCACTGGAAAGAAACATTGTAATGAAAGCAGAAAAAGATGGAATATACGGGCAGTCATGTTCCAATATTTCTGTAAAAGATAATACTGTTACACAGAATAACGGGAAAGGAATTCTTATTCAGTCCTGTACTTCGACAAAGATTTCAGACAATACTGTTACACGAAACCAGTCAGATGGTATACAGGCCTACGCAAAGTGCAATAATGGAATAATATCAGATAATTACTGCGGAACCAACAAAGGGAAAGGAATACAGATCCTGGACTCCACGGGCGTGACGGCTTGTGGAAACCTGATCCGAAAGAATAATAGTTATGGGTTTGCATGTAAAAATTCCAACATAAAAAAATATGCTGAAAACAGTCTGAAAGGAAATGGCTATTCAGACAAGATATACAGCAAGAGCTCAAAAATTAAGTATGTAAAATAAAAAAAGTGGTTGACAGGCAAATTTTGCTGTGATATAGTGAAGAATGCTATATTATGGCAAGGTGTGCCTACTTGTCTTTTGACAGGAAGAATCATGTTATAATAAATATAATGAAAAAACAGGGGTGAAACGTCAATGGAAAAAAACAGAATTCGTTCTGTAAAAACTGGAAGAAGCATGCGTATGAGCTACCAGAGACAGGAAGAAGTCCTGGAGATGCCCAATCTGATAGAGGTTCAGAGAGATTCTTATCAGTGGTTTCTGGATGAGGGACTTAAAGAAGTCTTTGATGATATTTCTCCGATAGCGGACTACGGCGGAAAACTCAGCCTGGAGTTTATCGACTTTACATTTGACGAGAAAGATGCAAAATACAGCATTGAACAGTGTAAAGAACGTGACGCAACATACGCCGCACCTTTGAAGGTTCGAGTGAGGCTGATTAATAAAGAAACTGAGGAAATCAACGAACATGAGATTTTCATGGGAGATTTACCTATCATGACAGCTACCGGTACTTTCGTCATTAATGGCGCAGAACGTGTAATTGTCAGCCAGTTAGTGCGTTCCCCTGGAATCTATTATGCAATTTCACATGACAAACTTGGAAAGAGGTTATTCTCCTGTACTGTAATCCCCAACAGAGGTGCATGGCTGGAATACGAAACGGATTCCAATGATATTTTCTATGTAAGAGTGGATAGAACAAGAAAAGTACCTATTACAGTCCTGATCCGTGCCCTTGGTGTAGGAACCAATGCAGAGATTATTGATCTGTTTGGAGAAGAACCTAAGATCCTGGCAAGTTTCACCAAAGATACATCCACTAACTATCAGGAGGGACTTCTTGAACTGTATAAGAAGATCCGTCCGGGTGAACCCCTTGCTGTGGAGAGCGCAGAGAGTCTGATCAATGCAATGTTCTTTGATCCAAGAAGATACGATCTTGCCAAGGTTGGACGTTATAAATTTAATAAGAAACTTCATTTCAATAAGAGAATTACAGGGCATAAACTGGCAGAGGATGTTGTAGATACTTCTACCGGCGAGATCCTTGCGGAAAAAGGTACAGTTGTTACCAGAGAAATGGCAGATCTTATCCAGAACAGTGCCATTCCTTACGTATGGATCCAGGGAGAAGAGGATCGTAAGATCAAGGTTCTTTCCAATATGATGGTTGATATTCGCCATTTCCTTCCTGAAATAGAGAATCCAAAGGAGATTGGTGTTACAGAATCAGTATATTACCCTGCTCTTGAAAAAATTCTGGAAGATAATGACACACTGGAAGACAGGATCGCAGCTATTCGCAGAAGCATCCATGATCTGATCCCCAAGCATATTACCAAGGAAGATATTTTTGCTTCCATTAATTATAATATGCATCTGGAATATGGCCTTGGAAATGATGATGACATTGACCATCTGGGCAACCGTCGTATCCGTGCGGTAGGAGAACTGCTTCAGAACCAGTACAGGATCGGTCTCTCCAGACTGGAACGAGTAGTTCGTGAAAGAATGACAACACAGGATGTGGAGAATATTTCTCCTCAGTCCCTTATTAATATAAAACCTGTAACTGCAGCAGTAAAGGAATTTTTCGGTTCTTCTCAGCTGTCACAGTTTATGGATCAGAACAACCCGCTTGGTGAGCTGACTCACAAGAGACGTCTTTCAGCCCTGGGTCCTGGCGGTCTGTCACGAGATCGTGCCGGATTTGAGGTTCGAGATGTTCATTATTCTCATTATGGAAGAATGTGTCCTATTGAGACACCTGAAGGTCCTAACATTGGTCTGATTAACTCTCTTGCATCCTATGCAAGAATTAACCAGTACGGATTTATTGAAGCGCCTTATCGTAAAATTGACAAATCCGATCCTAAGAATCCTCGTGTAACGGATGAAGTGGTTTATATGACTGCAGACGAGGAAGACAATTATCATGTAGCACAGGCCAATGAGCCTCTGGATGAGGAAGGACACTTCATTCATAAGAATGTATCCGGTCGTTTTCGTGAAGAGACTCAGGAGTATGAACGCCAGATGTTTGATTATATGGACGTTTCTCCTAAGATGGTATTTTCTGTTGCTACAGCCCTGATTCCTTTCCTTCAGAACGATGATGCCAACCGTGCCCTGATGGGATCCAACATGCAGCGTCAGGCAGTGCCTCTTCTTACAACAGAAGCGCCTGTTGTAGGTACAGGTATGGAGGCAAAAACAGCTGTGGACTCCGGTGTCTGTGTAGTAGCGAAGAAAGCAGGTACAGTTCTGCGTTCTACATCAACAGAGATCAGTATTAAGAATGACGATGGAACAAAGGACGATTATCATCTTACAAAATTCTTAAGAAGTAACCAGAGCAACTGTTATAACCAGAAGCCAATCGTATTCCAGGGAGAGCATGTGGAAGCCGGTGAAGTAATCGCAGACGGACCTTCTACATCAAACGGTGAGCTTGCACTTGGAAAGAACCCTCTTATCGGTTTTATGACCTGGGAAGGTTACAATTATGAGGATGCCGTTCTGATCAGTGAAAGACTGGTTATGGATGATGTATACACTTCCGTTCACATTGAAGAATATGAGGCAGAAGCCCGTGACACTAAACTGGGACCGGAAGAGATTACACGTGATGTTCCGGGTGTTGGAGATGATGCCTTAAAGGATCTGGATGAGCGCGGTATTATCCGTATCGGTGCAGAAGTACGTGCCGGTGATATTCTAGTGGGCAAGGTTACTCCGAAAGGAGAGACAGAGCTTACGGCTGAAGAGCGTCTTCTTCGCGCTATTTTCGGTGAGAAGGCACGTGAAGTACGTGATACTTCCCTTAAGGTTCCTCATGGTGAATATGGTATTGTAGTAGATGCCAAGGTATTTACCAGAGAAAACGGCGACGAAATGTCTCCGGGCGTTAATCAGTCTGTACGTATTTATATTGCACAGAAGAGAAAGATTTCCGTTGGCGATAAGATGGCCGGACGTCATGGAAACAAGGGTGTTGTTTCCCGTGTGCTTCCGGTTGAAGATATGCCATTCCTGCCTAACGGCCGTCCGCTTGATATCGTGCTGAATCCTCTGGGTGTGCCATCCCGTATGAATATAGGACAGGTGTTGGAGATTCACTTAAGTCTTGCAGCCAAGGCATTAGGATTTAATGTATCTACTCCTGTGTTTGCAGGAGCCAATGAGCAGGATATTCAGGATACCCTGGAACTGGCAAATGATTATGTGAATATAGAAGATTTTGAAGTTTTCCGTGAAAAATATAAAGACATTCTTGCACCGGATGTAATGCAGTATTTGGATGAAAATAAAGCTCACAGGGAAGTTTGGAAAGGTGTTCCTATTTCCAGAGATGGAAAGGTACGTCTCCGTGATGGCCGTACAGGCGAGTATTTTGACAGCCCTGTTACCATTGGACATATGCACTATCTGAAACTTCATCATCTGGTTGATGATAAGATCCATGCACGTTCCACAGGCCCATATTCTCTGGTTACACAGCAGCCTCTGGGTGGTAAAGCCCAGTTCGGCGGACAGCGTTTCGGTGAAATGGAAGTCTGGGCTCTGGAAGCTTATGGCGCATCTTACACATTACAGGAAATCCTGACAGTGAAATCTGATGATGTGGTAGGACGTGTAAAGACCTATGAAGCGATTATCAAGGGTGATAATATTCCTGAACCTGGTATTCCTGAATCCTTCAAGGTGCTTTTAAAAGAACTTCAGTCTCTTGCTCTTGATGTAAAAGTCCTGAAAGATGACAATACTGAAGTACAGCTTCTGGAATCTGTAGATTATGGTGATACAGATCTGCGTTCTGTCATTGAAGGTGATTCCAGAAGACATCAGGATCATGAAGATTACAGCAAACATGGCTTTACGAAGCAGGAGTTTGAGGGTGATGAGCTCGTTGATATCGATGAAGATGAAGACGAGGAAGATGATTTCATAGAGCTTGATGAAGCTCTGGATGATGACGAAGAGTGAGAAAGGGGAAAGAATACATGGCAGAAACAACTAATACCAATGAAACATATCAGCCAATGACTTTCGATGCCATCAAGATCGGACTGGCGTCCCCTGAGAAAATCAGAGAGTGGTCAAGAGGCGAGGTTTTAAAACCTGAGACCATCAACTACCGTACCTTGAAACCAGAGAAAGACGGATTGTTCTGTGAAAGAATATTCGGACCGAGCAAGGACTGGGAGTGCCACTGTGGAAAATATAAAAAGATACGTTATAAAGGTGTAGTCTGTGATCGATGTGGTGTGGAAGTTACCAAATCATCAGTCCGAAGGGAAAGAATGGGACATATTGAGCTTGCTGCTCCTGTTTCCCATATCTGGTATTTTAAAGGAATTCCATCCCGTATGGGACTGATCCTTGACATTTCTCCCAGAACACTGGAGAAAGTGCTTTATTTTGCAAGCTATATCGTACTGGACCCTGCGGACACTCCTCTTCAGTACAAACAGGTATTGACAGAAAGAGAGTATCAGGATGCCCGGGAAGCATATGGAGACAAATTCCGTGTGGGAATGGGTGCTGAGTCTATTAAAGAGCTTCTGGAAGCCATTGACCTGGAGAAAGATTCTGCAGAGCTTAAGAAAGAACTGCAGGATGCTACAGGACAGAAACGTGCCAGAATCATTAAACGTCTGGAAGTTGTGGAATCCTTCCGTGAATCAGGAAACCGTCCTGAATGGATGATCCTTACAGTAATACCTGTAATTCCGCCTGATCTGAGACCTATGGTTCAGCTGGACGGTGGACGTTTTGCAACATCTGACCTGAATGATCTTTACAGAAGGATCATTAACCGTAATAACCGTCTGAAAAGACTTCTGGAGCTTGGAGCACCGGACATTATCGTACGTAATGAGAAGAGAATGCTGCAGGAAGCAGTAGATGCCCTGATCGACAATGGACGTCGTGGCCGTCCTGTTACTGGCCCTGGAAACAGAGCATTGAAATCTCTTTCCGATATGCTGAAGGGTAAATCCGGACGTTTCCGTCAGAACCTGCTTGGTAAACGAGTAGACTATTCCGGACGTTCTGTTATCGTGGTAGGACCTGAACTTAAGATTTATCAGTGTGGTCTTCCTAAAGAAATGGCAATTGAACTTTTCAAACCATTTGTTATGAAAGAACTTGTTGCCAAGGGAATTTCCCACAATATAAAAAATGCGAAGAAAATGGTTGAAAAGCTTGAACCGGCAGTCTGGGATGTGCTGGAAGATGTTATTAAAGAGCATCCGGTTATGCTGAACCGTGCACCTACACTGCATCGTCTTGGAATTCAGGCATTTGAACCTATTCTTGTAGAAGGTAAGGCTATTAAGCTGCATCCTCTTGTTTGTACTGCTTTTAATGCAGACTTTGATGGTGACCAGATGGCTGTTCATCTTCCCCTTTCAGTGGAAGCACAGGCAGAATGTCGTTTCCTTCTGCTATCACCGAATAACCTGCTGAAGCCTTCTGATGGCGGCCCCGTAGCCGTTCCTTCACAGGATATGGTCCTTGGTATTTACTATCTGACTCAGGAAAGACCTGGAAATAAAGGGGAAGGCAAGTTCTTTAAGAGTGTAAATGAAGCAATTCTTGCTTATGAAAATAAGGTAATTACTCTTCAGTCCAGAATTAAGGTGCGCTGTACCAAAACAATGCCTGACGGGGAAGTGATCTCGGATATTATCGAATCTACTCTGGGACGTTTTCTCTTTAATGAAATTCTTCCTCAGGATCTTGGATTTGTGGACAGAACTGTTCCTGGAAATGAGCTTCTTCCGGAAATCGATTTCCTGGTAGGCAAGAAGCAGCTGAAACAGATCCTTGAAAAAGTTATTAATACTCATGGTGCCACCAAGACTGCTGAAGTTCTTGACTCTATTAAAGCCATGGGATATAAATATTCCACACGTGCGGCTATGACTGTTGCTATTTCTGATATGACGGTACCGCCTCAGAAACCGGAAATGATCAAGCAGGCACAGGATACAGTAGACCTTATTACCAAAAACTTCAAACGTGGTCTTATTACAGAAGAAGAACGTTACAAAGAAGTTGTGGATACCTGGAAGAAGACAGATGATGAGCTTACTCACGCACTGCTGTCAGGACTTGATAAATATAATAATATCTTTATGATGGCTGACTCCGGTGCCCGTGGTTCTGATAAACAGATTAAGCAGCTGGCCGGTATGCGTGGACTTATGGCAGATACAACAGGTCATACCATTGAGCTGCCTATTAAGTCTAATTTCCGTGAAGGTCTTGATGTACTGGAATACTTTATGTCTGCGCATGGAGCAAGAAAAGGTATGTCCGATACAGCCCTTCGTACAGCCGATTCAGGATACCTGACAAGACGTCTGGTAGATGTTTCACAGGATCTTATCGTTCGCGAAACTGACTGCTGTGAGAACAGAGATGAAATCTCCGGTATGTATGTGAAGGCATTTGCAGACGGAAAAGAAGAGATTGAAAGCCTTCAGGAACGTATTACAGGACGTTTCTCATGTGAGACTATCAAGAATAAAGATGGTGAAGTTCTTGTAAAAGCCAACCATATGATCACACCAAAACGTGCAGCACGTATCATGAAAGAGGGCGTGGACAATGAGACAGGCGGCTCCATCAACAGAGTAAAGATCCGTACCATTCTTACATGTAAATGCAAGGTTGGTATCTGTGCTAAATGTTATGGCGCTAACATGGCTACCGGTGAACCTGTACAGGTTGGTGAGTCAGTTGGTATTATTGCCGCACAGTCCATTGGTGAGCCAGGTACACAGCTGACCATGCGTACATTCCACAGTGGTGGTGTTGCCGGTGGAGATATTACACAGGGTCTTCCTCGTGTAGAAGAGCTTTTCGAAGCAAGAAAGCCAAAAGGTCTTGCTATTATTACAGAAATTAAAGGTACTGCTGTAATTAATGATACGAAGAAGAAGAGAGAGGTTATTGTGACAGATTCTGAGACTGGAGATTCCAAGACCTATCTTATTCCTTATGGATCACGTATTAAGATTACAGACGGACAGGAGCTGGAGGCTGGCGATGAGCTTACCGAAGGTAGTGTCAATCCTCATGACATCCTGAGAATCAAGGGCGTCCGTGCAGTTCAGGATTATATGATCCGTGAAGTACAGCGTGTATATCGTTTGCAGGGTGTTGAGATCAACGATAAGCATATTGAGGTTATTGTACGTCAGATGCTGAAGAAGATCAGAATTGAAGACAATGGAGACACAGATTTCCTTCCTGGTACACTTGTTGACTTCCTTGAATTTGAGGAAGTGAATGAGAAGCTTGAAAAAGAAGGAAAACAGCCGGCAGAAGGCAAGCAGGTGATGCTGGGTATTACAAAGGCATCTCTTGCTACCAATTCCTTCCTTTCAGCTGCATCCTTCCAGGAAACAACCAAAGTTCTTACTGAGGCTGCCATTAAAGGAAAAGTTGATCCACTGATTGGTCTGAAAGAAAACGTAATCATTGGTAAACTGATTCCGGCAGGTACTGGAATGAAGCGATACAGAGAAGTGAAGCTGGATACAGTTATGCCAGAATCCGAGAGCATAGTTATCGAGGAAGAAGAGAAAAAATCCGAAGAGCTTCCTAAGGACGAATCAGATCTGGATGAAATGATTACTCTGGAAGACGATCTTCCGCAGGAAGATGAGGAGATTGATCAGGATGTTTCTGACGAACAGGACACAGAAGATGATAATGAATAATTTACCGTAAGGTCTGCCCTGGCAGTTTGTAACTGCCGGGGCGTTTTATTCGTATAAAATGATGTGGGAATCAAAAGATAAAAATACAGACATAATTATTTTTCTGTTATAATGGTAAAAAAAGAACAGGAGGTGCGACATGGACAGAGAACTGCCGGTTTCCGCATGGCCGGAGTGGAAAATCACAGAGAAGATCGGAGAAGGATCTTTTGGAAAAGTTTATAAAGCCCAGCGTACAGAATGTGGGAAGTCTTTTTATTCTGCCATAAAGATTATTAACATCCCATCCAGCCAGAGTGAATTCAATAGTGTTCGATCCGAAACGGGAAGTGACCGTTCTGCAAGAGACTATTTCTGGAATCTTGTTGAAGAATGCACTCAGGAAATCAGCACCATGGAGTACTTTCGGGGTAATTCTCATATTGTTTCTGTAGAGGATTTCAAAGTAATAGAATATCTGGATGCCATAGGATGGGAGATTTCCATCCGGATGGAATATCTTATGAGTTTTACAGAATATTGTGCAGGCAAACAGCTTACAGAGAAAGAAGTCCTCAAACTTGGCATGGATCTGAGCAAGGCACTGGAATATTGTGGGAAGATCAATATCATACACAGGGATATTAAACCTGAAAATATATTTGTATCAAGATTTGGAGATTTCAAGCTGGGAGATTTCGGAATTGCCCGGGAGCTGGAGAGATCCATGGGAAGTTTTTCCAAGAAGGGAACTTATTCTTATATGGCTCCGGAAATGTATAAGGGTGAGAAATACGACAGCAGAGTTGATATTTATTCTCTTGGAATCGTACTCTACAAGCTTATGAACCGGAACAGGCTTCCCTTTATGAATCTTGATAAACAACTGATCACATACAGA
>JAQYGS010000182.1 GCA_028722515.1 Clostridia bacterium | reverse complement strand
CCTTTTCCGAAATACACTTTTGTAGGTGAGTAGTATTCAAAATTATTTGCCATTCTTATTTCCTCCATTTCAATTTAAATATCTGGTTTCTTTTATACTGTTGATAAATTATACTTAGATTCCCAATGCAATCTCCATCATCTTATTAAAAGATGTCTGACGTGCTTCTGCGGAAATTGCTTCTTCACGATAAATGTGATCGGAAATGGTCAGAATTCCCAAAGCCTGTTTTCCTGCACGTGCTGCGTTAAAATAAAGTCCTGCACATTCCATTTCCGCGCACAGAACTCCCATCTTCTTCCAGGCGTCAGATGCGGCGGGATTATCATTGTAAAAAGCATCAGAGGAAACTACATTTCCTACACGAACCGGAGTGCCCTGTTCCCTTGCAACCTCTACAGCCCTTGCGACCAGTTCATAGCTTGCAGTGGGAGCGAAAACTCCCGGAAGGTTGTACTGACTTCCATAATTGGAATCTGTACATGCACCCATTGCGATAATAACGTCCATTACATTCACATCATCCTGCAGGGCTCCTGCTGAACCAATACGGATAATCTTGTCCACGTCATAGAAATTATAAAGCTCATAACTGTAAATTCCAATAGACGGCATTCCCATTCCGCTTGCCATAACAGAAACTTCCTGTCCCTTATAGGTTCCGGTATAGCCTAAAACGTTGCGCACTGTGTTAAAACAAACCGGATTTTCCAGATATGTTTCTGCAATATATTTCGCACGCAGCGGATCGCCCGGCATGAGAACCTTTTTTGCAATATCTCCTTTTTTTGCATTATTGTGTGGTGTTGGAATACACATATTTATTACCTCCTGTTTTATGATTCATCCTGTTGTCTGCATGAGCAGACAAAATTAATAATATCAGAAAAATATCTCCGCCTTGCCTTTACCTCTTTTAAGAAGGTCAGTCTGAAGACGTTCGCCCTCTTCCATGAGAGCTTTTGTATCCATTTTCAGTTTCCCGTCATATTTTAGGAATTCTCCTGCAACCATAGTGTATTTTACATTCTGGCTGTTACTGCTGTAGAGAATGCTTGAAACAGGACTGTAAAATGGGAATGTATCCATGTCAAATAAATCCCAGATAATAAGATCCGCAGGAGATCCCTCCTTCAGATATCCTGTTTCAAACGGAAATGCCCTGTGACCTGCCATCATATGTTTCCAAAGTGTTTTTGCGTCAAAGGCTGTGGCATCCATCCCCTCAAATTTTCCCAAAAGTCCCAGAAGCCTTGCCTGTTCCATGGGATTTAATGTATTGGAGCTTGCCGCACCGTCAGTGCCAAAGCTGTAATTTAACCGGTTATAGTGCTGAAAAAATCCACCCTTCCCCGATGCCAGTTTCATATAGGTTTTGGGGCAGAAAGCAAACCATGTATCTTCCTTTAAATATTGCAGGTCTTCCTCTTCGATCCACAGTCCATGCGCCACCAGCACTTTCTGATCAAATCCGCCCGCTCTTTTAAGGATTCCAAAAGGAGTAAGGCCTGTCTCTTTTCTTGCACGGACGATCTGTCCTTCTTCCTCCGCCAGGTGAAGATGAATGGGAAGATCCAGTTTTTTTGCCTCATCTACGATTTTTCCCAAAGTGGGCTCCGGACAGGTATAATCTGCATGAGGTCCCATATGAAAGGCCACCCGGTCTGAATCCTTTCTGTGAGCAGTTATAAATTCAGATACCTGTGCCAGACGCTCTGGAAATTCCGGAGCAGACCCGAAAACAGTAGGTGCAAGATCAGCACGAATCCCGGTTTCTTTAACTGCCCTTAACACCTGCTCTTCTCCGAAATAATGGTCTGCAAAAACAGTAACTCCATTATTGATCATCTCAGCAATTCCAAGAAGAGTTCCCGCATAAATATCAGCATCAGTCATTTTACTCTCATATGGCCAGATCATCTCATTAAACCAGGCATCAGAAGTCACATCTTCAGCAATCCCCTTAAAAATATTCATTGCCGTGTGAACATGTAGGTTGGGAAGGCCCGGACTGACGTAATATCTGGAACAGTCAATAACTTCATCCGTTTGCATTGTGTCTGTTCCTGTATCGGAAATTTTCTGAATTTTCCCGTCACTGATCAGCACATCCTTATGTTGAATACAATCTGCTTCTTCATTTATAAGCGAAGCATCTTTTAATAAGATCAAGGTAATTTCCCCCTTTCTGCTTTTTTTATTGCAAGAGCACTAAAACTATGTTAGCATAAATTCATTAAAATATTCCTTAAAGATAAGGAGATTCACTTATGAAAAAAGTACTTGTTATCGGTTCAACGGTTGTGGATGTCATTGTAAACATGGTTGATCATCTTCCCAGAACCGGGGAGGATGTCCACGTAAGAAGCCAGCATATGTCTTTAGGTGGCTGTGCCTACAATGTTTCCGACTCCATCCGCCACTTTTGTGTCCCTTATATTTTATTCTCACCGGTAGGAACAGGAATTTACGGCAATCTGGTGCGGGAAGAGCTGAAAAAGCGAGGCATTGTCTCCCCTGTTCCCACTCCTGACTGTGAAAATGGCTGTTGCTATTGTTTCGTAGAAAGTACCGGTGAGCGTTCCTTCGCCTCCTACCATGGAGCCGAATATCTCTTTCAGAAAGAATGGTTTGACCTGATTCCTATGGAAGAAATTGACACCGTCTACATCTGCGGTCTGGAGATTGAGGAAACCACCGGTATCCATATTATAGAATTTCTGGAGGCACATCCGGATCTGAATATTTATTTTGCTCCAGGACCCAGACTTACTATTATTGATCCTGCACTTGTAAAACGGCTGTACCGGCTTTCTCCCATTTTACATCTCAATGAGACAGAGGCTTTGGAAGTAAGCGGCAGAGCCACAGTTTCTGATGCTGGGGCATACCTTTATGGAAAGACAGACAATACAGTCATCATCACCTTAGGCGAAAAGGGCTGCTACTATTTTGACGGTCAAAAAGAAGATGTCATTCCACCTTATCCGACCAGCCCGGCAGATACCATCGGTGCCGGAGATTCCCATATTGGCTCTGTGATTGCCTGTCAGAAAAGAGGAGATTCCCTTCCGGAAGCAATCCGGAAAGCTAACCTTGTTTCCTCCAGAGTAGTAGGAACCTCGGGAGCACTGCTGGATGACAGAGAATTTGAAAATTTAGGGCTTCTTTAAAAGAAGCCCTTTTTACATGTCATTAATTATTTACCGCTTAACCGTTCTTTTTTCTTCTTCTGTGAATAATAGTAAACACCCAGACCAATTAAAGTGGTAAGGTATGGAACCATCAGGACGATCTCATATGGCATTACTGCAGTCAGCTGCATAACATTTGCAAGCGCCTGTGCAAGACCAAACAACAGAGATACCAGGAAACCGCCTATTGGGGTATTTCCTCCCATACTGGCTGCTGCAAGAGCAATAAATCCACGTCCGCCGGACATATCTTTGGTGAACATATTCATATAACCGCCAGAGAGATAGAAGCCTCCCATGGCAGCCAGGGCACCACTTATAATAAGGGCTATGTACTGCATCTTCCGGGAATTGATTCCTACAGATTCTGCCGCATCCTTATTCTCTCCCACGGAACGGATGGCCAGTCCCAGCGGTGTTTTATACAGGAACAAATGCATCACCACAACTGCCAGTAAGGACAGCCAGGTAAGTACATTCTGTCCGGACAGTACATCCCCAATGAACGGAATCTTTTCGATCAGAGGGATGGTAACATTTGGTGCGGACACGCTTCGAACAGAAGAGGAAACACCACGATCACCGGAAAATGCCAGGAGCAGCAATACTGTTCCTCCGGTAGCCGTCAGGTTTATGGCAATGGCTGCCAGAATCTCATCAGTCTTTAAATTTAAAACAAAAAATGCAAGGATTGCTCCGATCAATGCTCCAATCACAATAGTCAGTAAAAGTCCCATCCAGGCACTGTGGGTAATGGAAGAAAAGATAACACCAAACAAAGCAGAAAACAGCATAATGCCTTCCAGAGCCATATTGGTTATTCCTGATTTTGCAGCAATGGCAGCCGCCAGAGTGGCAAATAAAATCGGGGTGGCAGACCTTAAAATGGTGCCAAA
>JAQYGS010000181.1 GCA_028722515.1 Clostridia bacterium | reverse complement strand
GAAAATTCATTTCCAATATCTCCCACGATTTCCGGTCTCCCCTTACCTCCATAAAAGGATATGTAAATGCCATACTGGATGGAACTATTCCTCCTGAAAGGCAGGAACATTATCTGAAAATCATTGCTTTTGAATCCGAACGTCTGGAAAAACTCACCCGAAGCCTTCTCACCTTAAATGAGCTGGACGTAAAGAAAAGAATGATGCATATCCATCGTTTTGATATTAATGATACCATAAAAAATACCGCAGCCGCTTTTGAGGGAATCTGTACGAAGCGAAGAATCAGACTGGAACTTCTTCTTTGCGGAAAGGAATTATATGTCCGGGCTGATCTGGAACAGATCCAGCAGGTATTATATAACCTTCTGGATAATGCGATCAAATTCAGCAATGATGATTCTTCCATAGAAATGGAAACGACTGAGAAAAATGGAAAAGTCTTTGTATCAGTAACAGATCATGGAACCGGAATTTCCAAACAGGATCTTCCAAAAATCTGGAACCGCTTCTACAAGAGCGATGCCTCCCGCGGTAAAGACCGCAAGGGCACCGGACTTGGACTTTCCATTGTTAAAGAGATTATCAATGCTCATAAACAAAACATTGATGTGATCAGTACCCCGGGAGTGGGCACTGAATTTATCTTCACACTGGAAAAATCAAAATAAAATTTTTCTGTTAATTGTGGAACGGATTTGCCAGCATACGGTCTTGTTCTGTCAGATAAATTCCTCTGGGAGTTACCCTGATCTCAGGTATAACCGGAAGGGCCATGAAGGATAAAGTAATAAATGGATCAAAACCTTCCGGGATTCCCATTTCATGAGCTTTCGGAATCATCCTTGAAAGAGCTTCATTCACATTTTCATATCCTGCATCACTCATAAGTCCCATTACCTGCAAAGGAAGTGTACCGTAAATCTTACCATTATTTACAAGAGCGTAACCTCCCTGAGTATGTATCAGTTCCTTTACAGCAAGTACCATATCGTGATCATTATCCCCTACCACAATGATATTATGGGAATCGTGGGATACGCTGGAGGCAATGGCACCATTTCGGATTCCGTATCCTTTCACAATACCCACTCCCATTTTACCCGTATTTTTGTGTCGTTCAATCACAGCAATCTTCTGGTAATTCTCATCAGAGACAAAATATTTTTCCCCATCTGTCTCTTTCCATGGAACTTCTTCCACCACATCCCTGGTAACGATCTGATGCTCCAGCATCTGAATCACATGCGCCTTCGTTCCCTGATGTTTCAGTTTAAGCCGTTCTTCAGTAAATCCTGAAACATGTACAGTGTTCTTAAGTGCAGGGGGACAAGGCTTTAATTCTATCTTCTCATCCCGGATGATCTTCTTCCCGGCATGATATACATCCACCACATTCAGATCCGTAACATTGTCAAAAATCACAAAATCTGCCTGATGTCCCGGGGCAATCATACCCAGATGGGTCAGTCCGTAACATCTGGCAGGCTGAATGGTTGCCATCTGAAGTGCTTTTTCCACCGGAAGTCCCAGACTTACCGCGCGCTTTACATTGTAATTAATATGTCCTTCCCTGCGTATCTCCTCAATGTGTTTATCATCCGTGCAGAAGCAGAAAGATGATGTATCGGTATGATGCTCCACAATTCCTTTAACAATCGCATCCAGATTCCTGGCAGCACTGCCTTCCCGGATCAGAACCTGCATACCGTTTCTGGCCTCTGCCATAGCATATTCATAGTCCACGCACTCATGATCCGTATTGATTCCCCCAAGCGCATAGGCAGCCAGATCACCTGCCTCAAGGAACGGAGCATGCCCATCTTTTACTTTATTCCGAAACAGGTTAAGCTTCTCATGCATGGAAATATTCCCGTTTATTACAGACGGTGCATCCATAACTTCCCCCAGACCCAGAATCCTTGGATTGTCAAGATATGTCTTCATCTTTCCTGCTGTAAGAGTACATCCATTATCATCAATATGAGTGGCAGGCACACAGGACGGCATCATAACATATACATTGGCAGGGGCGTCCTCTGTCTGATCCAGAATATAATCAATGCCGTCTGTGCCGGAAACATTTGCCGACTCGTGAGGATCTACTATAAAAGTGGTTGTGCCGCACTGTGCAGCCTGCCGCACCAGTTCTCCCGGTGTAACAAGAGTTGATTCAAGATGAAGATGACTGTCAATAAAACCTGGACAGATAATCTTTCCATCCAGGTCTATCTCTTCAAGTCCACTATAATTTCCTACACCAATCACAATCCCATCTGAAACTGCCACATCGCCTTTTATAAATTCCCCGGTATTGGAAATGAAAACCGTTCCGTTTTTAAAAACTTTTTCTGCCTTTGCCAGACCTCTGGCCAT
>JAQYGS010000180.1 GCA_028722515.1 Clostridia bacterium | reverse complement strand
ATCGGTATCCACTACAGAGGCTGGAACCAGTCACATACTGCTGCTTTTCTGAAAGCCTTTGGAATAACAGACTCTTCTGCTGCCAGCCAGATATACCAGTACATTGTGGAAACACCCTCCAATTATCTGAAATACTACTGGGGATATGTGAATTTCATGGATTTAAAAACATCCTGCCAGAAAAAGCTTGGAGACTCCTTCAATCTGAAGGAATTTCACCGTCAGATTCTGGAAACAGGTCCTGTACAGTTTCCTGTACTGAAAAAATATATGGGTCTGGATTCTTCACAAAAAGGGGAGCTGCCAAAAAGCAGCTCCCTCTTATTTCATAAAATGATCTTCTATCTCTGATAACTTCTGAAAAATTTCTGAAGCTTGACAAGTGCTTCTGTCAATACTTCTGTTTCCTCTGCATTTAAATCCTTCAAAACTGCCAGAACCATTTTCTCATGAAAATCTTTATGATGATAATAGGCCTTCTCTCCTTTCTCCGAAAGTGAAACAAGTACCACTCTCCTGTCTTTCTGACTGCGAGTCCGGTATATATAGCCCTTCTTAACAAGATTATTCATAGCAGTCGTAAGTGTACCCACTGTCACTCCAAGAGCTCTGGCCACAGAAGACATATTTTTCTGTTCCTGGATTCCCACAGCATCTATGATATGCATATCATTCACTGAAATATCCTTATATTCAGGAGTAATCAGTGCTCTCTCTTCCAGATCCATGATTTCATTAAACAGATTTACCAGCACATCATTAATTGCTTCATAATGGGTCATCCGGCTTTCCTCTCTTCTCAAATCTATAATGTTATGATGTTGGGGTCAAAAGATACCATACGGATTGTTCCGTGCTTCGCACTCCCACAATCCTGCCCCGAATTCGGATATCGTGGAACATACGTCCCACTTTTATCCTCATTTGGGGCGGGTCAACAAGTCATAAAACCACTATTGTGCAAGCACAACGTGGTTTATGACCTTTTGACCTTGGTATCATGTTATATTATACACTAATTTAATTTGCTATTCAAAACTTTTTTAAGAAAAATTTTTCTATAATCATTTCTTTAACCAGAAAAATTTGGTATAATAATCAGATTGATACAAAACAAATTTCATTTATACAGTCCAGTTAAGGAAACCTACTATGAAAAAAAATAATATTCCACTTAATTTTAAAGAAAAAAGCAACTCCAGAATCAGTTTATTTTGCTCTGTTTTAGTGTTGCTCGTGCTTTTCCTGCTAATTCACCAGATTGATTATAATCTGATCACCCGACCGAAAAAAGAAGCCGCAGAGGCAACGGCTCTTACTGAGAAAAAGGCGGAAGAAATAGCCAATACCCCTCAGATTTCCACAGCCAGTGTCATAGCAGTAGGTGATAACCTGTATCACAGCAAGCTGTATGAATCGGGAGAAAATGATTCCGGTGTATGGAACTATGATCATATATACACTCACGTCCTTGACCAGATTCAGGCGGCAGATGTGGCTCTCATTGATCAGGAAACGGTTCTGACCACGGATCATGACGGTGTGAGCACCTACCCTTCTTTCGCTACACCTTCAGAGGTTGGAGATGCTATTGTCAAAGCGGGGTTTGATGTAATTGAATCAGCTACCAATCATGTGGATGATTATGGCCTTGATGATATGGAACAGACTTTCCAGTTCTGGAATACCAATTATCCGGAGATTCCCGTGCTTGGCATCCATCCTACTCAGGAAGATGCAGATTCCATCAAGACAAAAGAAGTAAACGGTATTACCATTGCCTTTCTGGATTATACATACGGAACCAACAATTCAGGAGCCGGAGAAGGCAATGAATTTATGATTGATATTTTCGATAAAGAAAAAGTATCTGCTGCAATACAAAAAGCAAAAGAGATCAGTGACTGTGTCATCTTTGTTGCTCACTGGGGAACAGAAGATGACTCTATGCCCAGTGAATATGAAAAACAATGGGCGACTTTTCTCATGCAGCAGGGTGTGGATGTGATCATTGGCGGACATCCCCATGTCCTGCAGCCTTATGGCCGTCTTTCTGATGATCAGGGAAACAGCACCCTTATATTCTACTCACTGGGAAACTTCGTATCTACTCAGCAGGAGCTTCCCGAGCTTCTGGAGGGTATGGCATCATTTACCATACAGAAAACTGTACTGCATGGGGAAACAACCATTGATATTCTGGATCCTGAAGTAAAACCTATGGTTATGCATTACAACTTTGAGGATGGGGAATATGGTCCTTATATGCTGGAAGATTATACAGAAGATCTAGCTTCCAGACACAGCGTAAGAGACCTGATCGGTGATGAATTTACGCTTGAGAACCTGAAAGCCAGATATGAGGAAGTTATGTCTATGAATGTAGAGCCTTCAACAGGCTCCAATCTTCTGAATGTAAGATTTGACTGGGATGGCAATATGATTGATAAGACTACCGGAGAAATTGTGGAAAGCAATTAAATTCCAAGAAGCCTTTTTGTATTTTCCCTTGTTGCAGAGATAACCTCTTCCGGAGTGATTCCCTTAATTTCTGCAATAGCTTTGGCTACAAATGGCAGATTCAACGAGGAATTTCTTTTTCCACGGTTAGGTTCCGGGGACATGTAGGGACAGTCCGTTTCAAGAACAAGCTGCGACAGGGGCGCATACAGGACTGTCTCTTTCAGCTTCTTTGCATTTTTAAATGTAACAACACCGCCTATTCCAAGATACAGTCCCATATTCAGATATTCCCGGGCAATCTCCCTGCTGTAGGAGAAACAGTGGATGATACCCCCATACATGCCTTTATTCATATATTTTTTTACAATATCCATGGTATCCTGTGCGGCATCCCTGCTGTGGATCATAAAAGGAAGCTTCTGCTCTCTGGCAATATCCATCTGAGCACGAAACATTTCCTGCTGTATCTTGTGCTCCTCGTCTTCTTTATGCCAGTAATAGTCCAGACCGATTTCTCCGATGGCTACCATTTTGTCCAGGCAGGACAGGCGCCTGATCTCATCCAGTGTTTCCTGTGTCATTTTGCCTGCATCATCCGGATGGACTCCCACAGCACCGTAGATAAAAGAGTACTCTTCCATTAGTTTTACTGTATCATTTAATCCATCTACGGAAGCACAGACATTCACTATCTTTTCGATTCCGTTCTCCTGCATAGATCCAAGTAACTTTTCTCTGTCTGGATCAAAGACTTCATCATCATAATGTGCATGTGTATCTACAATCATTCGTTCTCATTCTCCTGTTTCAATATAGTCAGCTCATCCCCCGGCCGGATAGTGCCGCCATGTAATACCCGGGTAAAAACTCCCTGCTTAGGCATAATGCATACACCCATTTTTTTATAAATAGCACAGCCACTGTGACATTCCTTCCCAATCTGTGTCAGTTCCAGAATCACATCATTACATTCAAATCTGGTTCCAACGGGCAGAGCAGCAAAATCAATCCCCTGTACGATTATATTCTCCCCAAATGCTCCATCTTCCACCTCTGCACCTTTTGCCCGGAATTCTTCAATTTTCTCATAAGATAAAAGACTGACCTGCCGATGCCATTTACCTGCATGGGCATCGTTTTTAATTCCCCAGTCTTCGATTAATTCTATCTGAGGAACGCTTTTTTTCTGCGTTCCCTTTACTTCACTTGTACATACTGCTATTACTTTTCCCATTTTTTTGTTTTCCTTTATATATTAGATATTGAGGTCAAAAGATCATAATACTTATCCTGCACAGTTTCCGGCTTCTCCTGTCATAATTTCAATGCCATGTCCCAGAGCATCTATCACATATTCCAGGCTCTCCTTCACAGCTTTTGGGCTGCCCGGAAGATTAATGATCAGTGTTTTTTTCCGGATTCCTGCCGTTGCCCGGCTTAACATGGCACGTTTCGTAATGGTCATGCTGTAAGCACGCATGGCTTCCGGGATTCCGGGTACCCTTCTGTCAACCACATCCTCTGTGGCTTCCGGCATAACGTCTCTGGGTGAAAAACCTGTTCCACCTGTTGTAAGAAGCAGTTCCGCCTGACCATTATCTGCTATCTCTGCCATTCTCTTTGACAGCATCTGCCTGTCATCAGGAAGAATATCCATAGAAACTACTTCATAGCCATGCTTCTCCACGATCTCACGGATCATGGGACCGCTTAAGTCTTCCCTTTCTCCCCGGTAACCTGTATCACTTGATGTAATTATCGCTACTCTTTTCATTTTCTTTCCCTCTTTTTCTCGCTTTATTTTTGCTCAAACAGAAAATCTCCGCTTTTTCCTCCTGTCTTTTCCACCAGATGGATATCTGACATTACCATATGTTTATCAATTGCTTTACACATATCGTAGATTGTAAGAAGTGTCACCTGGACTCCGGTCAGTGCTTCCATTTCCACTCCGGTCTTCCCCTGAGTTTTCACTGTGCAGAATACACGGATAATGCCTTTCTCCTCTTCAAGCTCATAGTCCACAGCGCATTTCTGAATGGGAAGGGGATGACACATAGGAATCAGCTCTGATGTTTTTTTTACCCCCATAATGCCTGCCACACGGGCAACTCCAAGCACATCACCTTTTTTTACAGATCCTTCTTTCACAGCATCCATAATAGCATCTCCCACATGAATCTCTCCTGTGGCCACTGCTGTCCTGTATGTAACATCCTTCCCGGAAACATCCACCATGATCGCATTTCCGTTCTCGTCAAAATGATTCAGCCTGCCCTCCATATTTTCACCTCCTGAGTTTCTGTGATATAAAATATGCTCTCCCTAAACAGACAGGATTCATTTATCCTGTCTGCCTAAAAAAGAGCATATCAATGATCATATCTTAAAAAGTATATCAGCAGATCTCTGCACCTGCAGGCATCTCTTTCTCAGGTACCATAAGAGAAAGATTGCCCTGAGCATCTTCTGCGCAGAGGATCATTCCCTCACTTACAATTCCTGCAAGTTTGGCAGGTTTCAGGTTGGTAACTACCATTACCTTCTTTCCCACCATTTCCTCCGCTGAATAATGAGCCTTGATCCCGGATACGATCTGGCGAACCTGGTTTCCGATCTTAACCTGTGAACATAAAAGCTTGCGTGATTTCTTCACTTCCTCACAGGCAATGATCTCTCCAACCTGGAACTGAAGCTTCTCAAAATCATCAAAAGTGATCTCTGGTTTCGCCTCAAGATCGATAGCGTCTTCTTTTTTCTCCTCCTGAACAGGAGCCTCTTCTTTTGGCGGATGAAGCTTCTCTACCTTTTCCATAACTTCTTTCAAGTCAAGACGGGCAAAAAGGATTTCCGGTTTTTCCGTCACTTTGTTTCCTGAAGGATACAGTCCGAATGTCTTTAATTCCTCAAGACTTCTGTCTGCTGCATTAAGCTGAGCAAGAATCTTCTCTGATGTATCCGGCATAAAGGATTTCAGAAGAACCGCACCAATGGTAATACCTTCCACCAGATTGTAAAGAACCGTAGCCAGACGATCTTTCTTATCTTCCTCACGTGCAAGTACCCACGGCATAGTCTCATCAATATATTTGTTGCAGCGCTTAAACAGGGAAAATACCTCCGTAATGGCATCTGCCACACGAAGCTTCTCCATTTTCTCATCCACTTTACCTGGAATTGAAAGGATGAAAGACTTGAGATCTTCGTCCACCGGCTCTGAAACACCTTTATTTTCCACAATACCGCCAAAGTACTTATTGGACATTGAAATTGTTCGGTTCACAAGATTTCCCAGAGTATTGGCAAGATCAGAGTTAAGACGCTCTACCATAAGCTCCCAGGTAATCACGCCATCATTCTCAAATGGCATCTCATGAAGCACGAAATAGCGGACTGCATCTACTCCGAAGAAATCTACCAGCTCATCTGCATAGATTACATTTCCCTTGGATTTGCTCATCTTACCGTCTCCCTGAAGCAGCCATGGATGACCAAATACCTGCTTAGGCAGAGGCAGATCCAGTGACATAAGGAAAATCGGCCAGTAAATAGTATGGAAACGGATAATGTCCTTACCGATCAGATGAAGATCTGCCGGCCAGTATTTCTTAAACTGCTCAGAACTTTCACCGTCACAATCATATCCAATACCCGTGATATAGTTTGTCAGAGCATCAAGCCATACATACACCACGTGCTTGGGATCAAAATCTACCGGAATTCCCCACTTAAAGGATGTTCTGGATACACACAGATCCTGAAGACCAGGAAGAAGGAAATTATTCATCATTTCATTCTTCCGTGATTCCGGCTGAATGAAATCCGGATGGGTATTGATATAATCGATCAATTTGTCTGCATATTTACTCATTTTGAAGAAATATGCCTCTTCCTTTGCGGGAACACAGGGGCGTCCACAGTCAGGACACTTGCCATCTACCAGCTGGGATTCCGTAAAGAAGGATTCACAGGGAGTACAGTACATTCCCTCATAATATCCCTTGTAAATATCTCCCTTGGCATACATTTTCTTAAAGATCTTCTTCACCTGCTTCTCATGATCTTCATCCGTAGTACGGATGAATTTATCGTAGGAAGTGTTCATCAGATCCCATATATTCTTAATTTCGCCGGACACATTATCAACATATTCCTTGGGTGTCACGCCTGCTTCTTCTGCTTTCAGCTCAATCTTCTGGCCATGCTCATCAGTTCCGGTCTGGAAAAATACATCATACCCCTGCTGTCTTTTGTAACGGGCAATGGCATCTGCCAGAACAACTTCATAGGTATTTCCAATATGTGGCTTCCCG
>JAQYGS010000179.1 GCA_028722515.1 Clostridia bacterium | reverse complement strand
AGATAATATGGACGGACAAATAGAATCAATCCTTCAGGGAGGACAGTTTAAGAAACTACTGGATGAACAGAGCGCAGAGCTGCGCCGGAAATATGATCTGAAAAAGGCCGAACTGGAAATTCTCTATTTTCTTTCCAGGTGTAATGGTCATAATACTTCAACGGATATTCATTATCAGTTGACCATGAACCGTGGACATATTTCCCAGGCGGTGGACAGTCTGTGCAGGCGAAGTTTCATTGCCGCTATTCCTGATAAGGACGACAGGAGATACATCCATTATGAGGTGTTGGATTCTGCAAAAGAGATCATTGAAGAAATGACAAAAAGACGGGAAGAGGTAAACAGTGCCATTTTTGATGGGATATCCGATGAGGAACTTGATACATTCCGGTCAGTTTCTTTAAAAATTAAAAAAAATATCGAAAAATTGCTATAAACCGTAAAAAAGCTATTGACAAATAATTTAATGGTGCTATAATGCTTTAAAAATAAATAGTTCAATATTAAATAAATGCTTCCAGGGAAGTATTTATTTTTTAAACAAGGTCTGGCACTCAAACCAAAAGAGTGCTGATAAGAAAGGCGGGTTCTATTATGAAATTAAGACCATTAGGAAACAAGGTTGTATTACAGAAACAGGAAGCAGAAGAGAAGACACAGTCTGGTATTATTCTTCCGGACAGCGCCAAGGAGAAACCACAGGATGCAGTAGTAATCGCTGTGGGACCGGGAAAAACAGAAGATGGTAAGACAGTTGCAATGCAGGTAAAAGAAGGAGATAAAGTTATTTACTCTGAGTATTCAGGAACTGAAGTGAAACTTGATGATGAAGAATACATCATTGTAAGCCAGGATGACATTATTGCAATTGTTGAATAATTTTACATACAGAATCAGGAAAGAAGGAATTTATCATGGCAAAGGATATTAATTACGATATTGATGCAAGAAAGAAAATGGAGATTGGTGTAAATAAACTGGCAGATACTGTAAAGGTAACAATTGGACCGAAAGGTAGAAATGTTGTTCTGGATCAGTCTTATGGTACACCGCTTATTACAAATGATGGTGTTACCATTGCGAAGGAAATTGAACTGGAAGACCGTTATGAGAATATGGGCGCACAGCTTCTGAAAGAAGTTGCAACCAAGACTAATGATATTGCAGGAGATGGAACTACAACTGCAACAGTTCTGGCACAGGCACTTGTAAACCAGGGAATGAAAAACATTGCAGCCGGCGCCAATGCCATTATTCTGAGAAAAGGAATGAAGAAGGCAGCTGATGTGGCTATTGATGCTCTGGAAGAAATGAGCCATCCTGTAACAGGCAAACAGCATATCGCAAAAGTTGCCGCTATTTCCGCAGGCAGTGAAGAAGTAGGCGAAATGATTGCAGATGCTATGGAGAAGGTTGGAGAAAATGGTGTAATCACCATTGAGGAATCCAAGACCATGAAGACAGAAACCGATGTAGTAGAAGGAATGCAGTTTGACAATGGTTATCTTTCCGGATATATGTGCAATGACAAGGAAAAAATGGTAGCTAATATGGATGAACCATACATCCTTCTGACAGATAAGAAGATCTCCAATATTCAGGACATCCTCCCAATTCTGGAAAATGTTATGAGAGCAGGAAAAGAACTTCTGATCCTTGCTGAAGATGTGGAAGGAGAAGCGCTTACTACTCTTATCGTAAACAGACTGAGAGGAACCTTAAAGGTTGTAGCAGTAAAAGCTCCTGGCTTTGGCGATAACAGAAAAGAAATGCTTCAGGATATCGCAGCACTGACAGGCGGACAGGTTATTACAGATGAACTTGGACTTCAGTTAAAAGATACAACAATGGATATGCTGGGACGGGCTAAATCCGTTAAGGTTACAAAAGAAAATACCACTATCGTAGACGGAGAAGGCAAGAAAGAAGATATTGAAGCACGTATTGCATTTATCAAGAAACAGATGGAAGAGACAACCTCTGATTATGATAAAGAGAAACTGATGAACCGTGTAGCAAAATTAGGCGGCGGCGTTGCTGTTATTCGTGTTGGTGCGGCTACAGAGACAGAGATGAAAGAAGCCAAATACCGTATGGAAGATGCAATGAATGCAACAAGAGCAGCTGTAGCAGAAGGTATTATCTGTGGCGGTGGATCTGCATACATCCATGTGCAGAAGAAGGTAGAAGAGCTTGCTGATACTCTGGAAGGTGATGAAAAGACAGGTGCACAGATCGTTGCCAAAGCTCTGGAAGCTCCGCTTTTCGCAATTGTGGAGAATGCCGGACTGGATGGTGCAGTAGTAATTAATAAAGTCAGAGAAAGCGCAGAAGGAATTGGATTCGATGCTGTAAGCGAATCCTATGTGGATATGTTAAAAGAAGGAATCATTGATCCTGTCAAAGTAACAAAGAATGCTCTTGCAAATGCAGTAAGTGTTGCAGCAACACTGCTTACTACAGAAGCAGCTGTAGCAGATATTAAAGAGGCTGCTCCACAGGCACAGCCACAGGAAGAGATGTATTGATCTTAAGTCTTGAAGGTCACTGGAGGGTGGAGATGACAATAAAGTCATCTCCACTTTTGTATATAAGATTATCACAGGAGGAGACATATGGAACAGACAGACAAACTGGAAACAAGAGAAATCACAGAGCTTACCAATGAACTCACATACCGTCGTTATCTGATGAATAAAGGTACCATTCGTAATCTTTTCAGCAAGATGACTATTCCGGAATATATTGCCCTGCATACCATTGCTTATGAATGTGACAAATCCTCGATTTATTCCGGCAGATCTTATCTGAAAGACCTTGCGGAAAAAATGCAGCTTACCATCCGGCAGACTTCAAAAATGGCAGGCAGTCTGAAAGACCGGGGACTTCTTCTCTGGTCCCATGACGGAAACGGCAGTGAAGGCACATACGTGACTATTACAGAAACCGGAAGGAAATTACTGGATGAGCAGGAAACCATCCTGAAAGAATTTTATGAAAAAGTAATCAGAAAGTTTGGAAAACAGAATCTTATAGATCTGCTTCAACTGATGAAACAGCTGGATACTGTTATGAGCAGCGAAATTGAAGAAATGGAGGAGGATAATTATGGCACTTCAGAAGAAATCGATGATTGAATATATAAAGCATAATGAAGAAATCTGCCGGAAAAACGACTTCATTGATCAGCGGCTTTTTGATGAATATGGAGTGAACAGAGGACTTCGGGATGAAAATGGAAACGGAGTACTTACCGGTCTTACCAGGATCTCCAAAATTGTTTCCTCACGGATCGAAGGCGACAGAAAAGTACCCTGCGATGGAGAGCTGTGGTACAGAGGATACAGGGTGGAAGAACTGATCGGCTCTTTGAAACAAGATGAGATGGGATTTGAGAAAATAGCCTATCTGCTTCTCATGGGTGAACTTCCTTCTGAAGAGGAGGAGAAGAAATTCCGGCAGATTATAGGGAAGTGCAGAATCCTTCCTACCAACTTCACCAGAGATGTGATAATGAAAGCACCTTCTGAAGATATTATGAATTCTATGACCAAAAGTATTCTCACCCTGGCTTCCTATGATAAAAATGCCAAAGATATCAGTGTGAGCAATTCTCTTCGCCAGTGTATCCAGCTGATCAGTGAATTTCCTCTTATGGCGGTTTATGGATATAACGCATATAACCATTATGAAAAGGGAAAAAGTATGTTTATACATAATCCGGATCCGTCTCTTTCCACAGCAGAAAATCTTCTTATGATGATGCGTGCTGACCAGAAATATACACCTGTGGAGGCCAAGGTTCTTGATACTGCACTGATCCTCCATATGGAGCATGGAGGAGGAAATAATTCCACCTTTACCACGAGAGTAGTAACTTCATCCGGATCGGATACCTATTCAACTATGGCAGCAGCCATGTGCTCACTGAAAGGTCCCAAGCATGGCGGCGCCAACATTAAAGTTATGGAAATGATGGATGACATCAGGGCAAATGTAAAAGACTATTCAGATGAAGAAGAGATTGCCGCATATCTTGAAAAAATAATCGGAAAACAGGCCTTTGATAAAAAAGGACTGATTTACGGAATGGGCCATGCAGTGTATACTTTGTCTGATCCAAGAGAAAGAGTCTTTAAATATTATGTAGAACAGCTGGCAAAGGAAAAAGGCCGGGAGAAAGACCTCGGACTATATGAAAATATAGAAAAAATCGCACCGGGACTGATTGAGAAGAAAACCCACAGAAAAGTCAGCCCTAACGTAGATTTTTACAGCGGCTTTGTATATGATATGCTGGGCATCCCCAGGGAATTGTATACTGCTATTTTTGCAGTAGCCAGAATCGTAGGCTGGAGTGCTCACAGAATCGAAGAGCTGATCTGCACAGATAAGATCATTCGTCCGGCTTATATGAGTGTGATGGAAGAGAAGTAATTCTCTCTCTGTATTCTTTGGGAGTACAGTGCATATATTTACGGAAACTCCGGTTAAAATAACTGATGTTATTGTATCCACAGTTCAGTGCAATAGTGCTTACAGAAGAAGCACTGTCCCGGAGCATATCACATGCAGCACCGATGCGGTAATAATTCAGGTATTCAATAGCAGTCATATTCACCTGTGATTTAAAAAAACGGCAGAACTGTCCCTCACTCATGTGGAACCGTGAAGCAAGTTCCTGCAGAGTGAGACTTCTGCCGTAATTTTTTTGGATATACTGCAGAATTTCTTTAATCAGAATAATTTTTGCATCATTATTTCTGTGAGATGAAGGCACTGCGGTTGCCGGATCTTTACATAAATAATACCAGATACGAAGAAGATCGGATTTGATCAGCAGTTCAAAGCCCGTTTCCTTCATAATATACTGACTGCGAATCTCATCCAGCAGAGGAAAAATTTTTTCCCAGGAAGGCTCTCCGGACCGAAAATGGTCACGGAAAATAAGTTCTTCTGAAATCTGGCTGTTCATATATTTCTGCTGAATATCGTCATTTCCATAGCTGCTGATCAGCTCACGTCCAAAATCTATTGCATAAAAAACAAGAGGAATTCCGGGTTCTGCTGATAGAGAATGGACATTCCCTGAATTTATAAATAATATATCTTTCTGCCTGATCTCAAAACGGCGGTTATTTATATGGGCACTTCCCTGACCATCTGTAACCACAAGCAGTTCATATTCTTCATGCCAGTGAGAGCTGACACGTTCTGATCTGGACAAATCAGAAGTAAATTCATGCAGCATAATATGAAAACGTAAATCGCCATGAGGTATGGCCTCATGAATCATTGTAAAATCGTGATCATTTATTTCGGATTTCATTTCTTTTCTCACTTTCTTTAATATGGCAAAATTGTGTTAGAAACAGTAAAAAAATATCAAGTATTTTTTGTATGCAATCAGTATAATACAATTATCATAAAAAAACTACTACAGAGATCAAAAAAGGAGAGGGAATATGCAGTTTGAAAATAAAGATGGAGTACTGGTTGCGTATCATAATGGTGAAACTCTTCGTATTGAAGCATGGGGAAAGGATTCCCTCCGTGTACGTGTCACCAAGCTTCCTGAGTTTACAGATCAGGACTGGGCTCTCACGGAGAACGTGAAATCTGAAGAAGCAGTTGTGGAAATAGGAATGGAGGATCACTGGGTCGGAGACGGAACTATCGATCAGAAGCCGATTGCTTCCATTACCAACGGAAGGATCAGGGCGGTGGTAAATTTTGCAGGGGTTATTACTTTCTTTCGGGATGGGGAGAAATTTCTCCGGGAATATTTTAGAAATTATGATGGAACACTGTGCAGGGAAAGCCGCTGTCTGAAAGTTGTGAACAGAGAATGGAAAGGTGTTATTGGCGGCAGTGAATTCAGTCTGAATGTGAAATTTGAAAGTAACGATGAGGAAAAGATCTATGGAATGGGGCAGTATCAGCAGCCTTATCTGAACCTGAAGGGGTGTGTTCTGGAACTGGCTCAGCGAAATTCACAGATTTCAGTACCTTTTGCAGTATCAAGCCTGGGATATGGAATGTTATGGAATAATCCGGCAGTAGGACAGGTGACGTTTGGAAAAAATTACACGGAATGGACTGCACGTTCTACTAAACAGATGGATTACTGGCTTACTGTGGGGGATGCGCCGAAAAATATCCTTGTAAATTATACATCTGTAACAGGACATGCACCTGTATTCCCGGAAGACAGAATGGGATTGTGGCAGTGTAAGCTTCGTTATCGTACACAGGAAGAAGTACTCTCTGTTGCCCGTCAGTATCAGAAAGAAGGTATTAAGATCGATCTTATTGTTATTGATTTCTTCCACTGGACAGTACAGGGAGACTGGAAATTTGACGAGAAATACTGGCCGGATCCCAAAGCTATGGTAGATGAGCTTCACTCTATGGGAATAAAGGTTATTGTGTCTGTCTGGCCATCCGTTGACCGGAAAAGCGAAAATTTCGGACCTATGATGGACAGAGGTTTTCTGATAAAAACAGAACGGGGAGCTGCTCAGACCTATGATTATCAGGGTGACTGTGTAGAAATCGATGTATTTAACCCTCAGGCAAGGGAATATGTATGGAATGTCTGCAAAAAGAATTATTATGATCTGGGAATTGATGCTTTCTGGCTGGATAATTCTGAACCGGATTACGGGGTATATGACTTCGAGAATTATCGTTATTTTGAAGGCCCTGCTTTATCCTGCAGCAATATATATCCTCAGCTTTACAGCCGTATTTTCTTTGATCATATGCAGGCTTTGGGAGAGAAAAATGTGGTAAATCTTCTTCGCTGTGCATGGGCGGGAAGCCAGAAATATGGAAATGTGGTATGGTCAGGAGATGTGCCAAGTACTTTTGAAGCTTTTTATGACCAGCTTCAGGCAGGGCTTAATATGGGACTTGCAGGTATTCCATGGTGGACCACAGACATTGGCGGTTTTATGACAGATGATGTGAATGATCCGGATTTTTGCCAGCTGCTGATCCGCTGGTATGAATTTGCAGTATATTCACCGGTTCTGCGTATGCATGGTGACAGAGGACCTTATAATATTCCACCACTGGATGACCGTGACTGGGGAGGCGGATATCTTCATACAGGACAGCCCAATGAGCTGTGGAGCTATGGGGAAGAGAACTATCGGATAATGAAGAAATATTATGATATTCGTATAAAGATGCACGATTATATAAAGGAACTTTATGAGGAAGCGTCCCAGAACGGCTCTCCTCTGATCAGAACAATGTTCTATGAATTCCCTCAGGATAAGAAATGCTGGGAGCTTCAGGATCAGTATATGTTTGGAAGCAGATACCTTGTGGCACCCATATTTCATCTGAATGAATTTGAAAGAGACGTGTATCTTCCGGAAGGAACCTGGATGGACAGCCGTGATGGTAAAATATACCAGGGAGGACAGACTATTCATACAGAAGCTCCTCTGGATGCTATGCCAGTATTCCAACGTATCTAACGAACGATGGGGGCAGGTTCCCTGACTCAAAATGAGTCGGGGAACCTGTCCCCATTCATTTGATTGCTTCTTTAATTGCACTCAGAAGCTCTTCATAAGTTTCATATGCAGGAATTTCCGGATGATCTGCCTTGATCTTATCCGTGCTTCTGAACAGAAATCCTGCCTTGCTTGCCTTTATCATTCCCAGATCATTGTAGGAATCACCACTTGCGATGGTATCAAATCCAATAGACTGGAGCGCTTTCACAGTGCTGAGCTTGGATTGTTCTGTCCTCATTTTAAAGCCTGTAATTTCACCGCTGTCAGCAACTTCCAGGGAATTGCAGAATAAAGTGGGGCGTCCCAGCTTCTCCATTAAAGGGGTGGCGAACTGGGTAAATGTATCGCTGATCAGAATTACCTGGGTAAAGGAACGAAGCTCGTCCAGAAATTCTTTTGCACCTGGGAGGGGATCAATTTTAGCAATGGTTTCCTGAATCTCCTTTAATCCCAGTCCATGTTCTTTCAGAATTCCAAGTCTGAAGTTCATCAGCTTATTATAATCAGGTTCATCCCGGGTTGTTTTCTCTAATTCAGGAATCCCACTGGCCTTGGCAAATGCGATCCAGATCTCAGGTACCAGTACTCCCTCAACATCAAGGCAGACAATATACATAGTAAATAACTCCTTTCATTTGGAAAATAATCTTTCGTTGTCAGTAATGAAAATATATTATCATATTCTCATATGTGACGCAATTTAAAATTTGGACCAAAGAAAGAGATGGCTTATTATTTCAGAATGAGGTATAATAAACCTGTTATACTTTACGCGAAAAATGAAAGGGATCCTTAAATTTTTTTCAGGGTCCATAAATAATACTTTGAAATAGGAAATACAGGAGGAATTATATGAACGTAAGGAAACGAAGCGGCAAAATCGTACCTTTTGACGCAGAATTTATATCAAGAGCAATTTCCCTTGCATCTTCCGCCACAGGAGAAGCGGACAATGAACTGGTGGAGAAGATCACGAAGGATGTTGAGAAGCATCTGGCTTCTAAAGGAAAGAACATAATCGACATTGAGACAATTCAGGATCAGGTAGAAGATTCTCTTTTTGAACATCAGTGTTATCAGACTGCCAAGGCTTATATTCTGTACCGTACAGCCAAGGAGAAGGAAAGAGTGAACGGAAGCTGGAAAGAAGGACTCTTAACAAGGGAGTTTCTCAGCCCGTATAAGCATGCACCTAATCCTATGGAACAGCTGGGATCTTTTGTTTATACAAGGACTTATTCCAGATTTATTCCCGGGATCGGAAGAAGGGAATTCTGGTGGGAAACTGTGCGCAGAGCAGTAGAGTATAACTGTTCTCTTGCTCCCACATCCAGAGAAGAAGCAGAGAAATTATATGACAATATTTATCATATGCGTCAGTTTCTGTCAGGACGTACTCTGTGGGTGGGAAATACCAAAGTTGCAGAGTCTTATCCTATGGCCAATTATAACTGTGCATTTGAGATCATTGATGATTTTCATGCTTACCATGATCTGTTTTATCTCCTTATGGTTGGAAGCGGCGTGGGTGTTCGTGTGCTGAAAGAAGATGCACAGAAACTTCCCAAGGTCCGTACTGACATAAGGATCCTTCACAAAGCCTATGATCCCAAACCGGTTAATAAGCGGCTGGAATATACGGATGTAACCTTCAGCGGTACAACAGTTACATTTGCCATTGGAGATTCCAAGGAAGGATGGGCACAGACCCTGGATCATTATTTTGATATTCTTACCAATAATGAATACAGCCGGATCAGTGAGATCGTGGTAGTGTATGATTCAATCCGCCCAAGAGGCGAGAGACTGAAGAATTTCGGCGGTACGGCAAGTGGTTATGAGTCTATGATGACTATGCTTGATAAGATTCATAAAGTGATCACTGCGGCTGGAGCAAGGGATGGCGAGGCCCGTACTCAGTTAAAGCCTATTGATCTTCTGGACATTGCCAATATTATTGGAGAGAATGTGGTATCCGGCGGTGTGCGCCGTACTTCTGAGATCGGTCTTATTGATGCAGAAGATAAAACATGTATTGAGGCCAAAAGCCATCTTTACCGTCAGATAAACGGACGATGGGAAATTGACAAATCCATTGCCCATCGCCAGATGAGTAATAACTCTATTTATTACAGGAAAAAACCAACCAGGGAGATGCTTCACTGGCATATGCAGCAGATGCGTTATTCAGGGGAACCAGGATGGATCAATGAAGAGGCAGGCAGGAAACGCCGTCCTAATTTTAACGGATGTAATCCATGTGGCGAGATCCTTCTGGACAGCCATGGAATGTGCAATCTTACCACAGTTAATGTAATGGCATTTGTAAAGGATGGAGTTCTGGATGAAAAAGGGCTTCTTGAAGCACAGGCACTTTCTGCTAGGGCAGGATATCGTATGACCTGCAGGGAACTGGAGATCCACCGCTGGGATGAGGTACAGAACCGTGACCGCCTTCTGGGATGCTCTCTTACAGGATGGCAGGATATGGTCAATGCAGTTGGCCTTGACAGAGAAGGACAGATCCAACTTCTGAAGAAACTGCGACAGACAGCCCATGAAGCAGCAGAAAAAATTGCCGATCGTCTGGGAGGAAATAAACCTCTTCTTGTTACCACAGTGAAGCCTGAAGGAACCCTTTCTCTTCTTCCTACAGTATCAAGCGGAGTTCATTACTCCCATGCACCTTATTATATCCGCCGTATCCGCATCAGTGCCACAGACCCTCTGTGCAAAGTCTGCGAAGAACTGGGCTATCCTATCTTCCCGGAGGTTGGACAGGACCCGGAGAATCCTGTGACCAAGGTGGTGGAATTTCCTGTAAAGGCACCGGAGGGAACGGTCAAGGGAGACGTATCTGCCATCCAGCAGCTGGAAAACTATAAAATGTTTATGGAATACTACGTAGACCATAACTGCTCCATAACTGTCCATGTTCGCGATAATGAATGGGATGATGTTGAGGAATGGGTATGGCAGAACTGGGATGATATTGTGGCACTTTCTTTCCTCAGTTATGATGATAACTTTTATGAACTGGTTCCTTACGAGGCAATCACAAAAGAAGAATATGAGAAGAGAAAAGCAGCTATGCGTCCCTTCAATCCAACGCTTTTATCCAAATATGAATTTGAAGAGACAGAGCTTGATATCGGAGATTCTGAATGTGCCAATGGTGTCTGCCCTGTAAGATAGATCAGGAAATTCTTGGAGGAAAAATTTCACATTATGAAAGAAACCATATTATTGATTAACTTTAAAGATCAGCAGAAACTAAGACAGATTAAGATGGCTCTTTTCCCTTTTAAGGTCAGGATAAAAGTAATAGAGCCTGTGGATTTCTGCCAGCCGGTAGGCTATCTTGCAGGCGTAAAGGAGATCGAACCAGATAAAACTCCTGAGGCTTTAAGGCCTCAGGAGGATATGGAAAAGGAAATGCTTGTATTTGCAGGCATTACAGGAGACCTGTTCCAGCAGATCCTCTACACTATCCGCAAAGCAGGAACTCCGGTGGATTATAAGGCAGTCCTGACAGAGTACAACCAGAACTGGACATGTATACAGCTTTATAAGGAACTGGAAAGAGAACATAAGGCATATCATCCGGAATCATAAACAAGGAGCCCCAGTCATGAAACGTATTTCTCTTGAAGAACTTCTTCATTCTCAGTCAAAACAGGATTACCGGCAGCAGTATCTTTACGTCCGGGAACTTCTGGATCAGGGAAAGATCAAACCTGTCAGATCATCGAAAACAAATGGTAAAACACCTGCTCTGTACCGGGAATACTGGCTTGTTGAAGAAAAGAAGGATTACAGCGCCCTGGTGGAGGAACTGAAGTATGTTCTGTCTCCTTTCATCTCTGTGGATTATTATCTGGAACATCCGGATATCTATGAGGAAGACCGGGAGTTTGTACTCATGCTCAGCAATTATCTTAAGAATCACAGGGATAAACTGGAACACGAGGAATCTATGAATGAGAGAAGCTTTGAGATCTGGGGCAGGGAAAAATTTCTGTCTAAAGAACAGGGCAGACGTATTCTGAAACGCTGTGGAATCTCAGAAGATTTTCTTCATATCTATGAAACTACGGAGCCATTGTCTTATTATTCCCATACAAGAATAACACCTCAGAACCTTCTGATTCTTGAAAATAAAGATCCATTTTACAGTATGCGCAGGCATCTTTTAAATGGAAAAAATGATATCTTTGGAGTCCCCGTGGGCACTCTGATCTATGGTGCCGGAAAGGGTATTCTTCGTTCTTTTAAAGACTTTGATCTTTGCGTAGAGCCCTATATGAAAGATGAAAAAAATACTCTGTTTTATTTTGGTGATCTGGATTATGAGGGAATCGGAATCTATGAAAATCTTGCAGAAATGTTCAGAGGACGATGGGAAATAAAGCCTTTTGTACCTGCATATGTGGCCATGGTA
>JAQYGS010000178.1 GCA_028722515.1 Clostridia bacterium | reverse complement strand
ATAGTTGATCCAGGGAAGGGGTGTGTCTGGGGTGGTGATGACATATTCTTTGGCATCATCATCGAAATAACCGAATTTCATAAGATATCCTCCTCAAATGTTATGGTAATTTGCAGTAATAATAAAATATACAGAAAACTTAAATGCGAAAACGAATAAGTTCTGAATATTATACAAAAAAATCCTTAAGATTACTGCCATCTGTTCTTAGTATAGCGGAAGACTGTTAGAAAATCAACTGTTTCCACAAAAAATAAGTGTCAAAAATAATAGGTCCATTTTCGATAATTTTGATAAAATCCTTTTTGTCAAAAAGGAAATATTAGGGTGAAAAAATTGTGCAATCATACAAAAGTGGGTAAGATGCACAAAAAATCATATAGATTACTTGAAAATTTGTAATGGTAGTTATACAATAGAAGAACGAAAACGTTTACGAAAATACCAGGAAAGATTGAGGCATAATTATGGTTTCTATGAAAGAAATTGCGAAGAAATGTCATGTCTCTGTGGCAAGTGTCAGTAAAGCACTGAATGGTTATTCCGATATCAGTGAGGAAACCAGAAAATTTATTCTAAAAACTGCTTCAGAAATGGGATATTTTCCCAACTCTTCAGCAAGAACCTTAAAGACGAAGAAAAGTTATAATCTGGGTGTTATGTTTGTAGATGAATCAGCCAGTGGTCTTACCCATGATTATTTTAACCATGTTCTGGAGAGCTTTAAGCGTACCGCAGAAAGCAGAGGATATGACATAACCTTTACAAGCGGTAACATTTCCGGGCAGAAATTAAGCTATTATGAACATTGCCGTTACAGAGGAGTGGATGGGGTGGTCATTGCATGTGTGGATTTTTATGCAGATGAGGTACAGGAACTGATACGGTCGGAAATTCCTGTAGTTACGATTGACCATGTTTTTGACGGAAATATTGCTGTGGTATCTAATAACAGCCAGGGAATGGAAGACCTTGTAACCTATATTTATAATCAGGGGCACAGAAAGATCGCCTATATTCACGGTGACAATAATACTTCGGTAACTAAGATCCGTCTGAGCAGTTTTTACAGAACTATGCAGAGGATGGGGCAGGAAGTGCCTGACCGTTACATAAAGGAAATACCGTACCGGGATGCGGACAAGGCAGCCATGGCAACAGCTGAGCTTTTGGATCTTGCGGATCCGCCTACTTGTATTCTTTATCCGGATGATTATTCTGCTATCGGTGGAATTAATGAGATCAGGGACAGAGGGCTTCATATCCCTGAGGATATTTCCATTGCAGGTTATGATGGAATCGCCCTTGCCAAGATACTGGATCCCAAACTTACAACTTTGTGTCAGGATACTGCTTCTATCGGGAGGATCGCAGCAGAAAAGCTGATAGATCTTATAGAGAACCCCAAGGTTACCCTGATTGACAGGTTCACAGTGGATGGCACTTTGTATAAGGGAGCTTCAGTAAAAGAACTTCATTAGAGGTGAAATATGGATTATGAGACAATAATGCGATTTACCATGGAAATGGTGGGTACAGTGGCCTTTGCCATATCAGGCGCCATGGTGGGTGTAGAACAGAATATGGATATTTTCGGTGTGGGAGTTCTGGGAGTTGTAACATCAGTAGGGGGAGGAATGATAAGGGATATTGTTCTTGGAATCATTCCACCTGCAGTTTTTATCCACCCCGTTTATGCGTTGGTGGCAACCATAACTTCCTTTATTGTATTTTTTATTTTCTATTTTAATAAAGAATTTCTTAATGGAAACTTTGGGGACAAATTTTCCAGACTTATGCTTGCTATGGACTCCATTGGACTTGGAATTTTTACAGTGGTTGGAGTGAATACAGGTATCCGCCAGGGCTATTCAGACAATCTTTTCCTGCTTGTTTTTCTTGGTACCATTACAGGAGTTGGTGGAGGACTGCTGAGAGACGTAATGGCAGGAGTTCCACCGTATATTTTTGTAAAACATATTTATGCCTGTGCATCTATTGTGGGAGCAATCGTATGTGTATTTATGCACCGTACCCACGGCGGTATCTATGCTATGGCAGTTTCTTCCGCGGTAGTTATCCTGATCCGTTTCCTGGCGGCCCATTACCGGTGGAATCTTCCAAGGATGGATAAAAAGTAAAAGAAAAAAAGCACGACAGGATTGAATTCCCGTCGCGCTTTTACGAATATACGGTTCATATATCTTCTTATAAAATAATATGTAAAACAGAGGAATATCTTTATTTACCATGATTTACCATGTGATTAATGGATGAGGAAATCGATAATGAATTATGAAGTAGAGTTCATAAAGAGATATCCCTCTGTTATTACCTGTAATAGCTGCTTATACGGAGAAAAGCAGTTTGTCATATGTAGGATATGGAAGCAGAGCATCTGGAATCAGAGATTCTGCTGTATCTACAGCTTTTCTTAATGTTTCCATATCTGAAAGAACATCAGTCTGATATGCCTTTGCACAGCCAAGAACATCGTCTACAGCTTTTGCCTTAGCTGTATCTGCCTTTAAGGAATCAATACCTTTCTCAATCTCTCCGGAAAGCTCTGTCAGCTCTTTGATCAGTCTGCCCTCTGTTTCAGTGCTGATGTCAGAAACAACAGCTTTCTTGGAAATTGCTGTATTGGCAAGCTTGTCTACATACTCAAATACAGATGGAAGGAAATCCTTCTGTACCATTTCAACCATAGTATTGGATTCAATATTAATAATCTTGGAGTATGTTTCAAGCCAGATTTCATAACGAGAGGAAAGTTCCTCTTTGGTGAAGATCTGATGTTTGGTAAACAGTTCTACATTCTTGTCATCCAGGAAGTGGGGAAGAGCATCCGGTGTTGTCTTTAGATTGTAAAGACCGCGCTTTTCAGCTTCTGCGATCCATTCATCTGTGTAGCCATTTCCGTTAAAGATAACACGTTTATGTGCTTTAATTGTCTTTTTGATCAGTTCATGGATAGAATCTTCCATCTTGTCTTCCGGAACATCTTTAAGTTCTTCTGAAAACTCGCGTAAAACTTCTGCAACTGCTGTATTTAAGATAATATTCGGGTTTGCAACGGAGGCTTCGGAACCAAGCATACGGAATTCAAACTTGTTTCCTGTAAATGCAAACGGTGAAGTACGGTTCCTGTCTGTGTTATCCTTTACGAAATGAGGAAGAACTTTAGCACCAATGTCCATCTGAACTGCACGGCTTCCTGCAAAATATTCGTCATTTTCAATTGCTTTTAATACTTCTGTCAGTTCATCTCCAAGGAAGATGGATACAACAGCAGGCGGAGCTTCGTTGGCACCAAGACGGTGGTCGTTGCCCGGGGAGCTTGCGCTCATGCGAAGCAGCAGAGCATTGTCATCAACAGCCTTGATGAAGGCACACAGGAAGACGAGGAAGCGGATGTTTTCGGAAGGCTTGTCACCCGGAGCGAACAGGTTCTGCCCGTCATCGGTCATGATGGACCAGTTGTTGTGCTTGCCCGAACCGTTAATGCCGTCAAACGGCTTCTCCGCAAGCAGGCATGCCAGGTCATGTTTCTCGGCTTCGCGCTTGAGAATGTCCATGGTCAGCTGGTTCTGATCAACTGCCATATTGCAGGAAGCGTAATCCGGAGCGAGCTCGAACTGTCCCGGAGCAACTTCATTGTGTTCGGTCTTGGCGAAGATGCCGAGCTTCCACAGCTCCTTGTTTACATCCTTCATGAATTCGCCAACGCTGGTAGGAATGGCGCCGAAGTAATGGTCGCTCAGTTCCTGACCCTTGGCAGCCGGTGCTCCGCACAGGGTGCGGCCGGTCATCTTGAGGTCGGCCCGCTTTTCGTAGTCTTCTTTACGGATCAGGAAATATTCCTGTTCCAGACCGACATAGGAGTCGCAGAACTTGACATCCTTGTCACCAAGCAGGT
>JAQYGS010000177.1 GCA_028722515.1 Clostridia bacterium | reverse complement strand
ACGGAGGGTCTGCTATGCCTGATACAGTATTGGAGGCGGAACACTTAACGAAAATTTTTACATCAGGGAAGAAGTCTTTTACTGCAGTGGATGATGTGAGTTTTACTGTGAAGAAAGGAAAATGCCTTGGCATCGTTGGTGAATCCGGGTCAGGTAAAAGTACCATCGCAAAACTTCTTACCAGGCTTTTGGATACTTCAGAAGGAAAAATTACGCTGCTGGGAGAAGACATTACACATGTAAAGGGGAAAAAACTGAGGGAAGTTTATCAGAAAATGCAAATGGTGTTCCAGATGCCTGGGGAGTCTTTTGACCCCAGGCGTACACTGGGAGATGGCATTGGCGAAGGCCTGAGGAATCTGGGCCTTGGCAGACAAGAAACACGTAAAAAAGTGGAAGAACTTCTGATCACATGTGGACTTACACCGGAATTTGCGTCCCGTTATCCGCATGAAGTTAGTGGAGGTCAGTGCCAGAGAGCAGCAATTGCCAGAGCCCTGTCTGTGGATCCTATGCTTTTAATCTGTGATGAGGCTACCAGTGCTCTTGATGTAACAGTACAGAAGCAGATTCTGGAATTGCTTGCAGAATTAAAAAATAAAAAAAATCTGTCGTTTCTTCTGATCTGCCATGATCTGGCCCTTGTGCAGGCATTCTGTGATGAGGTTATGGTTTTATATCAAGGCAGAGTGATGGAAATGGGAACACCGGATGAGATCATTAATCATCCAAAGACGGATTATACCAGAAAGCTTATAGATTCCGTATTGTGAGAAAGGTTTTTCTTGCTTTTTAACGACGGATATGATAATCTGATTTATAAGAGAAGATAGATACGAATGAATCAGCAAGACTTTTGTTTTGACATGAAGGTACATGTCTGAAATAAAAGTCTTTTTCTTTTCTATTAATTATACTGACCTGACAAGGAGGAAAACAGTGAAACAGTTTAAAATACCAAAGCCCGGTAAACACCTGAAAAGAATTATCATAGCTGCAGCAGGACTTGCCGTTGCCGCAATTCTTGCCGGAGATGCTTCCTATCAGATCCAGGAGCAGGAGCAGGCAGTACTTACAACATTTGGCGTACCAAAAGCTGTGCAGGAAACAGGGCTTCATTTTAAAATACCTTTTATTCAGAAGGTTCAGAAAGTCAATACCACGATTCAGGGATTTCCCATTGGATATAATATGGGAGACAATACGGTAGTAGAGAATGAGGGAGTGATGATCACTTCTGATTATAATTTTATTGATGTGGATTTTTTTGTAGAATACAGGATTGCTGACCCGGTAAAATATCTCTACACGTCAAGTGAACCTGAGGATATTCTGAAGAATATTTCACAAAGCTGTATCAGGACCGTAATCGCAAGCTATAAAGTAGATGATGTACTCACTACAGGAAAAAGTGAAATACAGAGTAAAATCAAAGAAATGATCCTGGAGCAGCTTGAAGAACAGGATATTGGAATACAGCTTGTGAATATTACCATACAGGATTCGGAGCCGCCTACACAGGAAGTTATGCGGGCATTTAAAAATGTGGAAACTGCCAAGCAGGGAAAAGAAACAGCAATCAATAATGCCAATAAATACAGAAACGAAAAAATTCCTGAGGCAGAAGCTAAGGCTGACCAGATCATTCAGGATGCGGAAGCTGACAAACAGGTTCGCATTAATGAAGCGGAGGCAGAGGTTGCAAGATTCAATGCGATGTATGAGGAATATTCCAAAAATCCTGAGGTAACCAAAAAGCGGATGTTCTTTGAAACCATGGAGGATGTTCTGCCCGATATGAAAGTCGTAATAGATGATGGAGACGGAGTACAGAAGATTCTTCCTCTGGAGCCTTTTGCTGATTCCGGAAATACAGAGGATGAAACAGATACATATTCAGACACCGGTGAAACTGAGAAAGAATAAAGGGAGGACATTATGAAGTTAAAGAAAACACCTGTTATCATATGCATTGCAGCAGCTGTGATTTTATCTGGTGCATCAGTAACTGTAACGGCTCAGAATGAATATAAGCTGATCCGTCAGTTTGGAAAAGTAAAACGTGTGATCAGTGAACCGGGAATCAGTATGAAGGTTCCATTCCTGGAAACTTCTGCCACACTTCCCAAGGAAACGCTTCTTTATGATCTTTCTCCGTCGGATGTGATTACAAGGGATAAGAAGACGATGATCAGCGACAGTTATGTATTATGGACCATTGAGAACCCTCTGAAATTTGCCCAGACTTTAAATTCATCTCTGGAAAGCGGAGAGAGCAGAATCAACACAGCTGTATATAACGCCACCAAAAATGTAATCAGCAGTATGTCCCAGGACCAGGTGATCACAAGCAGGGACGGAGAGCTTTCTCAGATGGTTATGGACTCCATAGGTACCAATATGGAGCAGTATGGTATCTCTATTCTGAAATTTGAGACAAAGCAGCTGGATCTTCCAGATGATAATAAGGAAGCAGTTTATGAAAGAATGATCTCCGAACGTGACAATATTGCTGCTACTTATACAGCTCAGGGAAGCTCCGAAGCAAAGGTGATCCGTAACACCACAGACAAAGAAATGGCTATTCAGATCTCAGAGGCAGAGAAGAAAGCGGAAATTTTAAGAGCAGAAGGGGAACAGGAATATATGAAAACTCTTGCCAAAGCATATGGGGAAGAGGGAAGAAGCGATTTCTATTCCTATGTCAGAAGCCTTGATGCATTGAAAAAATCAATGCAGGGTGGAGATAAAACCGTGATCCTTTCATCAGATTCACCCATTGCGCAGGTATTTGCAGGAGAAAATTAAAAAAATACTTGCAATATATTGTATACAGTGTTAAAATAAACAGCGAACGCGTGAGTATACCTAGTATCAGTGCGTTCAGAAACTGCAGATTTTAATGAATTTACGAAAAGGAGGATTTCCAGTGAAAGTAAGATCATCTGTAAAGCCGATCTGCGAGAAATGCAAGGTCATTAAAAGAAAAGGATCTATCAGAATTATCTGTGAAAATCCAAAACACAAACAGCGCCAGGGTTGATTCAGAACCGGAATGTTTGTGAAACGTGCGGCTGCAGTGTGAGACACCCGGAAGGGTTGTCCAGACTGTTTAAATAGTTTTAAGCATGTATTGCCTAATACCGAGAGGCAACGTTGGCCCGTTGGCCGCAACATTCGGAAAGGCTGCTATTCGCCAATCGCAGCTGGGTGTTTTACCGAGGCACCCCAATTAGGAACAGTTAAACAGAAAGCAAGTGGCAGATGCACCCCATTTCACCTTGTATTATATACAAGTGGTGTACGGACACTTAAGACTTTCAGAAAAAGAAAATGGAGGAAACAGTACATGGCTCGTATAGCTGGTGTAGACTTACCAAGAGAGAAGAGAATTGAAATCGGTCTTACCTACATTTATGGTATTGGAAGACCAAGTGCAAACAAAATCCTTGCACAGGCAGAAGTAAATCCTGATACTCGTGTCAGAGATCTGACAGATGACGAGGTAAAGAGAATCAGTGCTGTAATTGATGAGACAATGACAGTAGAAGGTGATCTTCGTCGTGAAATCGCTTTTAATATTAAGAGACTGCAGGAAATCGGATGCTACAGAGGTATCCGTCATCGTAAAGGACTTCCTGTTCGTGGCCAGAAGACAAAGACCAATGCCAGAACACGTAAAGGTCCTAAGAGAACAGTAGCTAACAAGAAGAAATAAAACATTGTAACATATAAAATTAATATCGATAAAAAGGAAAGTGTAGGTTAGTTTTAAAATGGCAAAAGTTACAAAGAAAACGACTGCAAAACGTCGTGTCAAGAAAAACGTTGAACACGGACAGGCACATATTCAGTCTTCTTTCAACAATACAATTGTTACCCTGACTGATAATGAAGGAAATGCTCTTTCATGGGCTAGTGCCGGTGGTCTGGGATTTAAAGGTTCAAGGAAATCTACTCCTTATGCAGCACAGATGGCAGCAGAGACTGCTACAAAAGCTGCTCTTGTTCATGGATTAAAAACTGTAGACGTTATGGTAAAAGGACCAGGTTCTGGACGTGAAGCTGCAATCCGTGCCCTTCAGGCATGCGGACTGGAAGTAACAAGTATCCGTGACGTAACACCGGTACCACATAACGGTTGCCGTCCACCAAAACGCAGAAGAGTCTAATTAGGAGGTATTTGAGAAATGGCAGTAAACAGAGTGCCTGTTCTGAAAAGATGCAGATCCCTTGGCCTGGATCCAATTTATTTAGGAATTGATAAGAAGTCTACAAGACAGTTAAAACGTGCAAACCGTAAAGTATCTGAATATGGTTTACAGTTAAGAGAGAAACAGAAAGCGAAATTCATTTACGGAGTTCTGGAGAAACCTTTCCATAACTATTACAACAAAGCTGACAGAATGCCTGGACAGACTGGTGCAAACCTGATGATCATGCTTGAGAGCAGACTTGACAATGTAATTTTCCGTATGGGATTTGCCAGAACAAGAAAGGAAGCACGTCAGATCGTTGACCACAAGCATGTTCTTGTAAATGGAAAATGCGTAAATATTCCTTCTTACCTGGTTAAAGCCGGTGATGAAATTGAAATCAGAGAGAAATCTAAAAGCTCTGAAAGATATAAAGCTATCCTGGAAGTAACAGGCGGACGTCTTGTTCCGGAATGGCTTGATGTAGATCAGGAAAACCTGAAAGGAACTGTTAAGGAGCTTCCTTCAAGAGAAGCTATCGATGTTCCGGTTAACGAAATGCTTATCGTCGAGTTGTATTCCAAATAATCCGTAAGATTATGTTTTATACCCTCAAACTTTCATGAACCCAGAAGGAGGGAACTCTATAGTGTTTGATTTTAATAAACCAAAAATCGAGATTACCGAAATGTCCGAAGATAAGAAATTTGGCAGGTTTGTGGTAGAACCTCTTGAAAGAGGATATGGTACCACACTTGGAAATTCTCTGAGAAGGATCATGCTGTCTTCTCTGCCAGGTGCAGCTGTAAGTCAGGTCAAGATTGATGGTGTACTTCACGAATTCAGCTCTATTCCAGGCGTTAAGGAAGATGTAAGTGAAATAATAATGAATCTTAAGAGTCTTGCCATTAAGAATCACAGCACTGATAACGAACCCAAGACCGCATATATTGAATGTGAAGGAAAAGGGGTTGTTACCGCAGCTGATATTCAGGCAGACCAGGATATTGAGATTATGAATCCTGATCAGGTCATTGCTACCTTAAACGGAGGCAAGGACTGCAGGCTTGCTATGGAACTTACCATTACCAAAGGCCGTGGATATATCAGCGCAGAGAAGGGTAAATCAGAAGATATGCCGATTGGCGTACTTGCAGTAGATGCGATTTATACTCCTGTTGACAGAGTGAATATGATCGTGGAAAATACCCGTGTAGGACAGGTAACCGATTATGATAAGCTGACACTGGATGTGTATACCAATGGTACACTGGATCCGGACGAGGCAGTCAGCCTTGCAGCAAAAGTATTAAGCGAGCACTTAAGCCTTTTCATTGATCTTTCCGAGAATGCTAAAACCGCTGAGGTTATGATCGAGAAAGAAGACAATGAAAAAGAAAAAGTTATGGAAATGAGCATTGATGAGCTTGAGTTATCAGTTCGTTCCTATAATTGCTTGAAGAGAGCCGGTATTAATACCGTAGAAGAATTATGCAGCAAAACTTCAGAAGATATGATGAAGGTTCGTAATCTGGGCCGTAAGTCATTGGAAGAAGTTCTTGCCAAGCTGAAAGAGCTGGGATTACAGCTTCAGCCTACAGAGGAATAATATTACAGTGGGGATGCCTGAGCAGCAGAGCAGTAAGACCGAACAAGCGTGCTCTGTTGTCCCACAGATGGAGGAAAAATAAATGGCAAAGTATAGAAAATTAAGCAGAACTTCTGATCAGAGAAAAGCATTATTAAGAAGTCAGGTAACAAGTCTGTTATATCATGGAAAGATCGTTACTACAGAAGCTAAGGCAAAAGAAATCCGTAAAATCGCAGAAGGCCTTATTGCAATGGCTGTCCGCGAGAAGGATAATTTTGAAACAATCACTGTAACTGCAAAAGCACCACGTAAGGATGCAGAAGGCAAGAGAGTGAAAGAAGTCGTTGATGGAAAGAAGAAAACCGTATACGATGAAGTTCAGAAAGAAATCAAAAAGGATGCTCCATCCAGACTTCATGCACGTCGTGAAATGCTGAAAGTTTTATATCCTGTCAAAGAAGTTCCGATTAAGAACGCTGGCAGAAAGAAAAACACAAAAGAAGTGGATATGGTTAAGAAACTGTTCGAAGAAATTGCTCCTAAATATGCAGACCGCAATGGTGGTTATACAAGAATCGTAAAGATTGGACCACGTAAAGGTGATGCTGCAATGGAAGTTCTGATCGAACTGGTATAATTCCGATCTAAGGCAGGGCTGTGTACTTATGGTGAAAGCTATATGTGCACAGCTTTTTTGTTCACTCTCATACCTTTACATATCATAATAGAATGGTGTATAATGTCACAAAAATACAAAGGAAAATTTCAAATTAAAAAAGCTTTCTGTTTCAGAATTTATCTGATTTTGGAACTGATTATTTTATTAAGTTTCTGTACAACTGATGCTTTCGCTTCCGAAAGTAAAAAAGAAAATAAAGTTTTTCAGTGGGAAGATTATAAGGTGGCGGCTCATGCATTGGGTGGAATGAATGATTTAAACTACCTGAATTCAAAAGAGAGCTTTGTTAACGCATACGAAAACGGGATAAGACTTTTTGAAGTAGATTTGTCCAGAACATCTGATGGTATATGGGTATGCCGTCACAGCTGGAAGGAATCCCTGGGACAATGGAATGAAAATAATCAAAGGATCCTGTCTTATGAAGAATTTATGTCTTCGTCCATTTATGGTCAGTATACGCCGTTGTCTTTTACTGATCTTCTTCTCCTCCTTAAAGAATACCCGGATGCGTATGTAATGATTGATTCCAAACAATATTCTGTACGAAGTTATCAGAGGACTGTGGAGGATTATGCTGAACTTTTGGAGGAAGCACAGAGTGCCGGGGCAGAAAAGCAGATGAGTCAGCTTATTCCGGAAATTTATAATCAGTCTATGTTTTCGGGAATAAAACTGATTTATGATTTTCCTGCGTATATTTTTTCATTGTGGAAGGAATATTCAAAACAGGAAATAGAAGAAATCGCTGATTTCTGTAAAGAAAAAGGAATTTTGGCGGCCGCTGTATATTCCGATTACTGGAATGATGAAATACAGAATATTTTTGATCAGCGTAAGATTCATGTTTTTGTTTATACTGTCAATGATATAAAAGATGCCCAAAGTTATCTGAAACAGGGAGCACAGGGAATCTGTTCGGATTTTCTGCTTGATCCGGATCTGAAAACAAATAAGAAGGAAAATTAAATAACTATGAGAATAAGAGTAATGCTTGCTGTCTCTGCAGCAAAACTGGCTGGATACGTATGTAAAAAACTGGGCAGGCAGGGAGTAACCTGGGCCGGTAAGATTGCACTTACCATCTGTCCGGATATTCTGGAACGGCTCTCTTCCCAGGTGAGAAAAGGTATTTTTGCCACCTGTGGTACAAATGGTAAAACAACAACCAATAACATGCTGTGTGCTGCACTGGAGGCGGAAGGCCAGAAAGTGGTCTGTAATCATACAGGCTCCAATATGCTTAATGGTGTGGTTGCGGCATTTGTGCTGGCTGCAAAATGGAATGGGAAACTGGATGCTGATTATGCCTGTATTGAAGCGGATGAGGCATCCACACGTCATATTTTTCCAAGAATAAAACCGGATTATATGCTTCTGACTAATCTCTTCAGAGATCAGCTTGACCGTTATGGGGAAATTGATATTACAATGAATATCCTGGAAGAAATGATGAGAAAGGTTCCGGATATGAAGATTATTGTTAATGGTGATGATGCTTTGTCTGCATATCTTGCCATAGACTCTGGCAACGAATATATTACCTATGGGATAAGCAGACCTGCGGTAAGATCAGCTGCCAGTGAGATACGAGAAGGACGCTTCTGCAAGTGTTGCGGAGAAAGGCTGAAGTATAATTTTTATCATTACAGTCAGTTGGGAGATTACTATTGTCCCAAATGTGGTTTTGCACGCCCGGATCTCAAATATGATGCACAGGATGTAAAAGTAGGTGATCAGCTTGAGTTTCAGGTGGAAAACAAACATATTGTAGCTAACTATAAAGGATTTTATAATGTATATAATATTCTGGCAGCATATGCCGGAGCAAGGACTGCAGGTTTTCAGGCGGATCATTTCCAGGATATGCTGAATAACTTTAATCCTGAGAATGGACGTATGGAGCAGTTTCGTATAAAAGGTACAGGCATTATTCTGAATCTGGCGAAAAATCCTGCAGGATTTAACCAGAATATTTCTGCTGTTATGCAGGATACATCTCCCAAAGATATTATCATTGTAATCAATGACAATGCCCAGGATGGAACGGATATTTCATGGCTCTGGGATGTGGATTTTGATCTGCTTTCAGATGAAAGTATTAAATCCATAACTGTCAGTGGAATCCGGTGCCAGGATATGCGTCTGAGATTGAAATATGTGGATATTTCCTCAATACTGGAAGGAGATGTGGAAAAAGCAATTCGTGACCGTACAAATGACGGAGTTGGCAATCTGTATGTGCTGGTCAATTATACTGCTTTGTTCAGCACAAGAAATATTCTTAAGAGACTGGAAGGTGAGAAATCATGAAAATTACCATAGGTCATTTATATCCTGATCTTCTGAATCTGTACGGAGACAGAGGAAACATCCAGTGCCTTATGAAAAGATGCCAGTGGAGGGGAATAGAGGCAGAGACCATTCCCTTTGAGCTTGACGATAAAATTGATTTTTCAAACCTGGATATAGTACTTCTTGGAGGAGGTTCTGACAGAGAACAGATGCTTGTCTGTGAGAAGCTGAGAGAGATCCAGAAGGACTTTAAGGAATATGTGGAAAATAATGGAGTGGTGATCGCAATCTGTGGAGGTTACCAGCTTCTTGGCAAATATTATAAAACCGACCAGGGAACCATGCAGGGTCTGGATCTTGTGGATCTTTACACGGAACAGGGGGAAGGCCGGCTTATTCAGAATATTGTGCTGAAAAGTGATCTGTTCGATATGCCTGTAGTAGGGTTTGAAAACCATGGAGGGCGTACCTGCATCAATAACAACAAACCTTTGGGAAAGGTCCTGTATGGCGCGGGAAATGATGGAAAATCCGGTTATGAAGGGGTTGTTTATAAGAATGTGATCGGAACTTATCTTCACGGTCCTCTTCTTCCAAAGAACCCTCAGCTGGCTGACTGGCTGATTGCCCATGCACTTGAAAAAAAATATGGAAAGAAAATTGAACTTAAGCCTCTTCCCGACAGCCAGGAAAAAGAAGCCAATGATTATATATATCATAGATTTGTAAGGGGATGAAAATGTCAAAATCATACAATCAAAAAGCAAAAATCCTTTATTTGGAAAAATTGATGGAGCAGACTACACAAGACAGACCACTTTCTATGCAGGAAATTCTTTCAAAGCTTGCAGAAAAAGGGATAAAGGCAGAAAGAAAGAGTATATATGACGATCTTGACACTCTGCGTGATTTCGGAATGCAAATTTGTTTTCGCAGGGGAAAAGATGGAGGTTATTATCTGAACAGGGCAGAAAAGGCTTCTGAACTGCCGGAAAATGAAATGAAACTCTGTCAGGATAATTCATCTAAAGAATTAAAACTTCTCTGCCATAATAATTCTTTGAGTGAAATTCAGCGTATGTTTGGTCAGGAGATTCAGTGTAAGCAGAAGAATGATGATGAATTTCTCGTTACTGTAAAGGTGGAGCAGGATTGCAGATTTTACGGATGGCTTGCTTCTATGGGAAGAAACGTACATATCTGTAAACCGAAAAAAGCTGCAGTAATGTATCGTGATTATCTGAAAGGGATTGCCAGAGATTATAAAGGAATTGACAAATAGAAAGGATCAGAGTATGAAAAAAAGAGCAATAATATTTTTTCTGGGAATTATCGCATCCTGTACATTTTTATCTGCATGCAAAAATGATAAGGCCAAAGAAGCAGCAAACGAAAGTGCTCAGGTAGAAGAGGAAGGCTTGGGCGAAAGAACAGAAGAGGGTGAAATCGTACAAGAGGAGACAACCACAGAACAACCATCTTCTGATGAAAAATCTGATGAAATTCAGGAGAAAGAATCTGCCGGAACTATTGGAGTTCTTCTCCCACAGGATGATGAAAATTATGAGATAGATTCCCAGACATTGAAAGAACAGATTGAAGAGGCAGGTTATGATGCAGAAATACAAAATGCCCAGGGAGATTCCAGAATTCAGATTTCCCAGATCAGAACTCTGGTTGAAAACGGTGCATCAGCGCTGATCATTAATCCTGTTGATGCTTATTCTCTGACAGATGTGCTGGAAAGTACATCTGAAAAGAATATACCTGTAATATCTTATGACGAACTGATTCGTGATACTGCAGATATCAATTATTACGCTGCTTTTGATATGAGGGCAATCGGCAATCAGATTGCCGGACAGATCATAAAAGATAAGGAGCTTGATAAGGCACGGGAAGAGAATCAGTCATATACCATAGAGTTTCTTATGGGCTCTCCGGATAATGAGCATGAATTATTCCTATGTAACGGAATTCTGGAGAAACTTCAGGAATATCTTGATGACGGTACCCTGGTATGTAAATCTGGTAAAACTTCTTTTGATGATACAGGAATTATGCGTGGAAGTAATGAAGCAGCACGCAATTATATGGAGTCTGTTTTAACAGAATTTTATTCTGACGAAAAAACCCCGGATATAATCTGTACCGCATCGGACAGTTTTGCATATGAAGTTATCCAACTGCTGGAGGACAGAGGATTGGAATCAACAAGTGAAGAATGGCCTCTGATTACCGGCTTTGGAAGTGAAGCACAGGGAGTAAAAAGTGTTGTAGAGGGAAAACTTGCATTCACAGTATATACAGACAGAAAGAAAATTGCAGAGGACGTTGTAAAAATGGCAATAGACAAGCTGAATGGGGATAAGGTTGATGTCAGAGATTACTCCCAGTATGATAATGGAGTGAAAATTGTCGGGACATGCACTGAGGAAGGAGAACTGATTGATAAGGATAATTATCAGATTCTCGTTGACAATGGAACTTATACAGAAGATGAAATAGCACCTGAACCTACAGTCACACCTACATCCACACCAACACCTGCTCCTACAGCTACAGCTACACCTGCACCAACAGCTACACCTGCTCCAACACCGAAGAACACAGTCACTACAAAACATGCAAAGAATATGTAATTATTATAAATAAAAAAGAATCCTGCTTTGCAGGATCCTTTTTTGTTTAGTCACGAAAAACAAGGGAATTATCAGACATAGAATCAATGATCGCAAGAGATTCAAGACGGATTCCCATATCCCGGATCTGCTGGCCGCCTTTCTGGAAACCCTTTTCAATAACAATGCCGGCACCTTCAAGTGTGGCACCTGATTCTCTTACAATATCAATCAGACCAAGAAGAGCACAACCATTGGCAAGAAAATCATCAATCAGAAGTACATGATCATCAGGTCCAAGAAATTTCTTTGACAAAATAACATCATATACTTTCTTGTGGGTGAACGATTCAATCTTTGTAATATACATTTCTCCATCAAGATTCAGACTCTGTGCCTTCTTGGCAAATACAACAGGCACATTGAAGTATTGTGCAGTGATGCAGGCAATTCCAATACCTGATGCTTCGATGGTAAGAATCTTTGTTATGGGACAATCGGAAAAGCGTCTTTTAAATTCTTTTCCAATTTCGTTAATGAGAGTAATATCCATCTGATGGTTTAAAAAGCTGTCTACTTTTAAAATATTGCCCGGTTTAACGATTCCGTCTTTTAAAATACGGTCTTTCAAAAGCTGCATGGTTTTCTCTCCTTTTACATATGTATTTTTACTGATTTTTATAATGATACCTATAATACGCTAATTTTGTTTTCTGTGCAATTATTTTTTGACAAAAAAGAACAAAATAATTATAATATTTTTCAGAAAGTATATCGGCGTGCTGACGTGTGGGAGAAAGGAAATTTATGAAAGAATATGAACTGATCTGGGAGATTTTCAACAAATGTCCCAGGAATCAAATGAGGGATGTATTTGTAGAAGAACTTAAGCTTGATGATCCTGAAGAATATATTAAGAATAAATTTAAAGGAAAAGAGGTTTCCTATGAGAAAACAGTGCTTCAGGATGGAACCATCGTTTTTGATATAGTAACTTCTCAGATAAAACAGCGTTGTTCCTTTACAGAGATTTAAACTGTATGTTATAATCAATTTATCTGCATAGTTTTAGACAGAAAGGAGATTCCTATGAGTGACACACAAAAGACTCATACCCATGTTCTTGAAGATGGGACTGTAATCAGTCATACACACGGGGAGCATGAACACAGCCATGCACACACGAAAGCTGTACTGAACAGACTATCAAGAGCAATCGGGCATCTGGAATCGATTAAGAGAATGGTGGAAGACGGACGGGACTGCAGTGAAGTCTTAATACAGCTTTCAGCGGTGAAATCAGCAATCAATAATACGGGTAAGATTATCCTGCAGGATCACATTGAACACTGTATTGTGGATGCAGTAGAGCAGGGGGATAAAGAGGCTATTAAAGAACTGGAGACTGCAATTGACAGGTTCATGAAATAAGTGAAACCCTGGTGTATTATATAGAAAAAGACAAGGAGAAATGAAATGGAGAAAGAATGTAATAACACATCTTGCAGCAAATCAAGCTGCGAAGGCTGTGAGCATAAACAGCCACAGAGCCTTCAGGAAAAAATGAATGAATTTTCCAATGTAAAACATGTCATCGGAGTGGTCAGCGGTAAAGGAGGAGTAGGTAAATCCTTTGTAACCGGTTCGCTGGCCAACATGATGGAAGCAAAAGGATACATGACAGGAATTCTTGATGCAGATATCACTGGACCATCCATTCCTAAAATGTATGGATTAAAGGGAGCAGCCATGGCAAGCGATGATGGTATTCTTCCTATGGAAACACGCAATCATATCAAAGTAATGTCCATTAACCTTCTGCTTCCTGCTGAAGATACTCCTGTAATTTGGAGAGGCCCTATTCTTGCAAACATGGTGAAACAGTTCTGGACAGATGTGATCTGGGGAGATGTAGATTATCTGTTTGTAGATATGCCGCCTGGAACAGGTGATGTCCCTTTGACTGCATTTCAGTCTCTTCCTGTTGAGGGAATCATTATTGTAACATCTCCTCAGGATCTGGTAAAAATGATCGTCAAGAAGGCATATAATATGGCTGAAATGATGAATATCCCGGTACTTGGCATCGTAGAGAATTACAGCTACGTGAAATGTCCGGACTGCGGTAAGGAGATTAAAGTGTTTGGTGAGAGCCATATTGATGAGATTGCAGAAGAACTTAAAGTTCCTGTTGTGGGAAAGATGCCTATTGATATGGAATATGCATCAAAAGCAGACACAGGTTCCTTCGCAGACATTAATAATGAATATATTTCAGCTGCATTCGATGTTCTGCCAAAGTAAAATTAAAAGATTCAGGAATAAAAAGATATGGGAATTTTTCCCATATCTTTTTATTATAGTGTCTGAAACATTTCCACAAACCGTTCAGAAGTCTGGGAGACAGGAAGGTTCTGATTCTGGACAAGGACCAGGTGTCTTTTAGGCAGATCCTCTTTCAGAGGAATTCTGACCAGACTGTCCATATTTTTAAGCATATAATCCGGTACACATGTAATACCCAGACCGATACGTGCAAGATCTGTAAGAAGATCGTTGCTGCTTAGTTCTGCTTCGGGAAGCAGTTTCATATTATGTCTGGCAAAAAACTGTTTCAGGTATTCACTGGTGGTGCTCTCCTGTGACAGCATCAGAATAGGATATTCCAGCAGATCATCCAGATTAAGAGGAGTATTCTGAATATGAAAATAAGCCGGGTTTGCTACAAAAATATCTTGGAAATCCTTAATGATCTTCATATGAAACTGTTTATCAAGCCTGGAATTGGGGTAATTGCATATAATAAGGTCAACCTGTCCGTTTTTCAGGAGATCCACACATCCCACAGAGGTGCTGTTGGTGACTTTAATACGTACATCCGGATAGTTCTGATGGAATCGGCGGAAATAATCAATGAGAAAATAACGGCAAATGGTATCGCTTGCGCCAATGCGCAGCTGTCCTGTTAACAGATTGCCTCCTGTAACAAGAGATTCTCCATCTTCCAGCATTTTCATAGCAGGCTTCACATGGGAAAGAAGCAGTTCTCCTTCCGGGGTGAGCAGAACCTTCTTGGTGCTGCGTATAAAAAGAGTATGATTCAGTTTCTGCTCCAGCGCCTTTACAGACTGGCTGACAGCTGACTGAGAAATAAAAAGTTGTCTGGATGCCTCAGAAAAGCTGAGAGTTGTTGCCACATAATAAAATACTTTATATAATTCAAGATTAATTTCCATAAATAGTTTCCTTATTAATATAATTAATAAATAATATAAGATATATTAATTTTACTAATGATATTTCTTATGATACTATATATACAGCAAAGAATCAAGTAAGCATCATATTATCTCACATAAGAAAGGAGTTTCTATGAGTAACGTAAGACGTGTCTATGTAGAAAAAAAGCCGGCTTTTGCTGTAAAGGCCAGAGAATTAAAGCATGAGATCAGAAGTTATCTGGGAATTAAAACAGTAACTGCAGTCAGAGTACTGATCCGTTATGATGTGGAGAATATTTCTGATGAAATTTTTGAGAAAGCCTGCAGAACTGTTTTTGCAGAGCCCCCGGTAGATGATCTGTATCTGGAAAAATTTGAAACAGCAGAAGATTCCCGGATCTTTTCAGTGGAATTTCTTCCAGGCCAGTTTGACCAGAGAGCAGACTCCGCTGTTCAGTGTGTACAGTTTCTGGATGAAAATGCACAGCCGGTCATCCGTTCTGCAACTACTTATGTGATTGAAGGAAATATAACTGAGGAAGAATTTGAGGCAGTCAAACATCACTGCATTAACCCTGTAGATTCCCGTGAAACAGGTCTTGAGAAACCAAAGACTCTGGTGACTGCTTTTCCCGAACCGGAGGATGTAAAGATTTTTGATGGTTTTACCCGGATGCCCCAGGATGAATTAAAGAAGCTTTATGATTCCCTGAATCTTGCCATGACTTTTAAAGATTTTCTTCATATTCAGAATTATTTCACAAATGAGGAAAAACGTGATCCTTCTATGACAGAGATTCGTGTTCTGGATACTTACTGGTCTGATCACTGCCGCCATACCACTTTCTCCACAGAACTGACAGATGTAAAATTTGACGAAGGAGATTACAGGGAACCTATTGAGAATACCTACAGACAGTACCTGTCTGACAGAGAAGAACTTTATAAAGGCCGAAAAGATAAATTTGTGTGTCTGATGGATCTGGCACTGATGGCTATGAAGAAACTGAAATCAGAGGGTAAGCTTGATGACCAGGAAGAGTCTGATGAAATCAATGCCTGCAGTATTGTAGTGCCTGTGGATGTGGACGGAAAGGAAGAAGAGTGGCTCAT
>JAQYGS010000176.1 GCA_028722515.1 Clostridia bacterium | reverse complement strand
AGATTATCATCAAATCCGGTGATGGAAATATCATCCGGAAATCTGATTCCTCTTTCACGCAGATACTTCATAAGAGTGACTGCATAATAATCTGAGCAGCACATAAAAGCAGTGAAATTGTGCACCACATTAAATATTTCATTCATACTGTTCTGTCGTTCATATTTGGAAGGCCGGATCACAATCAGATTATCCGGATCTGCTTCCAGTCCATATTCTTTCAATGCCCGCTGATGACCGAGATAACGGATATAGTCAACACCCTCTATATTATCTGCCAGGAATGCAATTTTTCTGTGACCGCATTCCAGAAGGTAATGTGTCATCAGATATCCTCCCTGCTCATCGTCAAGACCTATATTTACATAAGAAGCTATATTCCCGGGAGTATAGCTGTCTATAAGAACAATGGGACGTTTGTATTTGATGCGGATTCTGATGTAATCATCATGAAGCATTCCTACCAGGATAAGACCATCTGCATTCCAGCTTACCACATTTCTTACAATTTCGTTTATATCTTCTGAAGTATAGAGCATCAGATAATATCCACTTTCCCGGATGGCAGCTTCCAGAGCGCCAAGCAGCTTTCCATGGAAAGGATCTGCAAAAATATTCTCATATTTGTCTTTCCTGTTTTTCCACACTATTCCGATGAGCCTGGAATGCTTCTGTGCAAGATTTTTTGCATTCATATTTGGGATATAGTCATATTCCTCCAGAAGCCTTCGGACTTTTTCTGCTGTTTTCTCAGATACTTCACTTGTTTTTCCATTAATGACATTGGAGACGGTGGTAGGACTGATACCCAGGATCTCTGCCATTTCTTTAATCGTAATCATGATATACTCCTACACTAAAATATTTACAATATTTTAACACAATATGGCAGAATATATCAAGGGTACATTATTTTTTGATTACAAATGCCTCATACGGCCTGATTGACATATTGTTCTGTATTGTGGGATCCTTATAGTTGGAGATCATGATACTTCCGTTTGTAAACTGGTCAGGAATAGAAAAGGTTCTGGTGTTTTCACTGAAATTACATACAACCAGAAGCTTATCTGCTCCAAGTGAACGGGTATACGCGTAAATATCAGGATCATCTGGCAGAAGAAGATCATAGGTACCATATACGATAATTTCGTTTTCATGACGGAGCCGGATCAGTTTCTGATAATATCTGAATACGGAATCTTCTCTGGAAAGCTGTTCCATGGCGTTGATCTTTGTGTAATTCGGATTGACCATGATCCAGGGCGTGCCTGTGGTAAATCCTGCGTTTTTTTCATCGGACCACTGCATAGGAGTTCTGGCATTGTCGCGTCCCTTATAGTTGATGGCAGCCATCATATCCTCATGGGATATTTTGCCCTGCTGTGTAAGTTCATGATAAGCATTGATGCTTTCCAGGTCACGAATGTTGTCAAGAGTGTCAAAAGGACAGTTTGTCATACCCAGCTCTTCGCCCTGGTAGACATAGGGAGTTCCCTGCATCATATGAAGACAGGTTGCAAGCATTTTTGCGGAAAGTTCCCGGTATTTGTCACTGTCATTACCGAAACGGGAAACACTTCTTGGCTGGTCATGATTCTCCAGATAAAGACTGTTCCATGCTACATCCTGAAGGCCTTTCTGCCATCTGGTCATAATTTCTTTCAGATCGCACAGATTCATTTTTCTGGTGCACCATTTACCTGTTTTTTCATCTGCATCCACATCCATATGTTCAAACTGGAAAACCATATTAAGTTCTTTTTCATCACTGCATGCATACTTTTTGGCTTCTTCCAGAGTGACACCGGAGCATTCTCCAACAGTCATAGTGTCTGCATTATTAAGTACCTTTTCACGCATTTCCTGAAGATATTCGTGAACGTGGGGACCATTGGCGGAAACATTAAAGGTTGCATATCCATTGATTCCGGGCTCTTTGTCAGGAAGACCCGGTTCTTTGGAAATCAGGCTGATTACATCCATGCGGAAACCGTCAACCCCTTTTTTCAGCCACCAGTTCATCATGTCAAATACATCCTGACGTACAGCCGGATTATCCCAGTTCAGATCAGGCTGTTTTTTTGAAAACAGGTGAAGATAATACATGTCTGTTGCCTGATCATATTCCCAGGCAGGTCCGGAAAAGCAAGATCCCCAGTTATTGGGAAGGCTGCCGTCTTCTTTGGCAGGACGCCAGATATAATAATCTCTGTAAGGATTGTCCGTGGATTTTCTGCTTTCTATAAACCATTTGTGCTCATCTGAAGTATGGTTTACCACAAGGTCCATGAGAATCTTGATACCCCGTTCATGTGCTGCTGCAATCATGTTGTCAAAATCTTCCATAGTACCGAATTCTTTCATAATAGCCTGATAATCACTGATATCATACCCATTGTCATCATTAGGGGACTGATAAACAGGAGAAAGCCAGATTACATCGATTCCCAGTTCTTTCAGATAATCAAGCTTTTCTGTAATGCCATTAAGATCTCCGATTCCGTCCCCATTGCTGTCACAGAAACTCCGGGGATAGATCTGATAAACAACGCTTTCTTTCCACCATCTTTTTTCCATATGTAAAACCTCCTGAAATTGTTTAATTCTATTATATAAACATTATATCACCATAGCTTCCAAAATTTTGACGAATTTATATAAAATTATGATCTTAAAGGAGCAGTCTTAAACTTTTTGTGCTGCATTGAGGGATTCAATAAGAACAGGAAGGGCATGCTTTAAATATTCCATCTGCATATTTTTATCCTGAAGAAACTGCTCCGAGCAGGAAAACCAGGTGTAACATGTTTTTTTTGTTGCTGCTTTTCTATACTGTTTGCTAATGCCACTTCCCAGTGCTCTTGGAATGATGGTGTCTTCCTCAGGAAGATAGTAGTAGTCTTTGAAATTTTCATAATATCTTTTCAGGCGTCTGTTTTTGGCTTTAACGAGAAGACGGACTTCCTTCTCCTGTCCTTTAATGTAAAATTCACATGTCCCGTTGGAAAAATTCTCAGGCAGGCTGCAGGGCAGCTGCAGTGTGAAAATTACATTTCCATCATCGTAAACAGCACTGGTGGATTCATACCGGGAATTGAGGAGACAAAGATAGCTTTGCATAGTTAAAATTCTTCCCAGACCGTATACATCTTCCTGGTTATGCCCCATCAGTATATCTGCTAAATGAGAATCTCCTGTTATAAGAAATTTTTTGTAAAGAGATACACATTCACCCCCATCAGGGAAGGATCTTTTTGGAAGATTCAGAAATTTTTCCAGGGAAGGCTGCTTCATCGAAGTGAGTTTCAGCAGATTCTTCAGGGGCTTTAACTCAAGATAAAGGTCCAGAGAAGATATATTGTTAAATGGAGAAGGAAGTCGATAATCATCGTATCTGGATTCCAGATAGGGCTGGTCAAACCGTTCTCCATTGTAGGAGATAAGACAAGTATGTGCATTTAAGAATTGTGAAAAAATTCTCAAAATTGTGCCTTCTTCTTCCCTTGATTCTGCCATCCACTGAAAAAAATACCATTGATTACCTTCTGGGGCAACAGTTCCTATCATATACAAAAAAGTGGAATTTCTTGATAATCCTGTAGTTTCAATATCGTAAAAGACAGGGGAAAAATTGTATTTTTGACTGCTCTGATGAGTCAAAAATTTAACAGTTTCAAAGTCCGGAAATCCTTGAAAAATAGGCATTTTTTTAACAATCATGTTAATTTTTTTCCTTTCATAAATTGTATTTAATTATACACAAAAAAAATATTTTTGGGTAGTGAAATTTTTGGAGAAATGGTATATAGTATAGTTATATTTAATAAAAGAAATCGAAAAAGGGTAGAAAATTATGTGGGATTTAACTATCAGAGGGGTGGATTTCTATCATCTGATCAGTTGGTTTTTTGTATACAGCTTTTTGGGATGGCTGTGGGAAACATGCTATGTTTCTGCAAAATGTGGGAAATATGTGAATCGTGGTTTTGTAAATGGACCTTTGTGTACAATATATGGGTTTGGTGCCCTGTCTGTATACCTGATCCTTAAGCCTTTTGAGGACAATTATCTGCTTCTGTTTCTGGGAGGCATTGTGGTTTCCACTGTGCTGGAATATGTAACAGCGGTTTTGATGGAGAGCGTTTTCCATACATCCTGGTGGGATTACAGTGATAAGAAGTTTAATTTTCAGGGGCGTATCTGCCTTGGAGCGTCTTTGGGATGGGGCTTTTTTACCATACTCCTGTTTAAAGTTCTTCATCCCATTGCAGAATATATTGTAGGCCTGTTTCCGGTGTTTGTCGGTAAGATAGCTGTCTGCGTCATCACTGCAGGGTATGGTGTGGACTTTTGCTTCTCAGCAGCAGCAGCATTCCGTCTCCACGACAAGCTTCCAGCTATTGAACAGGCTCTGGAGCAGGCAAGGGATGAAATGCTTGTGAAAATGCACAAGAAGCTTGCAGGTATGGAATTTGCAAAAGCCTCTACTTTGGAGAATGTAAAGGAACGTCTGGAAGATGTAAATGTTCTTAAAGAAATTGAACAGAAACGTCTGGCATTAGCATCAGAGCTGAATGATGAGCTACAGAGAAGAAAAGAGGCAATGGCTGCCAAACTTGGTCACAATATGAGACGTTTCGTAAAAGCATATCCAAATCTGAACAGAAGATACAGACTGCATAATCAGAAAAATAAAAACATTCAACCAGATAAAGCCAATCAGACAGAGGATTAACGTATATGTTAAAGCTCTTGAAGATGCTTAATATAAAAAGGAGGGAACAAAATGGGATTTTTAACCTTTAAGGGTGGTGTACATCCTTATGATGGAAAAGAATTATCCAAGAACAGTCCGGTAGTGAAATATCTGCCTAAAGGGGAAATGGTATATCCTCTTTCCCAGCACATTGGCGCACCGGCTGCACCAGTGGTTCAGAAGGGAGATCATGTGCTTGCAGGACAGAAAATTGCGGATGCTGCAGGGTTTGTATCTGCCCCCATTCATTCTTCTGTTTCCGGAACCGTGAAGGGAATTGAACAGCGTCTCACTGGAACAGGATCCATGGTAAATTCCATCATCATTGAGAATGATCAGAAGTATGAAAGCGTGGAATTTACACCTGCAAAGTATGAAGATCTGACGAAGGAGGATATTCTGAACAGAATTAAAGCGGCCGGCGTTGTTGGAATGGGCGGCGCAGGATTCCCTACACATGTAAAACTTTCTCCAAAAGATCCGTCCAAGATTGATTATGTCCTTGTAAACGGTGCAGAATGTGAACCGTATCTGACCAGTGATTACAGGAGACTTCTGGACGAACCTGAAAAAGTAATCGAAGGTTTAAGGGTAATACTTAAGCTTTTTGATAATGCACAGGGATGCATCTGTATAGAAGACAACAAACCGGATTGCATTGCCAAGATCAAGGAGATGGTCAAGGATATTCCAAGGATTGAAGTGAAGGAACTGGTAACCAAATATCCACAGGGCGGTGAGCGTTTCCTGATCAAGGCGGTTACGGACAGAGAGATCAATTCTACCATGCTTCCGGCAGATGCAGGCTGTGTTGTAGATAATGTTGATACAGTAGTTGCAATTTATGAGGCTGTTATACTTGGACGTCCTGTAATGAACAGAATCGTTACCGTTACCGGAAACGGAATTAAAAATCCACAGAATTTTGATGTCCTTTCCGGAACAGATATGGCAGAACTTATTGAAGCAGCTGGCGGCCTTACGGAAAAAGCCGTAAAAGTAATTTCCGGCGGTCCTATGATGGGATTTGCAATGTATGATGTTCACGTTCCATGTATTAAGACAAGTTCCGCCTGTCTCTGTCTTGAGAAGGATGATGTGGCAGATGCCCAGCAGACAGCCTGCATAAACTGTGGAAGATGTGCAAGCGTATGTCCGGGGCATGTAATTCCGGCACGTATTGCAACGTTTGCAGAGCATGGAGATATGGAAAGCTTTCAGAAGTTTGACGGTATGGAATGCTGTGAATGCGGATGCTGCAGTTATATCTGCCCGGCTAAACGGCCACTGACCCAGCTGATCAAGTCTATGAGAAAAATGGTTCTTGCAAGCCGTAAGAAAAAGTAAGAAGAGGGGGACACATAAATGGATCAGATGTTACATGTATCGTCAAATCCCCACATCAGGGACAAGATGACAACAAGCAGAATTATGCAGATCGTTGCACTTGCTCTGCTTCCTGCAACTTTATTTGGAATTTATAATTTTGGTTTCAGGGCTTTACTGGTTATTCTTATCTCGGTTGCATCCAGCGTATTTTTTGAATGGCTGTATGATAAACTGATGCATAAGAAAAATACCATCACAGATTTCAGTGCAGTTGTCACAGGACTGCTGCTCGGTCTGAATATGCCGGTTTCCATTCCGTTATGGATGCCTGTTCTGGGCAGTGCCTTTGCAATCATTGTTGTAAAACAGCTCTTCGGAGGTCTGGGACAGAACTTTATGAACCCGGCTCTTGCAGCAAGATGTTTCCTGATGATCTCCTTTGCAGGAAGAATGACGAATTTTGCAGTAAGTGATAAGTTCAGAGGCGTGGTTGATACCGTTTCCGGCGCAACACCTCTTGCAGCTTTAAAACAGAACGGATTTACAGATCATTCTGTTTCCGTATTACATATGTTCCTTGGCGATATTCAGGGTACCATCGGCGAGACATCAGCACTGGCTATTCTTATCGGTGCGGCTATCCTGCTGATCTTTAAGATCATTGACCTTAAGATTCCGGTTACCTATATCGGAAGTTTTGCCGTATTTGTTATCATTTATATGCTTGCAACAGGCAAGGGATTTGATGTTAATTATCTGTTCACCCAGATCTTCGGCGGCGGTCTTATGCTTGGTGCATGGTTTATGGCAACGGATTATGTCACAACACCTATTACACCTATGGGACAGATCGTATATGGACTCTGCCTTGGTGTGCTGACTGCAATCTTCCGTCTTTTTGGAGGTTCAGCAGAAGGTGTATCCTATGCAATTATTTTCTGTAACCTGTTAGTTCCTATGATTGAGCGTTTTACACGTAACGCGGCATTTGGAAAAGGGGGCAAAAAGGCATGAAAAACAGAATCATTAAAGATACAATTGCCATTACTGTAATCACACTGGTTGCCGGACTGGCCCTTGGAGTTGTTCAGGATATTACAGCAGATCCTATTGCAAAACAGGAGGCAAGTGCAAAACAGGAGGCTTATAAGGCTGTCTTTTCAGATGCCGACAGCTTTGAACAGGTTGATGAGGACACAGACAAGCTTCAGGCATATCTTGATGAAAATGGATTTGCAGCACAGTCCATTGACGAGACTATGATTGCAAAGGATGCATCAGGAAATCAGATGGGATATGCATTCACAGTGACTACTTCAGAAGGTTACGGTGGAGATATTCAGTTTGCAATGGGAATTCAGGATGACGGAACATTAAACGGAATTTCAATCCTTTCTATTGGTGAGACAGCAGGACTTGGTATGAGAGCTACGACTGATGATTTTAAAAATCAGTTTAAGGACAGAAAAGTGGAAAAATTTGAATATACAAAGACTGGCGCTACCGAGGATAACCAGATCGATGCCTTAAGCGGTGCCACCATCACCACAAATGCAATGACAAACGGTGTAAATGCCGGGTTGTGTGCATTTCGCTATGAGGAAGGGGGAAATCAGTGATGAAAGCTAACACACCTGCGGAACGTTTATATAATGGAATCATCAAAGAAAATCCTACCTTTGTCCTGATGCTTGGTATGTGCCCGACTCTGGCAATTACCACATCAGCAACCAATGGTATTGGAATGGGACTTACTACAACAGTGATTCTTGCGGCATCCAACCTTATGATTTCTCTTCTCAGGAAATTTATTCCTGACAGAGTACGTATGCCTGCATTTATTGTCGTAGTTGCATCTTTTGTAACAGTAGTCCAGCTTCTTTTACAGGGCTTTATTCCAAGTCTTTATGATGCACTTGGTATTTATATTCCTCTTATTGTTGTTAACTGTATTATTCTTGGACGTGCAGAGGCATATGCTTCCAAAAATAAACCTGTTGCATCTCTGTTTGACGGCCTGGGTATGGGACTTGGTTTTACTTTAAGTATTACCTGTATTGGTGCTGTAAGAGAACTGATCGGTGCAGGGTCTGTTTTCGGACATCAGATCCTTCCTCTTGCTGATGTTGCAGCAGGAAAAGCCGGATATGAGCCGATTACCATTTTTATCCTTGCCCCTGGTGCATTCTTTGTACTTGCTGCTCTTTCTGCTCTTCAGAACAGATTCAAACTGGGAGCTGCCAAACGTGGCATTGATCCCAGCAACCCGGATTGCGGCGGAAGCTGTGCAGCCTGCGGCAATACTATGTGTAAAGGAAAGAGGGGGTAATAGATTATGAAACAGCTTTTAATCATACTTGTAAGCTCTGCCATTGTAAATAATGTTGTACTCAGCCAGTTCCTTGGCCTTTGTCCTTTCCTTGGTGTTTCCAAAACCGTGGAAACTGCAGCAGGAATGGGTGGAGCTATTATATTTGTAATAACCCTGTCTTCCCTTGTGACCGGACTGATCTATAAACTGATTCTGGTACCAACAAACCTTACATATCTGCAGACGATCGTGTTTATTCTTATCATCGCTGCACTGGTACAGTTTGTGGAAATGTTCCTGAAGAAAAAGATACCGTCACTTTATAAAGCACTTGGAGTTTATCTTCCTCTGATCACAACAAACTGTGCAGTTCTTGGTGTTGCACTTATTAATGTTCAGAAGGATTATAATATACTTCAGGGAACTGTCAACGGATTTGCCACAGCAGTGGGCTTTACTATTTCCATAGTTCTTATGGCAGGTATCCGTGAAAAGATCGCATATAACGATATCCCGAAATCCTTCCGGGGATTTCCAACAGTCCTTCTTACGGCTGGACTGATGGCAATTGCCTTTTTCGGATTTTCAGGACTGATTTAAGGAGGGGTACAAGATGAATGTAGGAGCAATTATCGCTGCAACTGTTCTGGTTGCGGCAGTAGGCCTTTTTATTGGTATTTTCCTTGGCATATCAGGCAAGAAACTTGCAGTGGAGGTAGATGAAAAAGAAGTTGCTGTTCGTGCGGCACTTCCGGGAAACAACTGCGGTGGATGCGGATACCCCGGCTGCGATGGTATGGCGGCAGCTATTGCAAAAGGAGAGGCACCTGTTAATGGATGCCCTGTAGGCGGAGATGCAGTGGGCAAGGTGATCGCCGGAATCATGGGACAGGAAATGGTGGAAAAAGAACGTGAAACTGCATTTGTAAAATGTACAGGAACCTGTGAGAAGACTCAGTCAAATTTTGATTATACAGGTGTTGAAGATTGTGAAATGATGGCATTTGTACCAGGCGGCGGGGCAAAAGCCTGTACATATGGATGTCTGGGCTTCGGAAGCTGCGTCAAGGTATGTCCGTTCGGTGCCATCAGCGTAGTAAACGGGGTAGCTGTAGTTGACAAAGAAGCCTGCAAGGCATGTGGAAAATGCGTTGCCAAATGTCCAAGACATTTGATCGAGCTTGTGCCATATAAACAGACAACTCTGGTAGGATGCAGTTCCCACGCAAAAGGCAAAGCAGTTATGTCAGCCTGTGAGGTGGGATGTATCGGATGCAAAAAATGTGAGAAGACGTGTCCTAACGGAGCTATTACAGTAGACAATTTCTGTGCTCATGTAGATTACAGTAAATGTACAAACTGTGGTGCCTGCAAGGAAGCATGTCCAAGACATATTATTCAGTAAAGAAATAAAGAAGTTCAAAGCCCGGCCGGAAGAAATCCAGCCGGGCTTTTCTCGAATATACGTTTGCTTTTTTCAGGGATATATGGTATGATGACACAAGTACAGAAAGTGGAGGACAGGTAAAACATGATTGCTTTTATCCGGGGAACGGTTGCTGATCTTGAAGAGAATTCCGTGATAGTTGAGACAAGTGGAACAGGATATGAAATATATATGACAGGAACAGATCTGTCCCGGATCCACACAGGACAGGAAGTCATAATACATACATATTTTCAGGTCAGGGAAGATGCTGTTTCACTTTTTGGATTCTTAAGTAAGGATGATCTTAAAATGTTCAAACTGTTACTTGGGGTAAACGGAGTAGGGCCGAAAGCTGCCCTTGGCGTTCTTTCCGGGATTTCATCGGATGACCTGAGATTTGCAGTGCTTTCTGACGATGTCAGGACCATTTCCAAAGCTCCGGGAATCGGGAAGAAGACTGCTCAGAAGCTTATTCTTGAACTGAAGGACAAGTTTCAGCTTCAGGATGCCTTTGAGCTTAAAGTTGCCCATCAGCAGGAGAATAACACTGAAAATACGGGGGAGGTTTCTGACGGCAGACAGGAAGCTGTGGAGGCGCTGACAGCACTGGGGTATAGCAGTTCAGATGCCCTGCGTGCGGTTCGAGGTGTGACGGATGTACCTGCGGATGATGTGGAAGGACTGCTGAGAGCTGCTCTGAAGAATCTATCCTGACATATGGAATGTTTATAGAGAACTGCTAAGATTATTTTGAGGAATCAGGAAATGGAAAAAAGAGTAATCACTACTGATGTGACAGAAGAGGATATTCCTCTTGAGGGTAATCTTCGACCCCAGACACTGGAGGAATATATTGGCCAGGAAAAAACAAAGAAAAATCTGAAAATCTACATAGAAGCTGCAAAACAGCGTCATGATACTTTGGATCATGTGCTTTTTTATGGGCCTCCCGGACTTGGTAAAACCACTTTGTCCGGAATAATTGCAAATGAGATGGGCGTTCATATGAAAGTTACCTCAGGCCCTGCTATTGAAAAACCGGGAGAAATGGCTGCAATTCTGAATAATCTTCAGGAAGGAGATATCCTTTTTGTAGATGAGATACATCGCCTGAACAGGCAGGTGGAGGAAGTATTGTATCCCGCTATGGAGGATTTTGCTATTGATATTATGATCGGAAAAGGTGCTTCCGCCAGATCCATTCGCTTAAATCTCCCTAAATTTACTCTTGTTGGCGCTACCACCAGAGCCGGTCTTCTTTCGGCACCTTTTCGTGACAGGTTTGGAGTTATGCATCACCTTGAATTCTATAACCAGAAGGAACTTACCACCATTATTCTCCGGTCTGCACAGGTGCTTGGAGTGGAGATCGATTCAAGAGGAGCAGCGGAAATCGCCAAGCGCTCCAGAGGAACTCCAAGACTAGCCAATCGGCTTCTTAAAAGAGTCCGCGATTTTGCTCAGGTAAAATATGATGGAAAGATTACTTATGATGTAGCATGTTTTGCACTGGATCTTCTTGAGGTAGACCAGTATGGCCTGGATAAAACAGACAGAAAGATACTGCAGACACTGATCGTAAATTTTCAGGGAGGACCGGCAGGACTTGAAACTCTTGCTGCAGCTATTGGAGAGGATGCAGGTACCCTTGAAGATGTTTATGAACCCTATCTTCTTCAGAATGGCTTTCTGAACAGAACTCCAAGAGGGCGGATGGCTTCTTTGCTGGCATATGAGCACCTGGGATATGATCATCAGGAGAAATTGTAATCTTTTTTTAAAAATTCCTATACATTTTAACTGTTTTCGAGTATAATGAAAACAGTG
>JAQYGS010000175.1 GCA_028722515.1 Clostridia bacterium | reverse complement strand
TAATGGATAATGTTACTTTTGAAGACAAGATAATGCAGGAGGAAATTTTCGGGCCTGTCCTGCCTGTTCTCACCTATACAAACCTGGACGGAGCAATCTCCAGGATTAATTCAATGGCACATCCACTGGCTCTTTATATTTTCACCAATGATAAAGCAGCCGCCAGAAAAGTCACCTCGTCCTGCAGCTTCGGCGGTGGATGTATCAACGACACTATTATCCATCTCGCTACCAGTGAAATGGGCTTTGGCGGCTTCGGAGAAAGCGGCATGGGAGCTTATCATGGGAAAGAAGGCTTCCGGACCTTTTCCCATTACAAAAGCATAGTGGATAAAAAGACATGGCTGGATCTGCCAATGCGTTACCAGCCATACAGGAAAATCAATGATAAACTGATTCATGTATTTTTAAGATAAAAAGCGATTCCTGTCAAAAAAAAGAATTGAGTAAGCATCCGCTTAGTGATATTCTAATATTAAGGAAAAAACAGAAACAGGGGAAAATACTATGGAAGAAACTATTTTTTCTTTAATATACATTGCAATATCCTTATTGCTGGCGGCAGTGGATATTTTTCTGGCAGTTAAATCACTGAGAAAGAACTGTAAAATCGGAACTTATCTTGGCGGTGCCTGCATAGGTGCTGCCGTGGTAGACATAAGTTACCTTGCCAGCATTCTGCTGGATGATTATTTTCAGGCATCTGTTATGTCCAGCATCTATTTTGCAAGTATTGACTGGACATTAGTATGTCTTTTAGTATTTGCAAGATATTTTACCAAACATCAGATGACCAGAAAAGACAGGATCATTATGAAATTAATTCTGGCTTATATGGTCTTTGATACGATCATTTTCCTGATCAATCCATTTAAGGAAATAGCCATAAGCTATGAATATCGAGGAACTATGATTGCCAAATACAAATATCATATGATGCCATTATATCAGATGCATCTGGCATCCAGCTATTTAATCCTGATTCTTGTATTTGTACTTCTTGTCTTCAGGATTTCAAAAATCCCTGCTGATTACAGAAGGCAGTACAGGTATACACTATGGGGGTTGCTTGCTGCCATAATGATAAATGCTGTATTTTTATTCCTGCCAGGTTCCTCGATCATCAACCTTTTGGATTATTCCATTTGCGCATATAGTATTATTGCGGCTTTTTTCTACTGGAACTGCTTCAACTATTCAACACATGGAATGCTGAATCATTTCAGAAATCTTATTTTTGAAAACATAGACCAGGGAATTGCCCTGTTCGACTATGAAGACCACCTTATTCTGTATAATCAGAGAATCACCCGTCTCCTTCCGGAGGTTCCTTTTGAGGCAGAAATGCCTCTGCAGGATTTCATGGAAAAGTGTGGTTTTTCTTCCAAGATTGAAGTAGATAAACTGAGTGACAATTATACTCTTCAGTGCTATACAAATAAGGGAAACAAAATGAATCCCATACGCTGCGATTACCGTCTTCTGAAAAATAAAAGAAATGAAATGATGGGGCATCTGTTTGTTTTATCTGATGCATCTCTGGAAACAGATGTGCTTACCGGGTTTCAGGACTGGGAAAGTTTCAGAATGTTTGTCAATGAAAATCCTGATAATTTTGGCTATCCAACAACGGTTGTTATCTGCGATATTAACAATCTCAGCAATATCAATAACAGTTTTGGACACAGCAGAGGAGATCAGGCGATACAGATGCTGGCAGAGAAACTGCGAAAGTTTCTTCCGGAAAATTCTTATTTCGTCAGAGGACAGAATGCCAACCTGATCGCTCTATGCTATCATTTTGAAGAGCAGGAAGTTCTCAAACGCCTGGCTGCCATACAGGAAGATTATCAGTGGAATATCCAATACGCGGTCAGTATGGCCACAAAAGAAAGCCCCGATATTTTGCAGGCAATTGACAGGGCTTCCCAGGGAATGCGGACGAAAAAGCTTCTTAATCGTCAGTCCGGTCATTCAGATTTCCTGACTTCACTGGTCTGTGCGCTTCAGGAATGTGACAGTGATACGGAGGCACACGTAAAAAGGACACAGAACATGGGAGCCATGCTGGGGAAAAGGCTTGGACTCAGCGATGTACAGCTCAGCAATTTATCACTGCTCTGTCTGCTTCATGATATTGGAAAGATTGGCATACCTCTCGAAATTCTCAATAAACCGGGCAAACTGTCCGATACCGAATGGCGCGTGATGAAATCCCATGTAGAAAAGGGCTATCAGATTGCCAACAGTGCACAGGAACTTAAGGGTATTGCAGATATGATCCTTCATCATCACGAACGATGGGATGGAAAGGGTTATCCCGATGGCCTTAGCCGTGAAAGCATCCCCCTTCTTTCCCGTGTAATCTCAGTGGTGGATGCCTATGATGCAATGGTCAGTAACAGATGCTATCGGAAGGCTATGCCCAAAGAAAAAGCCATGGCGGAGCTCAAACGGTGTGCAGGCACCCAGTTTGACCCCACAATCGTTGCAGAATTTTTACAGATGCTTGAAGAAACAGACGGGAAACAATCCATATCCAAAAATGCTCCGGCAGATTCTCTGTTTCAGGCTGCTGCCGATACAAAACAGGCAGAAAGTATGGAACAGATTGAAAATCCGGATGCCCATCTGAACAGTCTTGTATATCCGGTGCACTACTGTCGGTATGTGCTGGACAAGCAGTTGAAAATCGTACAGATGGATGAAACATTTAAGGATATGACAGGATATACCCCGGAAGAAGTATACCAGAATAACCTGAGCCAGATGGATTTAATCTGTCCACAGGACAGAACAGATTATCTGTGTATGGTAAATGAGCAGC
>JAQYGS010000174.1 GCA_028722515.1 Clostridia bacterium | reverse complement strand
TAAGTGGTTTTATGACTTGTTGACCCGCCCCAAATGAGGATAAAAGTGGGACGTATGTCCCACGATATCCGAATTCGGGGCAGGATTGTGGGAGTGCGAAGCACGGAACAATCCGTATGGCATCTATTGACCCCAACATCAATATATTTTAATAAAAAGGAAGGATTTCATTCATGAATTATGAATCTGTTCCTCTGAGGGACTTTAAAGAACTTAATAACTGGGAAACAGTAATGTTTTTATATCAGTCTGCCCTGAAACAGATCGATACAAAAATTGACATATTAAATGATGAATTTCAGCATCGCCATAAATATAATCCAATAGAACATGTAAAATCAAGAATAAAAACTCCTGAAAGTATCATAAAGAAACTGAAACGGCATAACTATGAATTCAGTATGGAAAATATGGTAAGATACATTAATGATATTGCAGGAATACGTATTACATGTTCCTTTACTTCTGATATTTATCTGATTGCAGATATGATTTCCAAACAAAATGATCTTACTATACTGTCAGTAAAGGATTATATGAAAAATCCTAAAAAAAGCGGATACAGAAGTTATCATATGCTGGTTACCACTCCCGTCTTTCTTTCCGACAGTGTTATAGATACAAAAGTAGAAATACAGATCAGAACAGTAGCTCAGGACTTCTGGGCAACTCTTGAGCATAAAATGCACTACAAATTTGAGGGGGATGGACCTGATTACATTACAACAGAATTGAGAAAATGTGCAGAATATATAGCAGAACTGGATTCCAGAATGGAAGAACTCAATAACGAAATCCAAAAATATGGAAAGAAATCTGAATAATTTCCTGTAAAACGAGGAGTGCCCCGGCAGTGGTTTACCGGGGCTATTATTATGAAAAAAATTTATGTGTAATGAAAACACATTACAACGTCTTTCGTACGTTCTTTCGAACTATCTATATAGTAGCAATCAATTATGAACAAAATATGAACTCCCGGTTAACTTTCGTTCATTTGCACAATTTTTTTAATTTTTTTATTGTTTTTTTATAAAATAAATACATATATATTTTTTCTATATAATTGTCTATTGTTTACTTTGTATACATAATCTTTTACTTAAAATTTTCTTCCTTCATAATTCTTTTTATTTTTGTTCAAATTTATTTCACAACTTAATCATCATTTTCTCACATTTTTTGCATACACTATGATCGTAAGAATAGTGAAGCCAACATTATTTTTACCAAATTTCTTTTTCATATGTTGATTGCTTATTATAGTGATCGACTCTCCTTCCTTTTTTAAATAATTTGAACGTAAATATAAAAAGCATCCGCTCAGCCACCGGATGCTTTTTATATTTGTGATTTAAGATTTTCAAATTCATCAGCAATATCAGCAAATTGTTCAAGAGTAAGAGCTTCTCCTCTTATGTTGCTGGGAATTCCACATTTATTCAATGCCTGTAAAATTTCTTCTTTTGTATAATTAATTTCTGAAGAATTATTAAGAGAATTCAATAAAGTTTTTCTTCTCTGATTAAAAGAAGCCCTGATTATTTTAAACATCAGTGACTCATTTTTAACAGAAACAGGAGGCTTATCATATCTTTCCAGCCTTATTACCGCACTGCCTACTTTTGGTCTTGGTATAAAACAGTTAGGTGGAACATAAGCAACAATTTCAGGTTTGGCATAATACTGAACCGCAAGTGACAAAGCACCATAATCTTTAGTTCCAGGGCCAACCTGCATTCTGTCTGCTACTTCTTTCTGGACCATAACTGTAATAGAATCAACAGGTAACTTTTTCTCAAACAAGGTCATAATGATGGGAGTTGTAATATAATATGGCAGATTTGCCACAACCTTAACCGGTTTTCCATCATTTTTTTCCATAACCAGTTTTTTTATATCTACCTTTAATATATCATCATTTATGATTATTACATTGTCCCAGTCTTTCAATGTATCCCTTAAAATTGGTATCAGTGTATGGTCTATTTCTACAGCTGTTACCTCCCTTGCAGCTTCTGCAAGATACTGAGTCATAGTACCAATTCCGGGTCCTATTTCCAGAACAAAATCATCTTTTGTAATATTTGCGGAAAGAATGATTTTTTCCAGAACATGCGGATCTATAAGAAAATTCTGACCAAACCTTTTCTGAAAAACAAAATTATACTTATGAAGAACTTCTATGGTATCTTTTGGATTTCCGAGATAAGGTCTGGTCATAATCTTTACTTCCTTTTAAATTTATTTATTTTATTTAACAAAATCTTTTTCATATAAAACAATATATCCGTCATGATCTGTACGTTTCTTCGATATATTTCGTTTGAATTTACGAATTCCACCCTGGGATTTGGCAATTGCTGTATCAATCAGTTCTTTAACTGCTCCTACTGTCATAGGCTGGTCTTCTTTCTGATTAATTCCAATAAGATTATACAGGGCAAGCATTCCCATCTGATCAATGGTATATCCATTTTCCTTGGTATAAACTCTTGCAAAATTAACAAGTTCATCATTAGTAAATACAGGAATATTGATCATTGAAGTAAACTTCTTTGCAAATTTAGGAAATCTTGCTATCATCTTACGCATACCAATCTTCTCATCTTCTACGATGACAGTAAGACCCTCTGTATCTGCCTCCATTGCTTTATCAAGCATATCAACAGTATCCTGGGTAAGCTGATTGGCATTTTCAATTACCAGAAATCCTCCTGCCAGTTTTGAGAAAATCTTATATATATTTTTCCCATTAATCTGTTCTGCAAAAACATAAGCAACTTTAGAAGCGTCAAGATTCAGCTCTTTACATATAGCAGGAATCAGTCCTGAAATAAGGCGTGTTTTTCCACATTCTTTTCCGCCCATCACAATTATATTTCCGGTTTTTGATGTTTTATCCGCAGCAGCAGCCTGAACATCACATAAAGTATCCAGAAGCTGTTCTTTCATCCCCGGTACTTTTACAAAATATGTAAAAAGCTGCTTTTCATAATCTCTGAGTTCTTTTTCTCTTGGAATTATTTCAAGAGGATCTGATTTGTCTTTTGAATCAAGTGATTCAATAAAACGTTCCAGCTGCTCTTCTTCAGTCAGATTCTTTTCTTCTTTCTCATTTAAATCTTCCAGATTAATATCTTCCCTGGTAACAGGTCCATGCAAAAATTCTTCTTCTGCACTGCGAAGATCCTCTTCCGTTAAATTCTCATCTTCCTCAAAATCCTCAGCTTTTTCAATATTTTTATCAGTTATTTTATCTTCTTCTTCAGATTTAACATTTTTTTCAGTGAGAAAATCAGGTTCTTCAAGATTTCCCATTGGTATTTTAATTCCCTGAGCAGTTGCTGCTGCCAGAATCGTATCCTCAAGATTAAAAGAATCTTCTTCTTTCTTTCCCTGATTTTCATTACTTGTGATATTAATATTCTCAGCTTTTGTATTTTCTAAATTAATATTTTTCATAGATTCCGGAATATTTAATTCCGGCATTTTTATTGGCTGAGCAATATCATCATCTTTTGTATCTGTATTCTTAATTACAGGATTTTCGCCAGGTCTGGAGAATTCTTTCTCCAAATCAGGAGCACTTTCCGAAATCTTATCTACAAATGAATCCTTTTTAATAATTTCTTCAGGAATTTCATCCTCTTTAACAGTTACATTCTCTGATTCTGAATCGATCTGTTCGGATTCTTCCTCTTCATTTTTCTTTTTACCGTTAAAAATATCTCTTATTCCCTTGGATATTTTTTCCTGAATACTCTCTATATTATTCAGGTCCCTCTCATCCATGGGAATACTCTCAATATCATTCCTGATCTCTCCGTTACCTGATAATGAGTGTTCTTCTTTTTTATCATTATCATCATTGGAAGACTCAGACTTTTGCAATTCCATTTTTTCAGCTTCTTCAGGTGTAATAAGCTTTGGAATAAACTGCTGCTCATATTTCTCTTTTTCTTTTCCTGTCAGTTCGCCCATTCTCATCTTAAGGTCATATGCTTTCATTACATACTTTCCTTCGCTGAACCATAGAATGATTTCATTACAAAGATCAAGACATTTTTGTTTATCACCTGCTTTATAATATAAAGCGGCAAGTTCATAAGACCATTTCTCTGTAAATTCCTGTTCCTTATATTCTTCCAGAATCCTGATCTGTTCATTTACAGAAGCATTTCTTGCCCTGGCAATCTTATACTGTAAAATATACTGAGAGTTATCATTAGGAGCTATTTCCTTATATTCATCAAAAAATTCCATAGCTTCATCGATATCATTCATCTTCAAAGATATTTCTATCAGACGGTAAAGAATATTTTTACCAATAGAAGCTTTATGGTAAGCCAGCAGGAAAATTTCTTTACTGTCTTCATATCTTCCATTCGCAGCATAAATTTCACCAACGACACATAAAGTACGTACATTTTTCACACGACGCCAGTCTATGCTGTCCACAATGTCCATAGCACCTTTATAATCTTTATTCTGAACAAGTTTATTAATTTCTTCCAGTTTTATCCGAAATTCTTCTTTATCCACTGTATCCACCAACTTTCCACAATTAAAATCAGTTTACCATAGGTATCTACCCTTGTCAAAAGATAACTCCTTTTATAACATGAAAAATTTTGTTTATCTGAAACTGGTGACTTACAAAATCATCCAGGCCTGTACATGTGATCATTGTCTGTGTATCATTTATACTGTCAAGAAGGCAATTTTGTCTTCTGTTATCAAGCTCTGATAAAACATCATCCAGCAAAAGGACAGGTGTATCATTAATCTTTCTTTTTACAATATAAATTTCTGATAATTTAAGAGAAAGTGCTGCTGTACGCTGCTGTCCCTGAGATCCATACTTACGGATATCAATACCGTTCGCCATTACACAGAGGTCGTCTCTGTGAGGACCTGAAGAAGTTATTTTTAATTTCAGATCTCTTTCTCTGTTTCTTGAAATTTTCTGTTCCAATTCCTCACTTAAAGAGTCAGGCTCATAAATGACCTCCAGAGATTCAGTTCCTCCAGTTATTTTTGAATGAAGTTCTCTTATAATTTCATTTAATTCTTGTACAAATTCCCTGCGTTTATCAATGATCTTCTTTCCATATTCTGTCATCTGTATGTCCCAGATATCCAGTGTATCCTTCAATTCGGGTCTGATACTTATATCCTTCAGAAGTTTATTTCTCTGATTTAAAATATGATTATAAGCAGAAAGATCAGAAAGATATATTTTATCCAGCTGGCACAGTTCAAGATCCATAAATCTTCGTCTCTCGCATGGTCCATTTTTGATAATATTAAGGTCCTCAGGAGAAAAGAAAACCATATTCACAATACCAAGCAGTTCACTGGCCTTTTTTACAGGAATCCCATTGATTGCTGCTCCCTTTGCCCGGTTTTTTCTAAGATGCATATCTATTTTGTATGACAATCCTTCACGTCTTACCATCATTCTGATATGAGCTTCATCTTCACCAAATCTGATTACTTCTTTATCTTTGCTTCCTTTATGGGATTTCGTTGTTCCACATAAATAAAGTGATTCCAGAATATTTGTTTTCCCCTGAGCATTATCGCCATAAAAAATATTGGTTCCTTTATCAAAATTCAGCTCCAGGTTTTCATAATTTCTGAAATTTTTTAAGTGAACGGATTCAATATACATTCTTTTAACCGATTACTTTAATTTCCTTTCCGTTATAAGAAACAACATCACCTTTGTAAATCTTCCGTCCCCTGCGTAAATCCACCTCACCATTAACTTTTACCAGTCCGTCCTGGATGACTGATTTTGCTTCCACTCCATCTTCTGCAAGACCTGCCAGTTTCAGAACCTGTCCAAGTTTTATGAATTCATCTCTGATTTTAATTTCTTCCATTATCTTCCTCCTACCTTGACTGATTCTGATTAATATTTACAGGCAAAATCAAATATGTGTAATTTTCATTCTCGTCTTTAATAAAACATGGAGCTTTTGGGTTAACCAGATAGATGTCAATATTTTCATCATCAATTACTTTAAGAGCGTCAATAAGAAATCTTGGATTAAATCCTATCAAAATGTCTTTACCCTCTTTTGATATATCAATACTTTCATTCATAGATCCCATTGATGAATCTATCCTCAATTCCATATAATCATCTTTAATATCAATAATGATAGGTTTCTTTTCTCCTTCTCTTACAAGAAGTGTTGCCCTGTCAATGCAATCCAGAAACTCTTTTTTGTTAATTGTTATTTTTGTTTCATAATCATTGGAAAGCATCTGGTCAATACGAAAATATTCTCCGTCAATAAGTCTGGAAATGACAATCGTCTGATCAAACTCAAATAAAATATGATTTTTTGAAAAAGATATATTAACAAGATCATCAATCTCGCCGGAAAGTATTTTACTGATCTCACTTAATGTTTTACCCGGTACAACAACCTTACGGTCATCATAATCTCTTTTCAGTTCCATACGTCTGATTGCAATCCTGTGTCCGTCAAGAGAAACTATTTTCAGAAAATTATCTTTTATTTCAAACAATTCACCTGTCATTAATTTGTTTGTTTCGTTAGCTGCAATTGAAAAAATTGTCTGTCTTATCATTTCTTTTAATGTAAATTGAGAAATAGTCAGACATTCTTCTTTTTCTATCACGGGCAGATAAGCAAAATCCTCTCCTGATTTCCCTGGAATGGTAAATTTTGATTTTTCACAGGTGATAGTAACAGTAAGTTTATCATCTGTTTTTATTGTGATATCATTGTCAGGAAGTCTTCTTATAATTTCATAGAAAATTTTGGCATCCAGGGCAATAATACCTTTTTCTTCAATATTTCCCTCAACAATAGTTTCAATTCCCAGTTCCATATCGTTAGTTGTAAATTTTATCTGATTCGTTGAGGCATCGATCAGAATACATTCCAGTATAGGCATGGTAGTTTTTGAAGGAACTGCTTTTAATGAAATATTGACACTTTTTAATAAATTATTTTTGGAACAGATAATTTTCATAATGTGTACAACTCCTTTGTTGATGAATGTGGGTTTTGTATGTGTATTTATATAAAAGAAATCCGTAGTATCCGCCGTAGGGGGTGTGTATATGTGAACAACTTGGTTTTTATCAGATTTTTCAAGGTAAAAGAATATGGATAACTTCGTGTAAAGTACTACTTGAAGTATGTGAATAATTTGTGTAAAACTTTTGAAGCTTTTTTTGAAAAATAGTTTTACACATTTATACACATGCAATCAACATCTTATACACATAGTTATACAGCAGTTATACTCATCCCTGTGGATTAATTTTTTTCTTCAATGCATCTATTGTTTTTTTCAGGTTTTCATCATTTTGGATCTCATTTTCAATTTTATCTATACCATGCATTACGGTTGTATGATCACGGTTTCCCAGACTTTTCCCAATAGATTTCAATGGAGTTGAGATGATTTCTCTGCACAGGTACATGGCAACCTGGCGGGGTATTACGATCTTTGAACTTCTTTTATTTCCGGAAAGATCATCTACAGAAACATTAAAGTGTTCAGCAACCATGGAAATAATATATTCAGGAGTAATTATCTTCTTTTCATCCGGAGAAATAATATCTTTAAGTGCCTGTTCTGCAAGTTCCAGAGTAACTTCTCTCTGTTCAAGTTTTGCAAAAGCTACTACTTTATTAATAGCGCCTTCCAGTTCTCTGATGTTTGATTTAATATTTGTTGCAATATATTTGATAACATCTTCACTGATATCATATCCGTCCATTTCTTCTTTTTTATGAAGGATGGCCATTCGTGTTTCATAATCAGGTAATGTGATATCTGCAATAAGACCCCATTCAAATCTCGAACGGAAACGTTCTTCCAGAATTTCCATATCCTTTGGAGGTTTATCAGATGATATGATAATCTGCTTTTTTGCACTGTGCAGACTGTTAAACGTGTGGAAAAATTCTTCCTGAGTAGATTCTTTTCCAATAATAAACTGAATATCGTCAACAAGCAGAACGTCAATGTTTCTGTATTTTTCACGGAATTTTGTCATTGCTGAATTGTTTCCGTTACGAATGGTTTCGATCAGTTCATTGGTAAATTCTTCACTTGTTACATAAAGAACTTTGCTGTTCTCATTATGATCAATAATAAAATGTGCAATGGAGTGCATCAGGTGAGTTTTTCCAAGACCTGCTCCTCCGTAAATAAAAAGAGGATTATATGTATCTCCCGGGGATTCTGCAACTGCAAGTGCAGCGGCCTGAGCAAATTTATTATTGCTTCCTACTACAAACGTATCGAAAGTGTATTTAGGATTTAAATGAGCTTCTTCGCAGCGTGCATCCTGAGACTGCACATGGTGGGAAGTATTATTATTCTTTGGTACATCTTCAGGAAGAATGAATTTGATTTCACAGTTTTCCATTCCGGTTACTTCACTGATAGTAACCTGGAGAGGAAGCTTATATTTCTTACTGATATAATTAAGTCCAACCTGTTCTGAAGGTACGATAATGGTCACGACATTTCCTTCTACTTTATAAACAGTAAGAGGTTTCAGCCAGGTTTTAAAAGAAACCTCTGACAGATCATGCTCGGTTTTTACGATTTCAAGGATTTCATCCCATTTTTCCACAACTTTGTTCATTTTTGATACTCCCGGTTTATTTTACTTCATTTATACAGTAATCTTGAAAAAGACATAAATATCCTTATATATATTATTACAAAAAAGGGTTTTAATCAATGAGAAAATTAGGGAATGGAAAGAAGAAAAAAAGTTATCCCCATTTTTTATGTGGATTAGTGTGGATAACAGTGGATAATATAAATTTGGTTACCATAATTTTGATATTATGTACATTAATATGTGTAAGTATGTGTATAATTTTATACACTGTCGAAATAGTTCAAAATATAGGAAAATAAAGCGATATATGTTTATTAATAATAAAAAATGTGGAAATTTATACAGGTATTCCACAAGTTATCCACAAGTTATCCACAATTTGTGGATAATATTACGTAAACCATATAAACAATCCACAATACAAGGAAAAATAAGAAAATCTTTCCTCAATTTTTACTTGACGAAAATAGTAATTATGAATATAATTGAAATGATGTTCTGATAAGTATAATTAAACATGTAAAATAGATAAAGGAGGTGCTTTACCTATGAAAATGACATTTCAGCCAAAAAAAAGATCAAGAGCGAAAGTCCATGGCTTCAGAGCTCGTATGAGCACTAAGGGCGGACGTAAAGTATTAGCTGCCAGAAGATTAAAAGGAAGAAAGCAATTATCAGCCTGAGAATAAGACCGCAGTTATGTGGTCTTTTCTTCTCTTAATAAGGAGGATTCTATGCAAAGAACAGAGTCCTTAAAAAAGAATCACGATTTTCAGAAAGTATATAAAAACGGAACATCAAAAGGAAATCGGTATCTGGTGATGTACGTACTGAAGAATCAGTACATGAAGAATCGTCTGGGAATATCAGTAAGTAAAAAAGTTGGGAATAGTGTGGTACGCCACAGAATCACCAGATTGATAAGAGAAAGCTATCGATTATATGAAATGGAATTTGAAGAAGGTTTTGATATTATTGTAGTAGCACGTCCTCAGATCAGAGGCAGAAGTTATTATGAAGTAGAAAGTGCTCTGATCCATCTTGCAGGCAAACACTGCATAATAGGTAAAGACAATGATAAAGAAATTTCTGATTAAGGCAATTAAACTCTATCAAAAATATCTGTCACCGATGAAGAGAACAAAATGTCCTTATATTCCCACATGTTCTCAATATGGTTTGGAAGCAATTGAAAAATATGGTGCATTAAAGGGAAGCCTGCTTGCGTTATGGAGAATTTTAAGATGTAATCCATTTTCCCATGGAGGCTATGACCCTGTACCATAAGAGACAGGAATGTACTTAAAAATTGAATATAGTAAAGTAACCTTCTGTCACCTATGTATTCTAGGAGGAAAAGAACTTGGAAATGATTTTAGCAACGAAGAGCACTATCCCGATCATTGGCCAGCTGGCATCTGTTATGGGATGGATTATGGATGGAATATATAAGATGCTGAATGTTTTTGGTATAGAGAATATTGGTATCTGTATCATTATTTTCAGTATTATCATTTATGCTCTTATGACCCCTTTACAGATCAAGCAGCAGAAATTTTCCAAATTAAGTGCAGTTATGCAGCCGGAACTTATGAAAGTTCAGAAGAAATATAAGGGAAAAAGTGATCAGGTTTCTATGCAGAAAATGCAGGAAGAAACACAGGCAATATATCAGAAATATGGTGTTTCTCCTACAGGAAGCTGTGTTCAGCTTCTAATTCAGTTCCCTATCCTGATGGCATTGTATCAGGTTATATACAAAATTCCGGCATATGTAGGAAGTGTAAGGGATATTCTTTCATCAGCTGTTACAAGTATTACAGGAGTAAGTGGATATACAGACATTATTAATAAATTTATCACAGATAATAAACTTACCCGGGTACAGCTTATTATGGATGGAAATAAAGCAACCAGTAATTCTATTATTGATTTTCTTTATTCTTTATCACCTTCTCAGTGGAAAAGCCTTGCTGAAGTAAAAAATTTTTCCGGATTTTCTGATACTTTAAATAAAACGGCAGAGGAAATTTCTCATGTTCAGAGTTTCTGCGGATTAAACATTGCAGATCAGCCTTTAACTTATATTAAAGCAGCATTTGTAGGTGGATCTATACTGATTGCAATTGTCGCTGTATTAATACCTGTTCTTGCGTGGCTGACACAGATGCTTAATATTAAACTTATGCCTCAGCCGGATCAGCAAAATGATGATTCACAGCAGGGTGCAATGATGAATTCTATGAAAACAATGAATACCATCATGCCTTTAATGTCTGCTGTATTCTGTTTTACTTTCCCGGTAGGTCTTGGTATATACTGGGTGGCAAGTGCTGCAGTACGAAGCGTTCAGCAGGTAATTATCAATCGTAAGATGGATAAGATCAATATTGATGACCTGGTTAATGAAAATATGAAAAAGATGGAACAGAAACGTGAAAAAGAAGGTCTTCCACCACAGAAAATTACAAATCAGGCCCATCAGAATGTAAGAAATATAAATAAAATTGAAAAAGGAAAAAGTAATACGGATGCTGAAATAAGAGCAAAAAAAGTAGAAGAGGCTTACCAGAAAGCTTATAATGCGAAGCCTGACAGTATAACAGCAAAGGCAAATCTGGTTAGAACTTTTGATGAACGCAATAAGAAGAAGTGATCAGGAACGGAGGGGTTGGCATGGAGGATTATATCCAGTTTTCAGCGAAAACAAAAAGTGATGCAATAACTAAGGCATGTATCGAGCTTGGCGTATCCAGTGACCAGCTTGAAATTCAGGTTGTCAGTGAGGGAAGCAGTGGTTTCTTTGGAATCGGCAGTAAACCTGCAATTATTAAAGTTCGTAAAATAGAATCGGTTTCTGAAGAAGAAGAGATAAAAGAAATTGTGAATAATGTAGAAATCAATTCTGTTAAAGAAGAGGAAGAGAAACCTGAAAAGATTGTAAATGACCCTAAACCTGAACCTGTTAAAAATAATAAAACAGTAAAGGAAAAACCTGTCAAAGAAAAATCTTTGAAGGAGAAACCGACAAAAGAAAAAACAGTTAAAGAAAAACCTGTCAAAGCAAGTAAACCTGTTGAAATTATTACTGATCCTGATGAAATCAAAGAAGTTGAAGAGAGAGCGAAAGTATTTTTAAGAGATGTATTTGCTTCAATGGATCTTGGGGAAGTAGAGATAACTTCTCAGTACAATACAGCAGATGGAAGTCTGGAAGTTGATTTTGAAGGAGAGGATATGGGAATCCTGATCGGTAAGAGAGGACAGACTCTTGATTCTCTTCAGTATCTTACAAGTCTTGTGGTAAACAAGGGAAAATCAAATTATGTTCGTGTAAAGCTTGATACGGAAGATTACCGAAGACGCCGTAAGGAAACACTGGAAAATCTTGCAAGAGGAATTGCCTATAAGGTAAAGAAGACAAGAAAACCAGTGGTACTTGAGCCGATGAATCCATATGAAAGAAGAATTATTCACTCAGCTCTTCAGGGAAACAAATTCGTGGAAACTGTAAGCGAGGGTGAAGAACCTTATCGTCATGTAGTTGTAAAATTAAAAAGAAATTAATATTGTGAATTAAAAAAATGTTATTCTAGGTGAAAGCGTGAATAACACGTATTGAACGTGTATGTTTTTGCCCAGGATAACATTTTTGTTTATGGAGGAAATTATGGAGACAACGATTGCCGCTATTTCTACTGCCATGAGTGCATCCGGAATTGGAATTGTAAGAATCAGCGGAGAAAATTCTATGGATGTTATTTCCCGAATTTACAGATCAAAAGGCGGAAGAAAAAAAATAAAAGAGGTTCCAAGTCATACAATTCATTATGGATATATCTATGATGGAGATGAACTTATAGATGAAGTACTGGTAATGATAATGAAGGCTCCCAAAACTTTTACAGGAGAGGATACAGTTGAGATTGACTGTCATGGCGGTGTTTTTGCTATGAGAAGAGTTCTTGAAACCGTATTGAAAAACGGAGCAGAAATAGCTGCTCCGGGAGAATTTACAAAAAGAGCTTTTCTGAATGGAAGAATGGATCTTTCCCAGGCAGAAGCAGTTATGGATGTAATCCAGGCAAAAAATGAAAATGCTTTGAGAAGTTCTATGGATCAGCTGAAAGGTTCTGTAAAAAAAGCGGTAAAAGAAATCAGAGATACACTGATTTATAATATTGCATATATAGAATCTGCTCTTGATGATCCAGAACACATAAGTCTTGAGGGATATCCACAGAAATTAATGAAAATTGTGGATAAAGAACAAAAAAAGATTAAACAGTTGTTGAAAACATCCTCAGATGGAAAGATCATTCAGGAAGGAATTCAGACAGTTATCCTGGGAAAACCCAATGCAGGCAAATCTTCACTGTTAAATCTGCTTATTGGTGAAAACAGAGCTATTGTGACAGATATAGCAGGAACTACAAGGGACATTCTTGAAGAATATATTAATTTACATGGGATAACATTGAAAATTGTTGACACTGCAGGTATACGGGAAACAGAAGATGTTGTGGAAAAAATTGGTGTAAATAAAGCCAGGGAAATGGCAAAAAATGCGGACCTGATTCTTTATGTTGTTGATTCCTCTGTTCCTCTTGATAAAAACGATGAAGATATTATGGAGATGCTGGATGGCAAAAAAACTATTATACTTTACAATAAATCTGATTTAAAACCTGTTTTTGATATTAATTGTCTGAAAGAAAAAACAGGACATCCTGTAATCTCTGTGTCTGCTAAAGAGGAAAAAGGGATTAATGAACTTGAGGATAAAATCAGAGAAATGTTTTTTGGCGGAGAAATTTCATTCAATGATGAGGTTTATATTACAAATGCAAGACATAAAGAAGCACTTGCAGAGGCTGATAAAAGTCTTGATCTTGTCAGAAACAGTATTGAAATGGGAATGCCGGAAGATTTCTTTTCTATAGATTTAATGAATGCTTATGAAAGCCTTGGAAAAATAACCGGAGAATCTGTAGAAGATGATCTTGTAAATGAAATATTCAGCAAATTCTGTATGGGAAAATAGGGAGAAGAAATGAAAGTTTTGGAAGAATATTATGATATTGTTGTAGTTGGAGCAGGACATGCAGGTTGTGAAGCTGCTCTTGCAGGAGCACGTCTGGGATTAAAAACGATCATGTTTACAGTAAGTGTTGAAAGTATCGCATTAATGCCGTGTAATCCAAATGTGGGGGGAAGTTCCAAGGGCCATCTTGTAAGGGAACTTGATGCACTTGGAGGAGAAATGGGAAAAAATATAGATAAAACCTTTATTCAGTCAAAAATGCTAAACTGTTCTAAAGGACCTGCAGTTCATTCTCTTCGTGCACAGGCAGATAAGCAGGCATACAGCAACGAAATGAGAAAAACTCTTGAAAATACAGAAAATCTTACAATAAAACAGGGAGAAGTTACGAAACTTCTGGTGGAGGATGGTAGAATAACAGGAGTAAAAACTTATTCAGGTGCGATTTATCACTGTAAGGCAGTTGTTCTCTGTACGGGAACTTATTTAAGAGCAAGATGTATTTACGGAGATGTAAGTAATTATACAGGTCCCAATGGACTTCAGGCTGCCAATTACCTGACAGATTCTCTGAAAGAGCTTGGCATTGAAATGTTCCGTTTCAAAACAGGAACTCCTGCACGTATTGCAGGAAATACTATTGATTACAGTAAAATGGAAGAGCAGTTCGGCGATGAAAGAGTAGTACCTTTTTCTTTTTCAACGGATCCTGAAGATGTACAGATTGAGCAGAAATCTTGCTGGCTTACTTATACAAATGAAAAAACACATGAAATCATCAGGGAAAATCTGGACAGATCCCCATTATATTCAGGAAAAATAGAAGGTACAGGACCTCGTTACTGTCCTTCCATAGAAGATAAAGTGGTTCGTTTTGCAGATAAAAAGCGTCATCAGGTTTTCGTGGAACCAGAAGGATTATATACAAATGAAATGTATATAGGAGGAATGTCAAGTTCTCTTCCGGAGGATGTGCAGGAAGAAATGTATCATACTGTACCAGGACTTGAACATGCGAAGATTGTAAAAAATGCCTATGCTATTGAATATGACTGCATTAATCCAAGACAGCTTTATCCCACCCTGGAATTTAAAAAAATTAAAGGCCTTTTCAGCGGTGGACAGTTTAATGGAAGTTCCGGATATGAAGAAGCTGCAGCTCAGGGACTGATTGCAGGAATTAATGCAGCTTTGGAAGTACAGGGTAGAGAACAGCTTATTCTGGACCGGTCAGAGGCATATATAGGAGTGTTGATAGATGATCTGGTAACAAAAGAAAATCATGAACCTTATCGTATGATGACAAGCCGTGCAGAATACAGACTTCTTCTCCGTCAGGATAATGCAGATCTGAGACTTAGAAAAAAGGGATATCAGGTTGGACTGGTAAGTGAAGAAGATTATCAGAAGGTACTTATTAAAGAGAAACTTATTAATGAAGAAATAAGACGTGTTGAACATACAAATATTGGAGCTAATAAGGAAGTTCAGGAGCTTCTGGAAAGTTATCAGAGTACACCTTTAAAATCAGGAACAACTCTTGCAGAATTAATCAGAAGACCAGAGCTTTCTTATGAAGCAATTTCTTCTATAGATAAAGAAAGACCGGATCTTCCCTGGGATGTAAAAGAACAGGTAGAGATTAATATTAAATATGATGGATATATTAAAAGACAGTTAAAACAGGTTGAACAATTTAAGAAACTGGAGTCAAAAAAAATACCGGAGGATATCGACTACGAGCAGGTTGGAAGTTTAAGAATTGAGGCACGTCAGAAACTGGAATCCTACAGACCAATTTCTATCGGACAGGCTTCCCGTATTTCAGGTGTTTCTCCTGCAGATATTTCTGTACTTCTGGTTTATCTGGAACAATACAATAAAAGGAGAGTTGACAGATGACATACGATCTTACTACTTTGGAAAATCGATGTAAAGAATTAAAAATTAATCTTGATCAGAATCAGAAGAACCAGTTTATCAGTTTTTATGAATATCTTATAGAAAAAAATAAAGTAATGAATCTGACAGGGATTACGGAATTTGAGGAAGTTTTAATAAAACATTTTCTGGACAGTCTTTCCTGTGTAAAAGCTATTGATTTAAATAATGTAAATTCTGTCATAGATATTGGTACAGGTGCAGGATTTCCAGGAATTCCATTGAAAATAGCATTTCCCCATCTTAAGATCTGTCTTCTTGATTCATTAAATAAAAGGGTTAAATTTCTTGAAGAAAGTTTTAAGGTGCTTGATCTTTCCAATATAAAGGCAATTCATGGCAGAGCGGAAGAATATGCGAAAAATAAGGAATACAGAGAAAAATATGACCTTTGTGTATCCAGAGCTGTATCCAACCTTGCCACTTTGTGTGAATATTGTCTTCCTTATGTAAAGGTTGGGGGAACTTTTATCTCCTATAAATCAGGAAAAGTTCAGGAAGAAGCAGTTCAGGCGGAAAAAGCAATTAGCATTCTTGGAGGTAAAATGGAAGATATTGTTTACTTTAAACTTCCTGGTTCAGAAATAGACCGTTCTTTGGTTGTAATAAAAAAGATAAAAGCTACTTCCGGTAAATATCCAAGAAAGGCCGGAATCCCTCTGAAAGAACCATTGGTCACAGAATAATCACACTTTTATCCTAATTTCATCACAACTTCATCATACACTATAATTTATAGATATGTCCCTGGGTTTGCCAGATTGTCGGTTTCGCTCCGGGACATTTTCTGTAAAGGAAAAGGAGGAGAGTAAGTTGATTGAAGTAAACAATCTGGTTAAACGATATGGTGACCATACGGCAGTTGACCACCTTTCTTTTAAGATTGAGAAAGGAAAGATCTATGGTTTTCTGGGACCTAATGGTGCAGGAAAATCAACTACAATGAATATGATAACAGGATATATTGCATCTACGGAAGGAACCGTTAAAATTGACGGCCATGATATCCTTGAAGAACCTGAAGCAGCTAAGAAATGTATAGGATATCTGCCTGAACAGCCACCTCTTTATTTTGATATGACAGTTCTGGAATATATGAAATTCGTTGCTGATCTTAAGAAAATCCCTAAAGATAAAAGAACATCCATGATTGAAGAAGTTATGGATATGGTTAAGATTACAGATATGAAAAACAGACTGATAAAAAATCTGTCCAAAGGTTACAGACAGAGAGTGGGACTTGCTCAGGCAATTATGGGTTATCCGGAAATTATTATTCTTGATGAACCAACAGTAGGTCTTGACCCGAAACAGATTATTGAAATCAGATCACTTATAAAAAGTCTGAAAGAAAAACATACGGTAATTCTAAGTTCTCATATTCTTTCCGAAGTAAGTGCAGTTTGTGATTATGTACTTATTATTTCCCATGGAAAACTTGTAGCAAGTGATACACCTGATAATCTGGGTAAACTGGCTCAGGGTTCCAATACACTTGAAATGCTTATTAAAGGCGAAAAAGATACGATTGTTCAGGGACTTCAAAGTGTAGAAGGAATTGGCGATGTTACGGTTGAATATAATAAAGATCAGGATTTATGGGAAACAAAAGTTACATCAGAAGAACAGACAGATGTAAGAGAAAAAGTATTCTATAAAATGGCAGAATTAAATTGTCCTATTTATGAAATGAAATCCAAGAAGATTTCTCTTGAAGAGATATTCATTGAACTTACTGATTCAGAAAATAATAATGCTATTGATTCAGAAAATAATAATGCTATTGAATCAGAAAATGAAAATGAAGGAGGAGATAAATCATGACAGCGATTTATAAAAGAGAACTGAAAAGTTATCTCACATCAATGGTAGGATATCTCTTTATATTTTTTGTACTGATTCTGACAGGAATATATTTTTCCGCATATCAGCTGTCAGCAGGATATCCTAAATTTGAATATACATTAAATGC
>JAQYGS010000173.1 GCA_028722515.1 Clostridia bacterium | reverse complement strand
TTTGCCTTCAGAGCATGGTCAAACGCTTCATCTATATCCTGTACAGCCTCCACAGAACTGCATCCGGCCTGAATAAAAAGATCTCTGAATGTTTCTGCCGGAACCTGCCGGTAACCGCCCACAGAAGTAACCACTATATGCCGGAATCTGAGTCTGCTGCAGATTGTATGTATCATATCTGTGTAATCCTTATCATCTACTGCAGAAAACAGAAGAGTCAACGGGTATTCTTTCTGAAAATGCTGAGCCGTCTCCACAAATTTTTCAACGCCATCTTCATTGTGCGCTCCATCCACAATTACTCCCGGAAGGACAGTTTCCATTCTTCCCTGCCAGCGTGTCTTACTGATTCCCTCCTGAATTCTGTCCATGGGAACAGGGAGAACATTTCTAAGCGCCTCAATGGTCTTAAGTGCAAGAGAGGCATTCATTACCTGGTAACCAGCAATAAAAGGTATAGAAAAAACTGTATTTTCATAATAATCATTTTTAAAAAGAAAATCAATTCCTGTACAAGTATTTTTGAGTATTTCCGTATCCTCCCGTTTCACCTCAAAAGCAGGGCTTCCAAGTTCTTCTGCTCTTTTTCTGATCACACGGGCTGCATCCGGATCATTCCCATCATAAATTACCGGTACCTTCGGTACAATAATTCCTGCTTTCTCTCCAGCTATCTTCTCTACAGTATCTCCCAGATACTGCATATGATCCAGACTGATAGAAGTGATCACACAGGCGGCTGGATTTTCTATGGCTGTGGTAGCATCCAGTCTTCCTCCAAGGCCTGTTTCCAGAGTAACGTAGTCAACTCCTTCTTCTGCAAAAATCAGCATGCCCATCAGGAACAGCATTTCAAAATATGTAGGATGATAGCTTCCTTCCGAAACCAGCTGGTCTGCCAGGGTCTTTACTCTGTTAAAAGCTCTTAAAAATGTATCATTATCAATATTCTTCTCATTGATCTGAAATCTTTCATTAATTTCAACCAAATGAGGAGAAGTAAAAAGTCCGCATGAGTACCCTGCCTCGCGTAAAATGGAAGTAATAAAAGCACAAGTACTTCCCTTTCCATTAGTTCCTGCCACATGGATCACGCGGAATTTATCCTGAGGATTTCCCAGTCTTTTCAGACATTCTTTTGTGTGATCCAGACTGTTTTTCTTAGTAAATTTAGGAGTTTCATCAAGATAAGCAACTGCTTCTTCGTAATTCATAAAAAATTCCACCACTTCATCTAATGTATTTAAGCAGCTCTCCGGGAAAGTTTCCCGGAATCAACTGCTACGTTAACATTATATAATAGTGGTGGAAGATGTCCAGTACCAATCGTAATATTTTATCCGACAAAATTATTCCATTTGCTTATCCAGTTTCCACGGATTTTCATCACACAACGCATAATAGGCACGATCATAGCTCTTGCTTAAAGGTTTTCTGGTAGAACTGTTGCTTCTCTGGATCACGGCAAGTCTGTCGAAATCCTGAAGCTGAGTTCCGGTGATCACCAGCGTAGAGGGATTAAGATAAACCGTATCATACCATTCTCCATTAAGTTTTACCTGACTGGAAGGTGTAAACTCTGTTCCCTTAATATAATAAGTGAAGTCCGACGAGGAAACCATCTGGATGGAATCCAGAGTAACATCATTAATGCCCATTCTCATCTTTGTTCTAAGGAATGGACTTTCACCTCCGTAGGCATATCTCTCCCCATAAAGAAGATCATACTGAAGAGTTTCCAGATCAACCTGATAATTTCTGGTATTTCTTCTGGCCTGATGATAGCGGAAAATCGTTCCTTCATGTATACCAACCCGGTCCATTACCTCCGCTGCCATCTGATAAGCAGCAATATTCTCGTCCTTTTTCTCTAACCCGAAATTATCCCAGATCACATATTCCGTCTGGAAAAGATATTTATTTTTCACCTCTTCCACAGTAAGTCCCATAGTTGGAAGATGGTCTCCATACATAACAAGAACAACATCCTCGGGATAATCAGAAAGTTTATTCACCAGATCCTTTATAAAATTGTCCATCTCATGTATTTCATTTACGTAATATTCCCACTTGTTGTTTTCTTCCTCTGTAGGTGCACCGGTGACCAGAATCTGAGGATCTTCAAGAAGTTCCTCATCAGGATAGGCACCATGACCCTGGACAGAAATAGTATAAACATAATCCGGTCCCTGGGTGGAATCCATACATTTCAGGATCTCATCGGTGAGAACACTGTCTTTAACCCATCCCAGCGGATTTTTTTCATTTTCCCTGGCCATATACTCTTCAGAAGTAAAAGTGTCAAAGCCAAGATTAGGAAATATGGAACGTCTGCCGTAAAAATTGGCTTCATTATTGTGTACCGCATGCGTTGAATAACCCAGATCCTTCAGAATATAAGGTGCACTTTCACAGGTTGTCTCCTTAAGGATACTCTTATAGGGATATTCCCCAGGACCAAAATAGTGCATACTCATTCCGGTGATCGATTCAAACTCTGTATTTGCAGTACCAGCTCCTACAGCAGGCACCTTATAATATCCAGAAGAATACTCCTTCATCAATTTGCGGAATGTAGGTATAGGATCTTCGGAAATATCAAGATAATTTACCAGAGTAGGGTCAAAAAAGGATTCCAGCTGAAGGAAAAGTATATTGGGATGTTCTCCCTCCTTTGTCTGGGGAAGATTCTTTTCCGTATTTTCAATTCTTGCGATTTCTCTCTCAGAGTAATCCCTTGGGCAGTTTATTCCTGTATTAAATATTGTAGTGGCAAGACAGTATGGATACCCATAATCTTCATATGCAAAAGCAATATTTCCAAAATAGTTGGACAGGATTCTTTTATCCAAGGCAATCTGAGTGGTTCCTGCAAACAAAAGGGCAGCTGCGATGATCAGTGGTACATTATATCTGTATTTCAGCTTTCCCTTGTATTTTGGACCTTTAATGAATAAAAGGACCAACAGAAATACAAGAATGCAAAACAGGATACATACTGCCACAACACCTGCCACAGGCAGGTATTTATTGGCAATCTTCAAAGCATCTGTGATCAGATGAAGATCAGGCCCTGTAAAAGGTGTGACACGGTTCATAAGGAGCACACCATTAATAATTGCAAGAACCATCCAGAAAATGGCCACGATCACTCGCCAGAAGCATCTTCTTCTGAACAGATAAACGATCAGAGATGTTGTAAATATAAAAGCTGTATTATAGGCAAAAACCAATGGCTTTTCTGTCATATAATTCCATGCTTCCAGAAACGAGTGGCGGCAGATCACTTCCATAATAAAATATCCTACCGCGCTTGCAAGTGCATGAAGAAGCAGGGAAATTTTATTACACAGGTTATACCATCTCATTCAAACACTCCTTTATTTTTCCAGCTGCATAAGCTGTGTATGAACTTTTTCCATCATTTCTCTGTATTTATCCAGTTTATCTTTTTCAGACTGTACCTTGGCAGCAGGTGCTTTATTAACGAAGTTTGGATTATTAAGCATTCCTTCACAGCGGGCAATTTCCCCGGTCAGACGTTCTTTTTCCTTTGTCAGCCGCTGGATTTCCTTATCTCTGTCAATAAGATCTTCCAGAGGCAGATAAACTACTGCGTCAGAAACTACTATGGAAACTGCATCCTCACCTATGCCTGTCTTATCTGTCTGTACATGAATTTCCTTTGCAAAAGCCAGATTTACAAATGACTTCCTGCTGTTTTTGTACGTGTCTGCAGTTTCAGAATCCTTAGCTACGATATACAGGTTTGTTTTACGGTTATTGGGAACATTCATACCTGTTCTGGTATTACGAACCCCTCTTACCACTTCTTTAAACCCTTCAATTGCTTTCTCAGCATCAGGGAAATTCCGTTCATCCATGTATACCGGCCAGTCTGCGATCATAATAGACTCTTCATCAGGAAGAAGAGTGCAGTAAATTTCCTCTGTAATAAACGGCATATATGGATGAAGAAGCTTCAGACCCTCTGTTAAAACTGTCCTTAATGTCCACAGAGCTTCCCCGGCAGCCTTCGGATCTTCCTGGGCCTTCCACAGACGAACCTTAGCCATCTCAATGTACCAGTCGCAAAGTTCATCCCAAAGGAAATCATAAACTTTCTGCACAGCAATTCCAAGCTCATATTTCTCCATATTATCGGTAACTTCGCGGATAACGGTATTAAGCCTTGACAGGATCCATTTATCTTCTGTACACAGATTATTCAGATCTTCCGGTTCTGTAACAGTCTTTCCTTCCAGGTTCATCATAATGAAACGGGAAGCATTCCATATTTTATTGGCAAAATTACGGCTGGCTTCCACCTTTTCCCATGAAAAACGCATATCATTTCCAGGTGCATTCCCGGTCATAAGAGTTAGTCTCAGTGCGTCCGCACCGTATTTATCAATAACTTCAAGAGGATCAATACCGTTTCCAAGGGATTTACTCATCTTGCGTCCCTGAGAATCACGTACAAGTCCATGAATCAGTACATGATGGAAGGGTACCTCTCCTGTCTGCTCCAGAGCGGAAAATACCATTCGGATTACCCAGAAGAAAATAATATCATAACCTGTTACCAAAACATCTGTGGGATAAAAATATTCAAGCTCCGGTGTCTTATCCGGCCATCCCAGTGTTGAGAAAGGCCACAGTGCAGAACTAAACCATGTATCCAGAGTGTCTTCATCCTGATGCAGATGTGTACAGCCGCATTTCGGACATTTTTCCGGCATTTCTCTGGCAACTACAACCTCTCCGCATTCATCACAGTAATAGGCAGGAATTCTGTGTCCCCACCACAGCTGTCTGGAAATGCACCAGTCACGGATATTCTCCAGCCAGTGAAGATAGGTTTTATCAAAACGGGATGGTACAAATTTAAGGTCTCCATTTTTGATTGCTTCTATGGCTGGCTTGGCCAGTTCATCCATTTTGACAAACCACTGAGGCTTGATCATAGGTTCTACAGTCGTGCCACAACGGTCATGAGTTCCTACACTATGGCAATGAGGAACAACCTTTACAAGAAGGCCAAGTTTGTCAAGATCTTCCACTATAGCCTTACGTGCCTCGTAACGGTCCATTCCTGCATATTTTCCACCCAGCTCGTTAATCGTGGCATCATCATTGAGAATATTGATCTCTTCCAGATTATGACGCCGCCCGACTTCAAAGTCATTAGGATCGTGAGCTGGTGTAATCTTTACACAACCGGTTCCGAATTCCATATCAACATATTCATCAGCGATTACCGGGATCTCTCTGTCTGTCAGAGGAAGCTTAAGCATCTTCCCTATAAGATCCTTATAGCGTTCGTCATTGGGATTAACAGCTACTGCCGTATCTCCAAGAAGTGTCTCCGGACGTGTGGTTGCGATCTCCACGAAACGTCCCTCTTCCCCAACAATAGGATAATTGATGTGCCAGAAAAATCCGTCCTGATCCTCATGCTCTACTTCTGCATCAGATATGGATGTCTGACATACCGGACACCAGTTAATGATTCTGGAACCTCTGTAAATATAGCCCTTCTCATATAGTTTAATAAATACTTCCTGAACTGCCTTGGAGCATCCCTCATCCATAGTGAAACGTTCTCTCTCCCAGTCTGCGGATGCGCCCAGTTTCTTCAGCTGATTTATGATCTTTCCGCCGTATTCTTCTTTCCATGCCCAGGCATGCTTTAAGAATTCCTCACGGCCGATCTCATTCTTATCAATTCCTTCTTTTTTCAGCTTCTCGGTTACTTTCACCTCTGTAGCAATTGCTGCATGGTCAGTTCCAGGCTGCCATAAGGCTTCATAACCCTGCATTCTCTTGAAACGGATCAGAATATCCTGCATGGTCTCATCCAATGCATGACCCATATGGAGCTGTCCGGTTACGTTGGGCGGCGGCATCACAATGGTAAATGGCTTCTTGTCCGGATTTACTTTTGCATGGAAATACCCATTGTCCATCCATTTTTTGTATAGACGTTCCTCAATCCCTTTGGGATCGTAGGTTTTTGCAAGTTCTTTGCTCATAATGTCCTCCTGATTAATGTAATAAGATGATGCTTTGCTATCATATAAAAAAACTCACCCCTTGCATAATATGCAAAGGGCGATGTGATCGCGGCAAAAAATGTATTCTTGTTTTTCACAGCCTTTTACTGGATTCTACTATAATGAAAAAAACATTTCTTGTCAAGACGATTTTATGAACTTTTATTCAACACTCTTCAGAGATTCCACCATATCGATCTTCTTCAGTTTCCTATACATAAACAGGTTAACAATCAAAGAAAATCCGATAGTCAGAAGACTGCTGTAAAGGAAACTGACTGCCTTTATGTTTCTTCCAAACATTACCGTATCTACCTCCACAGTCTGGATCACATACCTGTGAAGGAATATTCCAAATACAATGCCTACCGCAACGCCAATAATGGTAAGAAGAATGTTTTCTCTGTATACATAAGCAGAAACTTCCTTATCATAGAATCCCAGTACTTTTAAGGTGGCAAGCTCTCTCTGTCTTTCCGTAATATTGATATTGTTAAGATTATACAGAACAACAAATGCAAGCATACCTGCTGAAACAATCAGCACAAGAGTAACCATTCCAAGGGTAACGATCATCCTTCCGATCTGGTCTTCCAGAGTCCTGGTATAGCTGATGCTTAAAGCAGCAGGATATTCCAGAATCTCATTACCAAAGTCCTCCACATTCTCTTTATATTTCTCTTTCATAGTAAACACAGCTTTTGTATATTGTGGTGCCTTTCCGAAAGTTTTTTCATATAAAGCCGGAGTCATATAAACATAATGTCCCATGTAATTTTCTGTAACTGCTGAAATCTTCACTGTATAGTCTTTATTATCCCAGCTGATGGTAATGTCATCCCCTGCTTTCAGCCCCGTTAGCAGAGAAGTTTTCTCACTGATCACTACTCCGTCATCTGTAAGCTGATACCTTTCTTTTGTCTTTCTATCCTGAAGAGTTACATCCTTGTTAAAGTTTTCCATTTTTTCCGGAATATATACATATACATTCAAAGATGACTTTCCTTTTCTGGGAACAGCCATTTTAGTCATCTGTATATGGGTGAAGCGCTCAAGCTCCCCGTTATTATTCAGATAATTCTCTAATTTATCAATGTTCTCATCTTCTGCGTCTTCATCGTATATAATAGTACCGTCATAGTGCTGCAGTGTTGTATACTGACGCTGTGCAATTTCCATAATTGAATCATTCAGCCCAAATCCTACCAGCATTAATCCCATACTTCCTGCAATTCCGAAAATAGTCATAAACAGACGTTTTTTATACCGGAAAAGATTCCTTAAAGTGGATTTCCATGTGAAACTCAGATGCTTCCAGAAAAAAGTCATTCGTTCAGCAAGAATCCTTTTTCCTTCTTTAGGAGCAGGCGGTCTCATCAGGGATGCAGGTGTCTCAGCCATTACTCTGTAGCAGGAGAACATGGTTGCTCCCAGGGTGCAGACAATTGCTGCCACGGATGCAAGAATAGCAAATTTCAATTCATAATGAATCTGCATATTCAATGCCATACTGTGATACATAATCCCGTATCCCTTGATTATTATAAATGGTATGATTTTTTCTCCGATCAGAATACCCAGGATACTTCCTCCCACTGTTGCAAGAAGAGCATACAAAAGATACTTGGATGCGATAGCATATTTTCCATATCCCAATGCCTTCATAGTTCCGATCTGGGTTCTCTGCTCTTCCACCATTCTGGTCATTGTGGTAAGACTGACAAGCGCTGCCACAAGGAAGAAAATCACAGGGAAAACTTTTCCTATATTTCGGATTCTGTCTGCATTATCCCCATAGTCCGAATATTCCGGCAGATCATTTCTGTCTCCTGTGATCCATTCGGGTTTTCCAATCTTGTCAATATCCTTCTGAGCATCCTCAATTTTCTTCTCACCATCAGATATTTCCTGCTCAGCTTCTTTCTTGCCGTTCTGATATTTCTTTTCCCCTTCTTTTAAGTCTTTCTCTGCTTTTTTAATATCTTTTGCAGCATCTTTGAGCTTCTTTTCGTTCTCTTCAATTTCTTTCTCGCCATCTTTCATTTTCTGCTCATTTGCTGCGATCTCTTTTTCTGCTGATGACAGCTTAGCTTCGTTTGCTGCAATTTCTGCTTCTCCCTGAACAAGAGTCTGCTCTTTTTCATCAATTTCAGCCTGTCCCGCAGCAAGTTTCTCTCTTGCAGCATCAATCTGTGCCTGTGACTCAGATATTGTCTGTTCCGTCTCTTTAATTTCTTTACGGGCGGGTTCCAGTTCCTTCTCTTTTTCCTTCAATGCTGCCCAGCCCTGATCGATCTTCTTCTGTGCATCCGGAAGTTCCGATTCTTTCTCTGCCAGAAGTTCAAACTGAGCATCAAGCTGATCATAACCGGACTCTATCTGATCCAGAGCATTTTCCAGTTCACTCCTGGCAGACTTGATCTGAGATGCAGATGCATCGATCTGTTCTGTCTGTGCAGCAACCTGAGCAGAAAGCTGTTCCACCTGAGCCTTCATTGTCTCCAGTTCTTCATCAGAATGCTCTCCCGAAGCTACAGCCTGGTCGTATTGGGTCTGAAGCGCTGCAAGCTGATTCTTTGCTTCCTCTAAGGAAGCCTGGCCCTGGGCAAGCTGTGCTTCCTGCTGCTTTACCTGTTCCAGCCCCTGCTCGCATTCCTGTTTTCTGGTATCCAGTTCCTGTCTGGACGCAGATATCTGCTGTTTACCAGATTCAATCTGAACCTTGCCTGCATCCAGCTCTTCCTGTTTCTGTTTCAGGTTGGATCTGGCTTCTTCAATTTTCTTCTCCCCTTCGCTTAAACGGGTTTTACCCTCTTCCAGCTGTTTCTTACCTTCATCAAGCTTGCTCTGATTTTCATTCAGTTCTGCCCATCCATCTTCTATCTGACTTTTTGCCGCATTAAGCTGAGCACGGCCGGAAGATATCTGATCTTTTGCCTTAATAAGCTGTGCTTTTCCTTCTTCTAACTGGCTCCTGGCATCAGCGATCTGTTTTTTCCCATCCTGAAGTTCCTTCCTGGCATCTGACAGCTGCTTTTTCCCATCCTGGTATTCTTTCTTGCCATCCTCCAGTTTCTTCTGGCCGTCCTTTAGTTCTTTCCTTGCATCTGAAAGCTCCCGGGCCGATTTCTCTTTTCCTTCTTCCAGCTGCTCTCTGGCATCTGATAACTTATCCTGTGCTTCCTTAATTACCTCATCATATCGTATCTGACAGCGCTGATCCTCAATTCCTTCCACCCGGTTTTTGATCTTGCCGATCAGATTATCATAGGCATCTGTATAGCTTGTCAGATCTTCTGCTCCATGAACCCGTACATATATCTGCGTATACACATCAGAGTCAAAGTCATTTGGAGTCACATAAGCAAATCCGTTTAATTCACCGGAACCAAGGGTGGTATTTCCACGGTTAAAGGATATGTAGAGGGGACTGTAACCTATTCCTGTAACTGTATAAGAGCTGGTCTTAAGAAGAGTATTGTCTCCTTCTTCGTGAAGTTTTATCTGATCTCCAATCTTATATCCATTGGAATCTGCAAAAGCATTGTCAAGATAGATCTCCCCGCTTTTCTGGGGAATTCTTCCTTCTGTAGGCGTCAGATCATTTACTGAAGTATTCACGGATTCCACATGAAGCGTCTTCTGGGACTGATCTTCCCCACATATTACATCAGTACAATAGGCTCCCTCTGCATCCGATACTCCATCTATAGATTTCACAGCTTTAACATCATCCTCAGTAAGACCAAGCGTTCCCATGATTCTGATATCCATCAGCCGTGTTTTATCATAATAACTGTCTCCTGAATATCTCATATCCGGAGAGGAAGTCTGGATCCCGGCAAAAAAGGCCACACCCAATGCTACAATAAGAAAAATGGAGATAAATCTGGCCTTACTCTTTCTGATTTCCATCAGGAAATCTTTATGCAGTGCTTTCAATCTTCTTCACCTACCATTCTATTTCCTCTACCGGTGTAGGATGTTCGTTCTCTGACATCTTGGAAACCTTTCCATTTTTTATCTTAATTACACGGTCTGCCATAGGAGTAAGAGCTGAATTATGTGTGATAACGATAACTGTCATACCCTTTTCCCGGCACATATCCTGAAGAAGCTTAAGAATGGCCTTACCTGTCTGGTAATCCAATGCTCCGGTAGGTTCATCACACAAAAGAAGTTTAGGATTCTTGGCAAGAGCTCTTGCAATGGAAACTCTCTGCTGCTCTCCTCCGGAAAGCTGGGCAGGGAAATTGGAAAGCCTGTCTTTTAACCCAACTTCTTCAAGAACAGTTCTGGCATCCAGGGGGTTCTTACAGATCTGAAGTGCCAGTTCCACATTCTCAAGAGCTGTAAGATTGGGAACCAGGTTATAAAACTGAAATACAAATCCAATATCATTTCTCCGGTATCCTGTAAGCTGTTTGCCTGAATATCCGGCAATATTCTTCCCGTCTACCCAGACATCTCCGCTGGTTGCCTTATCCATTCCCCCCAGAATATTCAGTACAGTGGTTTTCCCTGCACCGCTTGGACCCACAATGACCACAAATTCTCCTTTAGCAATCTGAAAGCTGATCTGATCCACTGCTATGATCTGAACTTCTTTACTTCCGTATATCTTGGAAACTTTATCTAATTTTACATAGTCTTCTCTGTATTCACTCATCCACGCTGCTCCTGTTACTGTATGTTATTTTTTCATATCTTTTCCTGTAAAACATAAGGGCAGGATCTGTCCAAGGGTATATACCTTGTAGTCCGTCAGTGACCTTGGGAGAATTATCTGAAATTCATCCGGATCACAGAATTCTGCCATAACCTGGCGGCACACTCCACAGGGCGCACAATAATCAAACTCTTCTGCGCTCTCTGATTTTCCTACTATTGCAATGGCCTGAAATTCCCTTTTTCCTTCGTACACAGCACGGAAAAAGGCAGTCCGCTCTGCACAGTTACACACACCATAAGATGCATTCTCAATATTACATCCTCCATAAATGGAACCATCTTTGCACAATAAAGCCGCTCCCACTTTAAAATCCGAATAGGGTGCATATGCTTTTTCTCTGGCTTCAAATGCTTTTTTTATAAGTTGTTCTATATGTATCATTTTTTTATTCCTCCTGAATTATTGTAACACAATACTTCTGTAAAGAATAATAAAAGTTTTATAAAAAGGGCACCGAAACCACATTTATGTATAATCCTTTATTTGTCTGTCCATACTCCAAACAAAAAGGAGTGTGAGCATAAGGTGAATAAAGATCAGGAAATAGATGACTATATTTCAGGCAGGCTGACCAAAGAAGAAAGTCTGAAATATGAAATTGCAGATGAGCTTGGTCTCCTTGACAGGGTTCTGGAAAATGGCTGGAAAAGCCTTTCTGCGAAGGAAACAGGCCGCATCGGGGGGCTGATGACAAGAAGAAGAAAAAGTGAATCCTGATATGCAAGATCAAAACATAAAACACAGCCGGTCCGTCCTAAAAAGACAGCCGGCTGTATCCGATTTAATTTTTTATCCTCTCGGAATGATAATCGCCGCAATAATATATGCCCAGATACCTGCACCGCCAAAGCAGGTCAGGATGACCCAGGCAAGGCGCACCAGAGTAGGATCAATATCAAAATACTCTGCAATTCCTCCGCATACTCCGCAAAGCATACAGTTTACAGATGATTTGTACAGACGTTTGTTACTCATTTTTATTCCTTCTTTCATTTTATTCTGTGATTTTTCTCATTAAAGCTTACAATAATATTTCCGATTCCGCATTCCAGATTCATGGTATGGCCTGCCCCGGGATTGTTGATCTTTTTATCTTTTCCCAGTCCGCTGAAAGAATTCTGGCCTATTTCAATATCTCCGACTCCACATTCCAGACTGAAATTATAATCGGATTCCTTACCTGTTAACTCCAGTTCCATATTACCGATTCCACATTCTCCTTCAATGACCCTGGTACTTAAGTTATGTGCCTGCAGATTTCCTGTTCCTGCCTTAAGCTCTGTTTCTCCTGCTGTAATAGATCCTGAATTTGAAAAATCTCCCGCACCCACATCAATACTCAGCTTATCTACAGTAATATCCTTATTAAATGCCACACTTCCGGCTCCCATCTCAATGTCCAGTTCCTTCAGACTGGCAGAATCCGGGTAATACAGATAAACCTTTCTGCTCCCCTTTAACTTCTTTGTACTCTTTATCTCAAGATTGTTTCCATTCTCCCTGACCTGAATATCATTTTTATTACTGCTTACCTTTACGGAAAATTCATCTCCGTTCTCCAGAATCAGTTCTTCATAATTAAGATCTATTTCTATTCTGTCCGGTGTATTGTGTATATCAAAAACAGCTTCCTCTCCGTCGTTATGTTCTTCTGTAAAAACCTGACTCATAATTCTTCCAAACTGGCCGCCAAGTTCCTTAAAAAAACCCACATCTGCCATACTGGCTCCCATAATAGCACCGCATGCTGACAGGCCGATTCCTACTGCTGCAAAAACGCCGGCAATGATCAGTATAATTTTTGTAAATTTCTTCATCTGTCACACCTCCTTCTTCTCTCTATGCAGAATACGGCTGCAGAAATCAGTTAATTTTCTCAGAATTTTAGGTACAACAGCAGATGCAAGCCATACGAGGAAAACCGCAAAGATCAGTGCCAGAGCAATGAAAAGGCAGCCGATTCCGATTGTCAGCATACCTGCAGGTACTAATGTAAAACAAAGACCAATACCACCGATAAAAAAGCCCACTCCTGCAATGATCAGTACAATTGTTCCTGCACCCAGTGCAAAAAGAATAAGAAAGGGAAGTAAAGCAATCGTAATAATTACCCCCAGAATTCCTCCAACAGCTCCTTTAATAAATGGAGAGATAAAAACAAGAAGGATCAGTATCAAAATAATCGTTGCATTATTCCTCTTCTTCTTTGCATGGTAGCCCTGCCTGGTATGATCCGTATATTTATCCGGCATCTGCCCTTCTTCTTTTGTCCTGGTGTCCTCATACCCATACTCTGTATACTGAGCATAATCCTCATTATTTTCTTTAAGATCTGCCTTGATAATGGCCGCTACTTTACCCGGGCTTCCCAATTCCCTGATTACATCCGCTTCATTCTCAGGACCTGCATCATCAAAATAGCTCTCATAATAATCAAGGGCTTCATTCCTCTCAGCCTCAGAGATATCAGAAAGCAATTTCTTCAATTGTTCCATAAATTGCGCCCTGTCCATAATTAGATTCCTCCCTCAAATAACCTGGAAATTTTGGATGAATAGTTCTTCCATTCAACCTTATAAAGATTCAGCTGAGCTGCCCCTTTCTGTGTCAGCTTATAATACCGGCGGTTCCTGCCTGCATAGGCCTGGTCATAAACTTCCAGGCAGTCATCCTTCAAAAGCCTCCTTAGAACCGGATAAAGCGTGGATTCTGATACATCCAGAACTCTCCGCACATCCTGGGTAATTTTATACCCATAGGTTCCCTCCTTATCTTTGGAAACAACAGCCAGAACAATCGCATCCAGAAGAGCAGCTCCTGTATTAAATACCATATGCCCACTTCCTTATCTATATATTCAATCTGTAATGTCGGGTTAAAAATACTAAATGTATTAGTTTATAATATTATTTCCATACTGATATTATATGATATATAATATAGTTTTGTCAATAGTATTTAGAAAAAAATTGTTATCATTTATAATATACAAAGATAAACACTTAACAACAATAATCGGATTGGATGATAAGAATGAACGAAAATATGAAAACCAGGTTTCTTTCCCCGGATTTTCTAAACCGTATGAAGGAAATGCTTGGAAATGAATATGATGATTTTCTGAGAAGTTTTCAGGCTCCCCGCACTTATGGGCTCAGGGTCAACACTTCTAAGATTTCCTGTGAAGAATTTGAGAAAATAGTACCTTTCCCTATACGACGGATTCCATGGATTTCCAATGGATATTTCTATGATGAGAAAAGCCGTCCCGCACGATGTCCCTATTATCAGGCAGGACTTTACTATCTTCAGGAGCCAAGTGCCATGACAGCAGCTTCCCGGATTCCTGTTGAGCCTGGGAACCGTGTTCTGGATCTGTGTGCTGCTCCAGGAGGGAAAGCCACTGCTGCAGGTGCGGCCCTTAGGGGCCAGGGACTTCTGGTTGCCAATGACATCAGCACTTCCCGTGCAAGAGCGCTGCTTAGGAATCTGGAACTCTTTGGTACACCCAATGTTTTTGTGTCCAATGAAACTCCTGATAAGCTGGTAAAGGCATTCCCTGAATTTTTTGATAAGATTATCCTGGATGCTCCATGCTCCGGTGAAGGAATGTTTCGTAAAGAAGAGGCTCTTGCCAGAGACTGGACTCCTGAAAAATCCCGGGAACTTTCTGAGATACAACGGGAACTCGTTCTTCAGGCTGCTGATATGCTGCGTCCGGGAGGGATGATGCTATACTCCACCTGTACCTTTGCCCCCATTGAAGATGAAGGTACTGTTTCCTTTCTTCTGGAAAACCGTCCGGATATACATCTTGTACATATGGAGGGATATGAGGGGTTTTCCCAGGGTGTGCCTTCCTGGGGAAATGGGAATGAGGAATTAAATAAATGCATCCGGATTTTTCCCCATAAAATTAATGGAGAAGGCCACTTCTTTGCTCTTTTGAAAAAGGATGGACAGACAGTGAAAGAAAATGTCCGACTTCAAACGAAGCCGGACAGAAAAGCTCTTTTATTGATTGAAGAATTTTTTAAAGAAATAGGTCTGAAAACACTTGGAGCACAGCCCATTGACTGGCAGCGTATAGAGATACGGAGAGAAAAAGCATATTATCTTCCTCCTGTTGTCTGCGATTTGAGTGGTCTTTCTTTTCTCAGAAACGGACTGTATCTTGGAGATCTTAAGAAGAATCGCTTTGAACCTTCCCAGCCTCTGGCACTGGCAATCCACAGGGGTGAAGCAGACGCTGTGATTTCCCTGCCGGTTTCTGATCAGAGAATTTCCAAATATTTAAAAGGAGAAACACTTAATATCTCTCCGGAAGAATCCGCCCACACTAAAGGCTGGCATCTCCTCTGTGTTGATGGATACCCCATAGGCTTTGGCAAACTGGTCAACCAGGTTTTGAAAAATAAATATCCACCTGGCTGGAGGGTATGATCGATAACAAATCCTTTTTATATTTGAATTTCCTTTTGAAGGGTAAAAGAATATATGATCTTTTCTTTTACCCTTTTGCCTGTCAGACGATGAAGAGCCCGGGCATAATCTTCAAGCTGTATACGGTAAAGATCCACAAGCTTTTGCTCCTGGCCTCTTCTCACATGGTCTGTCTTATAATCTACCAGCACAATATCCTCTTCTTCAATAAAATAAGCATCAATGATTCCCTGGACAAGTACAGTTTCTTCGCCGTTCCATAACGGATTGATCTGACTTGCTTCTTCCGTAATTACAAATGGCTGTTCTCTGAACAGTCTGCCCTCTGACGAAGCTTTTTTCATTCTTCTTCCAAGGGAAGAATTCAGAAAAGAACGAATATCATTAATCTGGATACACTGTGCTTCCTGCTCCTTTATTTTTTTCTGCTCCTGAAGCTTCAGGAGCTGTCCCTGTAGCTGCAGGTCCGTTTCAGTCTGAGAATAATCAAGGCATTCCATAAACCTGTGATAAGCAGTTCCTCTGGCAGCTCCCTTATATTCTTCCTGTCTGTCAGCAATAAAGGCAGGAACCGGCGATTCTTCATCCTGCCTGTCATATATCACAGTTTCCTCCTGCTCGTACTCAGAATGCCAGCTTCTCTTCTTAAGTTCAGATACACTTACCTTAACCGGGATTTCTTTCAGGTAGTCCCAGGGATACCGGAAGGAAAAACGTTTTTCTATTTCTTCCTTTGCTTTTTTATCATATACTTTTTCTTTATCCCAGTTTATAAGTTCTTCTTCCTGCATCTGATTTTCTGTCTGGAGAATTATCTCCTGCTGCGCCATTTGTCCTGCAGTAATCTTTCTTACTGTAATTTCTGACTGATCATCATAAAATTCCGGTGTCTTGCTTGTCAGAATACCATATTCCTCAAAAAGTTCTTTCATAGCTCTGTGTCTTGCAAGGGCAGGCAGGACAAAATCCCAGTAATTTTTTGCCTTCAGGCGGACTCCCAGTGGAAGTAATACTTCCTTTTCATCAGCAAAGCGGGAAAGAGAATTCATAAGGTTCTCCATTTTCTCCACTGTTCCTGTCAGGATCAGCTTTTCTTTGGCTCTTGTCATTGCAACATACAAAATTCTCAGCTCTTCTCCAAGACTTTCCTTTAAAATTTCTCTGCGGATCATCTGTTTTTTCAGGAATGGAGCAATAATTCTTTTTTCGGGAAGAATAATATCAGTGCCAATTCCAAGCTCAGGATGAATTAAAAGTCCTGCATTTATATCCTGAAAATTGAACTGCTTTCCCATCCCAGCCACAAAAACAACAGGGAATTCCAGTCCTTTGCTTTTGTGAATGGTCATGATTTCCACTGCTGATCCTGATGCACCTGCCACATTGACTTCTCCATAGTCCACTTCATATGCCTGAAGCTGTTCAATATATCTGACAAAATTAAACAGACCCCGATAACTTGTTTTTTCATAATCCATTGCTTTCTCAACAAGCATAGAAAGATTAGCATATCTCTGTTCTCCTCCCGGCAGTGCTCTGGCATAGCTGCCATAGCCTGTTTCTTTCAGAATAAACAGGATCAGTTCATGCACAGGTGTGTAGACAGCCATATCCCGTACCTTATTCAATAAAGAAAGAAAGGTTTTAAGCTTCTTGCCACATACATTATTTTCGTCCTGGTTTAAAGCATACGCTGTTATACTATCATACAAAAGTCCCTGTGGATACTGTATACGCACTTCTGCCAGTTCTTCAGAAGTACATCCCACAATAGGGGATCTCAGGACTCCCATAAGAGGCAGATCCTGAAGGGGATTGTCACAAACCTTAAGGTAATTCAGAACTGTTACGATCTCAGGAGCAGAGAAATACCCTGTTCTGGATGTACAGTATACGGGTATTCCCTGAGAAGCCAGTACCTCCCGGAAAGTTTCAGACCACCCAAAAGCAGTTCTAAGCAATATGACAATATCCCCGTACTCTAAAGGCCGGTATTCCTTTGTATCCCGATCCATGATCTTCTCTTTTCCCACCATTTCATGGATTCTGTGGGCAATGGCCAATGCCTCCAGCTCCCGGGCATTCTGATTTTCCTTTTCTTCGTCAAGTTCTGGTCCGTCTTTTTCCACCATAAGAACTTCAGTCTTTGCAAAATCACCGTCTTCTCCTTCAGGGAAAACAGCACCGGGATAAAGTGCCGCATCTTCATCATAGGAGATTCCTCCCAGATCCTCTCCCATAATCTGTCGGAAAATGAAATTTACACTGTCAAGAACCTGATGTCTGCTTCGGAAATTCTTATGAAGACAGATTTTCTGTTCAGAACTTTCTTCAAAAGAATATGTCTTATATTTCTCCATAAAAAGCTCTGGTCTTGCAAGACGGAATCGATATATACTCTGCTTTACGTCTCCTACCATGAAGATATTTTTTCTTTCATTCACCCATCCGGACACAGAGGTTGTGATCAGCTCCTGTACATAATTGGTATCCTGATACTCATCTACCATAACTTCATCATATTTGGCCGACAGTTCCCTGGCCGCCTGGGTCATATGGATTCCATCCTCATCCTTTGAGACAAGAATTTTCAGAGCAAAATGCTCCATATCTGTAAAGTCCAGAATGTTCTTTTCCCTTTTTGCGTCCCCAAAACGTATGATAAACTCCAGGGTAAGATTTACAAGCATTTCTGTGGGAACACGGATATACTTTAACATTTCAAGAATTTCCTCTTCCCTGCAGGTGAAATATTTATCTCTCAGGTCCTGAATGATCTTTTTCTCATTATCCCTGAGAGCCTTGGCTCTTTTTTTCTTCTGTTCATCCACATCCGGTGTTCTTTTTGTACTCAGACTTGCAAAAGAGGTTTTCCCAAGAAGGTCAAAAAAGCCATTAAAATTTCTGTCAGCTGATAAGCTTCTCAATTCCCGGATAAAAAGAGCATCACTATCAAAAGCATCCTGATAGGTATAAGGGCCATCAGGTTCTTCACATAATTTTTTTGCTTCCTTAAGAAGAAGTTCTGCCTCATTCAGATCATCTTCCACAGCTTTCCACAGAAGGGACATCCAGGGAGTTTCCCTCAGCTTCTGAACTGTTTCTATATCATTATCTTTCAGACAGTTTTCCAGCCATTCCTGGGGATATGGATTGCTCATTGCCATATCGTACAGCTTCTCAATCAGCTTTCCCAGACCTTCATCTGTCTTTGAGGGAGCATAACATTCCACAAAAGACTTAAAATTATCCTGATCGGCAGCATAATGTTCTTCCAGAAGCTCTTTAAGCACATCTCCCCGCAGAAGCTTCAGTTCGCCCTCCTCTGCTGTCCTGTATCCTGGATCCAGTCCAATAAGGTGGAAGTAATTTCTGATCACATAGGAGCAAAAGCCATCAATGGTAGTAATCTGTGCAGTGTGAAGAAGAGTCATCTGCTTCTGAAGATGTTCATTATCGGGATCTTCATATAGTGCCTTCTCAACAGCCTTTGAAATCCTTTCTTTCATCTCTCCCGCTGAAGCCCTGGTAAAAGTCATGATCAACAGCCTGTCTATATCAACAGGATTCTTTTTATCTGTAATCTTGCTTATAATACGCTCTACAAGAACTGCAGTTTTTCCGGAACCGGCTGCCGCACTTACCAGAAGATTTCTGTTTCTCGAATCAATTACCTCCTGCTGCTCTCTGGTCCATTTCACATCCATATCAGTCATCCTCCCTGCTAAAAGCTTCCCATAACTCACTGTCAGAAAAACGTTTCAGTTTCCGGAAATCATATCCGGGAAGCTTCCTGTCAAATCCACATACAGAAGAATATGGACAATAGGTACAAGCGTTTTTATCACCCAGTTCATAGGGAGAAACCTGTACATTTCCATCCAGAATATCACTTCTGATCTTCTCAATTTTTCCTTTTACAAAACGGCTTAAGTTTTCAAACTGTTTACTGTCTGCAACAGAAGAATTTTTCCTGAAACTTCCATCTTTGTTCAGAGCAGCCGGAACAGACATAAGGCTTCTGTCCATTTTGCGTACTATATCAGGATCGGCCTGAACAAGTCCGTTCATTTTTACAGATTTCAGCAGATCTTTGCTGACTGTTTCCATATCTGCATCAATTTTTTCCTGAATCAGGGGATCTTTAATATTGTAATAAAACACGCCTGCAGGAATAATTTCTTTATCCGGAAATTTCTGCTTTTCTACCTGAAGAGCACCATCAAGATAGATCATCAGCTGAAGCTGAAGGCCATAAAACAGGTAAACCAGGTCAAAGGATGTATTTCCGGTTTTATAGTCAATCACTTTTACATAAACCCGGTCTTTTTCTTCCAGAACATCCACACGGTCAATCCTTCCTCCGCCAAATGTAATCTCAAATCCTTCCGGCTGAAAATCTCCCTGCTGCAGCTGTTTCTGCAAAGCCCATACTGTGCGGTGCAGGATCCTTCGTGTACGCTCGATCATATATCTGTTTCTTGCATTACTTTTTAAAACTGTGTTTCCATAATCAGCTGTAATTTCATCCAGACACTGATCAGCGATTGCATTTCTCATTTCGTCGGTCAGATCTGCCCAGTTCAGTCCGTTTTTACGTACTTTTTCTGCAAAGCTTTCAAGGGCTCTGTGCATTACATTTCCCATATCCATAGCCTTAAATTCATATTCAACACGTTCAGTAAGTTTAAGACCATACTGCAGAAAATGAGCATAAGCACATGCGGAGAATTTTTCCAGTCTGGTGGCACTGTATGGAGATATTTCGCCATAAAGCGCTTTCGCAACACTTTTGCTGATAATGTCTGCGGGCTTTGTGAAAAAAGCTGTCTGTACTAAACTTTGGACAGTTTTTTCGTAATCGGGAGATCGTAAATACCAGCTGTAAAGTTCCTCAAATACAGGATCTTCGTCCTGATCCGTCTTGTTCCTTCTCTGGGTTTCCTTTATCAGTCCACTCAGGAAACGGCTGATGCCCATATCTGCAAGCTCAGGATAAAACTGCATATCTTCTGACTGAATATGATGAACCTTTATATTTGGAAACATACCTCTGATATTACCTAAAAGATATGCCGGACTTATGCTTTCTCCTTTTGCATTAGTTTCACTGTAGGAAAGAAACAAATGCTCCCTTGCCCTTGTCAGATTCAGATACAGGTAAAATCTCTGCATATTCATCAGCTCCCTTGGTCCTGGAGCCAGCTCTATGCCCTGATCTTCAAAGAAATCCCGGTCCGTTTCTGAAAGAATTCCTCCTGACTGGGTATTCTTGGGGATATTTCCCTCATTAATCCCTACAAAGAATAATGCCCTGATGTCCTTCAGCCGTGTTCTCTCCATGTCACCAACCATCACCTGGTCCATGCTGGGAGGGATAAGTGCAACCTTCGCCTGGGCAAGGCCTGTTTCCATAAGCTGTCCGAATTCCTGTACGGTAACCCTTTCATTTCCCAGAATCTCCACCATTTTGTCCAGAAGTTCCATTACAATTCCATAGATCTGGCTGTATTCTTTTTCCCTGGCCTGATCGCCAAGATCATGGAAAAATTTTTCCTGACATTTTAATTTCTGCCATACCTTACTTTTCACGATAAAATCATACAGAATCCTGCAGTACTCTTCTATGGTTTTTTTCTCTCCACGAAATCCTTCTGCCAGCTCCCGGATCTCCTCTGTGAAGCACTCCCGGATCTCATTTATCTCCTGAATATCTTCCGGATTCATTCCTTTATATATGCGGACCCATTTATGGGACCATTTCTTATACCCACGTATTCCAAGAGCAATTACATAGTTTTCCAGTTTATCCGCCTGTTCCCTTGTTACTTCGGACATACCGCAGCGAAGATAGCGAAAAACGCTTTCGTAGGGAAAATCCCGGATCACCATTTCCAGGGCAGCTCTTATGTATTCCACAAAAGGATTCATAAGTACCGTATGCTTCTCGTCTATAAAGTATGGAATATGGGCCTCTTCCAGCACCTGGCCTGCAATTCTTCCATATTCCTCAAGATCACCGGTGATCACTGCCATTTCCCCATATTTATAGCCTTTTGTACGTACAAGAACGGCCATTCTCCTGGCAGCTTCCCGCATTTCATCAACAGGACAGGAGGCAGAGAATATTTGTATCTCCTCCTGTTCTTCTTTATAAGAGGCTTTTCTGTACCGGAAAATATGTTTCTCCAGAAATTCCAGGGCAGGTGCCTGCGCAAATCTTGATTTTGTCCTATCCTTCAGATAAACCGGTTCTTCCAGATCCTTTGTCAGTCTAGAAAGGGTACTGACCATTTTTTTACTCATATAAAAAAGCTGATAGGATTTTCCAGGAGTAAAAGCATTCTCACATGGATCCATGGTAACAGTTACAGAAACTTTTCTCGCAAGTAACAGAATCTCACGGATCACATTTACCTGAATAGGCGTAAATCCGGTAAAGCCATCAAACAGGAATTCAGCGCCTTTAATCTTCTGTGACTGGGGAAGCATTTTCAGCAAAATATCCATAACTTCCTCTGAGGTCAGATAATTTTCCTTAAGGAAATCGGAAAAAGCTCCATAAAGAATTCCCACATCGTGAAGCTTCATTTCCAGAAGTGGCTGGTCCTTTGACTTCTCCACCATTTTTTCCAGATCCTGCTCCCGGATATCATACTGCATGAATTCTGATAAAATAGATTTCACTTCATCCACATAACCGGGTTTATTCATCTGGCTCCCCAGATAGGGAAGATTCTTCCTGTTTTTCTGTACCATTTTCTGAAGGACCATACTTTTTCCCGTTTCCTCCAGAATCTTACGGTCGTCCCCTCCCGTTTCTTCAAACACACGGTATGCCAGCCGTTCAAAGCTTAATACATCAATATTGAGGATTCCTTTTCCGGGATGTCTTTCTGCCAGCGTTTTCTGTGTCTGCATTGTGAACTGCTCAGGTACGATCACATAATAATTCCTGTCCGGATGCTCCATAGATTTCTCAATAATATTTTCAAAAGAATACCAGGATTTTCCGCTTCCTGAACCTCCGATGATAAACTGTAAAGACATATAAGCCCTCCTTACTCCTAATCCATATACCACAAAAAGTATATCATAAAATTACAGGTTCTGTAATAGGATATACAAAACAAACCAGGAGGCACGTGTACCATGAGTTCAAAAACAAAGATCATAGTCTTACATATGAAAGAAGTGATATACACAGTTGTCTTTCTGCTCCTGGCCATCATTCTGGCCATTGTTCTCTTTTGCATGTTTGGCTCAGGCAAGCCGGCCAAAAAAGCTGCCGATGCCCAGCGTTATAAGCCAGGTGTTTACACTTCTTCCATTGATTTAAACAACAATACCTTTGACGTGGAAGTGACTGTAGATTCAGACAAGATCAGCTCCATACGGCTGGTTAACCTGAGTGAAAGCACCTCCGCCATGTTTCCTCTCATGGAACCGGCCCTGGAATCCCTTTCCAGCCAGATCTATTCCTCCCAGTCACTGGAAGGTATTCAGTATTCCGAAGACAGGAAATATACCTCCATGGTACTTCTTAATGCAATAAAATCGGCTCTAAAAAAAGCGGAGAACAATTGACATGTTCTCCGCCTTTTATTTTAAATTTCTATCTTTTCAAGCTGTTCCTGCCATATTTTCGCACTGGCATCACTTGGCATTCTTAAATCTCCTCTTGGAGAAACTGCCACGCTTCCCACTTTTGGTCCATCCGGCAGGCAGGAACGTTTAAACTGTTGCGCAAAAAAGCGTCTGTAAAATGTTTTCAGCCATTTGAGAATGGTATCTCTGGAATATATTCCTTCAAACGTATCGCAGGCGAGCCGGAAAATCTTATCCGGCTCAAAGCCTGCACGAAGCATATAATAAAGGTAAAAATCATGAAGTTCGTAGGGGCCTACCAGGTCCTCCGTCTTCTGGGCGATTTCTCCATCCATAGGAGGTAAAAGCTCCGGACTTACCGGTGTATCCAGAATGTCCAGAAGAACTTCTGTCAGCTTCTCATCCCCACAGGTATCTGCGTAATAGCGTACCAGATGACGCACAAGAGTCTTTGGGACGGAAGCATTTACTCCATACATGGACATATGATCTCCATTATAGGTAGCCCATCCCAGAGCCAATTCTGACAGATCACCCGTTCCTACCAGAATAGAACCGTCCTGGTTTGCGCTGTCCATAAGAATCTGGGTTCTTTCTCTGGCCTGGCTGTTTTCATAGGTAACGTCATGTACTGAAGGATCATGGCCGATATCCCGGAAATGAATATTTACCGCTTCTTTAATATTGATCTCACTTAAGGATGCTCCCAGACTCCTGCTTAATTTACAGGCATTCTGGTAAGTGCGGTCTGTAGTGCCAAAGCAGGGCATGGTAATACAATGGATATTACTCCTTGGCACACCTGAAAGATCAATGGCCCTTGCGATCACCAGAAGCGCCAGGGTGGAATCCAATCCTCCTGACAGACCCACTGTGGCTTTGTGACAATGAATATGATCCATACGTTTCTTAAGTCCCATAGCCTGGATGTTCAGTATTTCATCACATCTGTAATCTCTTTCTTCTTTTCTTGAAGGAACGAAAGGAAATCTTGGATATTTTCTTGTAAGTTTTGTCTCCTCCATCTTCAGGTGAAAGGCAACCATAAGATGGGTGTTCTCCATGGCAGCCTGATAAGTGGTAAGTCTTCTTCTTTCATCATTAAGCCTGTGAACATCGATTTCACTTGTTACTATTTCATTGTGAAAACGTTTTCCCTCTGCAAGGATCACACCATTTTCTGCGATCATATTCTGTCCGCCAAACACAAGATCCTGGGTAGATTCTCCTTCTCCCGCATTGGCATATACATAACCACATACAAGGCGGGCAGACTGTCCCCTTACAAGATCTCTTCTGTAGGAATCCTTTCCTACCATCTCATTGCTGGCAGACAGATTTACAATAAGATTGGCACCTGCCTGTGCATGACTTACACTTGGAGGAAGTGTCACCCACAGATCTTCACATATCTCTGCTGCTGCAACAAGCTGTGGACATTCCTCACATTTAAAGAGAAGATTGGGTCCAAAAGGGATCTTCTCCCCGTCTGCATCCAGATATTCCAGACAACCTGCTCCTGAATAAAAATGGCGCTGTTCGTAAAACTCTCCATAATTTGGAAGATAAGATTTAGGCACAAGTCCCAGAATTTTTCCATGATTAAGTACAGCTGCCACATTATAAAGCTTGCCTTTATTTCTTACCGGAAGTCCCACAAAGATAAGTGCATCTGTATCCACTGTCTCACCGGCAATCTTCAAAAGGGTCTGCCAGGCACTGTCAAGAAGACACCTCTGCAGGAAAAGATCCTGACAGGTATACCCTGTAATACACAGTTCAGGAAAAACCATAACTTTAACATGTTCTTTTTCCATTATACGGATCAGTCTGAGAATCTCATCTCCGTTTGAGTTACAGTCAGCAACCGTTATGTCAGGTGTGGCTGCTGCTGTCTTGATAAAACCATGCTTCATCCCATTCCTCTTTCCTGTCCGCTGTTCCTGCGGACATATGGTTTCTTGTTTATTTGCATTTCCTCAGAATTTCTTTTAATTCCTCTACTGTAAACTGATAATTTGTATTGCAGAAATGACAGTTCAATTCTATAGGTTTCCCTTCCTGTATCATCTCATTAAGTTCCTTACGTCCAATACTCATCAGGGCTTTTTCCACTCTTTCCTTACAGCAGTTGCAGTAAAATTCTGCTGGAGTCTGTTCCATGATCTCTACTTCAAATCCCTCAAGAACTGTATGGAGAAGGCTCTCCGGAGTATGTCCTTCCTCAAGAAGCGTTGTTACAGAGCTGATGTTCTGAACGTTTTTCTCCAGTCTGGAAATTGTGCTCTCCTCAGCAAAAGGCATAAGCTGTACAATAAATCCTCCCGCCTGACGTACCGTATTATCTCTGTTCATGAGAACACCCAGACCTACTGCTGAAGGAATCTGTTCACTGGCTGCAAAATAATATGTCAGATCCTCTGCAATCTCACCGGTCTGAAGTGAAACCTGTCCACTATATGGCTCCTTCAGCCCCATATCTTTGATCACATTTAAAAATCCTTTTCCCACTGCCTTCGCCACATCCAGTTTCCCTTTACTGTTTGCAGGAATGCACACATTGGGATTACCAACATATCCCTTTACTCTTCCCTTGGAATCAGCCGTCACGGTGATTCCCTTCAATGGGCCATCCGCTTTGATCTGAAGAGTCAGGATATCCTTCTCTCCTTTCATCATAACACCCATCATAGCTCCTGCTGTTAAAAGACGTCCCAGGGCCGCTGTAGCCACCGGACTTGTGTTATGATCTTGCCTTGCTGTTTCTACTGTCTGTGTTGTAACTGCCGCAAAAGCACGGATCTGATCATTTGCCGCAATTGCTCTTATTATATAATCACTCATTGATACTCTCCTGTTATGTGTACTGTAATTATCTCTTTTCGGGTATTCTTCCGTGATAATCATTCTCTGCGCTTTTCCCATGTTCTCTGGCAATAAAAGTAAGACGTTCACTGTTTTTTTGTGGAGGATCACAGGTGTATGCATCATAAACTGCTTCCAGAACCATGCCGGAACTTTCTATCATACTGCTTATTTCTTCTATAGAATAAGCTCTCTGAACATGCTCTTCCTCGCATTTCTCATAAAGTCCATCCTCCCTGGGAAGAAAAAGTGAAAGCTCGTAAATATTGATCCCTGTGTCCGGATCATAGCTGTTCTCCCAGATAAAGCTTCCATCTTCCCTGTCTTCTGCTATGGTTCTGTCTCCGATCACATCTTTATATTTATAAACCGTATTCATGTCAAAAATAAAAAGGCCGCCAGGATCCAGATAATTATTCACAAGTGCAAAGATATACTTCAGATCTTCTTCCTCTGTAATATAATTCATGCTGTCACAGACACTGATCACCCCTCGCACAGTTCCATACAATTCAAAATCCTGCATATCCTGCAGAAGATATAAAATATCATGGCCTGACTGTGTTTTTTTCCTTACAGCTTCTGCCAGCATTTCTTCTGAATTATCAATTCCGATCATATCATAGCCCTGTGATGCAAGAAGTTCCGTCATAGTACCTGTTCCGCATCCAAGTTCAAGAATAAGTCCATCTTTAATATTATTATCAGCCAGAATGTTCTTAATATACTTTGCCCAGGCTTCGTAATTTATATTGTCCTGGAACATATCGTATACTCTGGCAAATTTCCCATATGATTCCATGTTCTGTCCTCCGCTTTATGAAGTATCATATCATAAAAGATGGGAATCTGTAAATATAATATGGCGGCTGCCAGATAGCAGCCGCCCTTATTGATCTGACCGGCAGACCGATCATATAAAAATTAGATTACTGACGAGGCATATAGCGAACATAAGCAGGTTCTCCGTGATAATAATAATCTACTCCGTTCTCATCATAAACGTCTTCATCTGTTACAAAATCATAAATGTTTCCATCATCATCGCACCAGGTTCCGTCGCCGTTAGGATAAATCACAAGCGGATAGCCATCTGAATTACGGTAGATGGTTCTTGTCTGATCAGTATCGTAATCCGGATCATCAGTTCCTACAGGAGTTCCATCCGCATAATATCCATTGGATGAACCGTCATCATAACCTGTGGAGGAATCTGAATAGCTTCCATCATAGCTGCTTCCGTCATAGCTTTCCCCATCATAACTGCTTCCATCATAGCTGCTTCCATCTGAAGATCCTCCTGAATAAGATCCGTCAGAAGTACCACCACCAGAAGAAGTACCACCGGAAGCGGCCCCATCTGAAGCTGTACCGCCTGTTGTGGTTCCACCGGAAGCGGCTCCATCCTTGGAAGTAGTTCCTGATGCTGTAGTTCCTGCAGTACCGGCTTTCAGAACAGAATCCCCTGAAATCTTAAAGGAATCTACTGAAGATTTGATCTTGGACAGTGCGTCTGCCGATTTCACAGAACCAGCCACACTGTAAAATTCCGAAGTATTGTCCGTAATATATTTATTAACCACATAGTCATACTGGCTCTTATCATTGAGATAATGAACGGTATAGCTGTAAACACTTACACCATTTGCATCTGATGACTTGTAATCCTGGATTTCAAAATCTGTTCCCTCTACCAGATTATCTGCCTGTTCAAGCGCTGATGCAGTATCCTGAGAATTGGGAACAACTGCAACAGACATATCCTCGTCCCCTGATCCATGAAGAATAAGCAGCTTACCCTGCTCAGGAGATTCGAAGCTTAACATATCATCGGAATCTGATTTATTAGACCATGTTGCATCCGGAAGCTTGATGGATACTGCCTTATTCTTGGAAGTATAAGTTGTATTCTGAATATCCGCAGGAGCAACCGTTGGAGTTGCCTTAGGTTTCTTAGTTGGTTCAGGAGTCGGCGTGTTCTGTACGACCACCTGATCCTCAGGATCATTCCCGCCAAAGCTGCATGCGGTCATTGTGCCTGATAAAACAACTGTCATCGCCAGAAGCATAAGTATTTTTTTATTTTTCATAATATCCTCCTTAGAATATAAAGTTTCTTAAGATATAAGTGAAAATAATGTCGTTTTTTGTATCATTTTATATTTTACAATTTTATTAAATGAATGTCAATGTCATTTCCCTTGCTTAATATAAAATAACTGTGAAAATATTGTACCCACATCTTTTAAAAAAATACTTTTAAATATTGCCTGTTTCACACACAGAAAGCTCGTGAAGGGCTCTGGTGGCAGCAATATATCTTGCCTGACGTACGAGAGGTGTCTGATCCTCTTTGGGAAAAACAGCAAATACCTGATCAAATTCCAGGCCTTTTGCCAGATAAAATGTAGTTACGGACAGACCTTTACAAAAATTTGTACTGTTCCTGTCTATATAAGACAAACGTTGTTTCGCATCAAATCCCTTCTCTTCAAGACTTTCTTTCAGGATTGTCCAGGCTTTTTCTGCCTCTTTTTCCGTTCTTAAAATCACAGCAGCAGTTTCATACTGATTTTCTCCAAGTTTTAATTCCTGCTGCACATAAGCCATAGCCTGTTTCATATTGTCAAAATATTTTTCCTGTACAGGTAACCCGTGACGGTCAAAAAGTTCCATATCTGTTATTCCGGCCAGACGATTGGCATATGTGGCGATTTCCACTGTATTACGGTAGCTTTTGTTCATTACGATCTTCCGGATCTTTTTTCCGAAAATCTGTGGAAGAAATT
>JAQYGS010000172.1 GCA_028722515.1 Clostridia bacterium | reverse complement strand
ATATCGTGGGACATACGTCCCACTTTTATCCTCATTTGGGGCGGGCCAACAAGTCATAAAACCACTTATGCGCAAGCACAACGTGGTTTATGACCTTTTGACCCTGGCATCATACCAAGAAAGAATGACAGTATATACTGTTATAATAACAAACCACTTTTCGTGAAACAGACAACGGGTGGAAATACAGTACTGATTTCCATGAACCGCAGCTGGATAGAGGACTGCGGTTGGAAAGTGGTATCAGAGGATGAATTCACTTGTGAAATGGAAAATAACTGTATTTTTTACAGTGACCCTGGAAGTGGAGAGTATCTTCTAAAAAACCAGAAGTATTCTGAAAGATAGTTTAGTCCAGGATTTTTTCAAGCTCTTTAAGATCTTCTTCAGTGGTTGACCAGCAGGTGGCAAACCGGGCAACTGAGTGAGTGTCGTCGGCCTTTTCCCAGAAGCTGAATCTTACCTTCTGCTGCAGTTCTTCCATATAGTTGTTTTCCAGTATGATAAACTGCTGGTTTGTGGGGGAGTCTAAATAAAATTTAAATCCTTTCCTGGTAAAGATTTCTTTCATTTTTTCTGCCATATCTATGGCCTGTGCGCTGATCTTAAAATAGAGGTCGTCAGTAAAAAGTGTATCAAACTGGATCCCGGTAAGCCTGCCCTTGGCAAGAAGTGCTCCTCTTTTCTTCAGAGAATTAACCAAGTGTGCAGGACGGTTTCCTCTGGTAAAGACAACTGCCTCTCCGCAGAGAGCCCCAACTTTTGTACCGCCGATATAAAATACGTCACAGATACGGGCAATATCCTTTAGTGTCATATCTGAACATCTACTCATCAGTCCGTATCCCAGCCGTGCACCGTCCATATAGAGAGTCATCTTGTATTCATGGCAGATTTCTGCTATTTCTTCCAGCTCTTTTTTACTGTAAAGAGTGCCATATTCTGTAGGATAAGACAGATAAACCATTCCCGGAATTACCATATGCTCATGGCTTCGGTCAGCATAAAAATCTTCAAGATATGTCCTGAGTGTGTCAGAAGACAATTTTCCCTCTTTGTGAGGCAATTCTATAACCTTATGACCTGTGTATTCAATTGCTCCGGCTTCGTGAGTGTTAATATGTCCCGTTGAAGCGGCGATCACACCCTCATAATCTTTCAATATGGTGGAGATGATCACTTCATTTGTCTGGGTTCCTCCTGTAAGAAATTCTATTTCTGCATTTTCACAGCCGCAGGCGGTTTTTATCTTTTCTTTTGCACTTTCACAATATCTGTCTGTTCCATATCCTGGAAGCTGTTCGAGATTTGTCTGGGATAACTTTTTCAGTATTTCAGGATGCGCACCTGTTATATAATCATTCTCAAATGAAACCATAATCTTACTCCTTTGTTTATATTCTGACAGGCTTTCTGCAAGAAAATTCCTGTATAGATTCCATTTGATTTTATCACAGTATCAGAATGAAATCCAGGTTTTATGGCAGACATTAGAGTTGGCAAATTACATCTGAACTGGTATAATGAAAAAGAAAAATTTTATTGCATTTAAGTGCAATAAGTAAACAACGAGGTGAACTATGGAAAAGAACAGACGATGTGGAGTACTGCTTCCTGTCAGCAGTCTTCCCTCTAAGTATGGAATTGGATGTTTTTCAAAAAGTGCATATGAATTTGTAGATAAGCTGAAAGAAGCGGGACAGTGCTGCTGGCAGATACTTCCCCTGTGCCCTACCAGCTATGGGGACTCTCCTTATCAATCCTTTTCTACTTTTGCGGGGAATCCATATTTTATCAGTCTGGAAGACCTGATTGAGGAAGGTGTCCTGACTGAGGAAGAATGTGACAGTATGGACTTCGGGGATGATCCTTCGGATGTGGACTATGCAAAGCTTTATAAAGGACGGTATAAGCTTCTGCGCAAAGCTTATGAGCGCAGTGATATCAGTAAGAATCCTGACTTTGTGAAATTCCAGCAGGAAGAAGGATACTGGCTGAAAGATTATGCCCTTTTTATGGCATTGAAAGAACGGTTTGGCGGTGTGACATGGAGTGAATGGCCTCAGGATATAAGACTGCGGTGGCAGTATTCTCTGGATTACTACAGAAGAGAATGTTATTTTGACATTGAATTTCAGGAATATATGCAGTTTAAATTTTATGAGCAGTGGAATAAACTGAAAGCTTACGCAAACAAAAAGGGGATTCAGATCATAGGGGATATTCCAATTTATGTTGCTATGGACAGTGCAGATACCTGGGCCAGCCCCTGGCTTTTTAAACTGGATGAAAACAATCAGCCTACTCAGGTTGCAGGCTGTCCTCCTGATGGCTTTTCTGCAACAGGACAGTTGTGGGGCAATCCTCTTTATAACTGGGAGGTACACAGACAGTCAGGATTTGAATGGTGGATCAGGCGGATTGCTCATTGCTTTAAGATGTATGATGTGGTGAGAATTGACCATTTCAGGGGATTTGATGAGTATTATGCCATTCCTTTCGGAGATACGACTGCGGAAAACGGCTGGTGGGAAAAGGGACCAGGAATGGATCTTTTCCATGCGATTTCTGCCCGCCTTCAGAAAAAAGATATTATTGCAGAAGACCTTGGGTTTGTGACCCCTTCAGTGGAACAGCTGGTAAGAGACAGTGGCTATCCAAATATGAAAGTAATTGAATTTGCATTCGATGAGCGTGATACAGGAAATGCCAGTTCATATCTGCCTCATAATTATTCCAATAATTGTGTGGTCTATACAGGAACTCATGATAATGAAACTTTAGCTGGATGGTTTCAGTCCATCACAGATAAGGAGCGCCTGATGGTAAGGGAATATCTGAATAATTTCCATTCTTCAGATGAAGAAATTTATAAGGACCTGATCTGTCTGGCTATGGAGAGCGTGGCGGATCTGTGCGTGATTCCCATGCAGGATTATCTGGGACTTGGAAATGACTGCCGCACCAACAAGCCTTCTACTATAGGAATCAACTGGAGATGGCGCTTAAAAGAAGGACAGTTTGATGAAAAGCTTTCGAAATGGATGAAAAAACTGGCAGTTACTTATGGAAGAGTTAACAAAATGCCTGATGAGATGTAAAAGTACATTTGATAGGAGCAGGATTATGAAAATAGGATTTATTGGCTGCGGAAACATGGGTTCTGCAATGATCAGCGGAATATTGAAGAAAGGAATTTATTCATGCGATGAGATCATAGTGTCCAATCTTACTGAGGAAGGAAACAGAAGAAGCAGGGAAAAACTTAAAGTTGTAACTACTATGGATAACTGTGAAGTTGTGAGAAAGGCAAAACTTGTTTTTCTGGCTGTGAAGCCTCAGTTTTATGAAGAAGTGCTTACCCAGGTCAGAAATGAACTGACCCCGGAGCATACAGTGGTTGGAATTGCACCGGGCAAGACAATTGCCTGGCTTGAAGAGAAATGCGGCCAGCTTTTGAAGGTAGTAAGGATGATGCCGAATACTCCTGCTCAGGTGGGAGAAGGAATGACTGCCGTATGTGCCAATGAGAAAGTAACACAGGAAGATATGAAGATGATCTGCAGCATCACAGACAGTTTTGGAAAGACAGAAATCATTCCTGAGGGGCTCATGGATGCAGCAGGTGCTGTCAGCGGATG
>JAQYGS010000171.1 GCA_028722515.1 Clostridia bacterium | reverse complement strand
GATCCTGTGTATTTCCACAGGCAGATCACCTATGAAATATTGGAAAAGAGGATTAAGAAATGAGCGATAAGACAATCTTAGAGCAGTGGCGTGCCATCGCCTATGATCAGCAGGCAGATCGTAATAAGCTTCAGAAATTCTGGGCAAATTATTTTAATATTGAGAAAGGCATTTATGAACAGCTTCTGTCCAATCCGGATGAGGTTGTAACAGGTACTGTTAAGGAACTGGCTGAGAAATACGGACTGGACGTCCTTACAATGGTTGGTTTTCTGGATGGTATCAATGACAGTCTGAAAATTAAGAATCCTATTGAGACAATGGATGAGGATACCAAGGTTTCTCTGTGCTTTGATAAAGAGCTTCTTTATAAGAATATGGTGGATGCAAAAGCTGACTGGCTGTATGAACTTCCTCAGTGGGATGCCATCTTTACACCTGAGAAGAAGAAAGAACTTTATCTTGAACAGAAGAAATCCGGCACAATTGTAAAAGCACACAAAATCGGACGTAATGATCCCTGCCCATGCGGAAGCGGCAAGAAATACAAATACTGCTGCGGACGAAATGCGTGATCAGCCATTGACAAATAGAATTCTCATGTTTATAATGAGGAACATAGAAAAACAGATAATGCGTAGAAGAGAAGAGTAAGCTGGGGAATGTTACAGAGAGAGATGCATGTGCTGGAAGCATCTTATCAGGAAACAGCTGAAGACTGCCTCTGAGTGGCCCCAATCCGGTCCGGTGATTCCGTTATCATCATTTAAGTGGTTTCCCATTATACAAGAGAGTATAAGGGAAGCAAGCAGGGTGGAACCGCGAGTCAGAATTCTCGTCCCTTACAGTATACTTTACGTATACTGCAGGGGATTTTTTTATTTCAATGAAAAGAGGAGAACAAGATGATAATTACATTAAAAGATGGTTCAAAAAAAGAATATGCAGAACCAAAATCAGTGATCGATATTGCATCTGATATCAGTGAAGGCCTTGGAAGAGCAGCCTGTGCAGGCCAGATTGACGGTGAGGTGGTTGACCTTCGTACAGTTGTTGATAAAGACTGTCAGCTTAACATTCTTACTTTTGAAGATGAAGATGGAAAAGCAGCATTTCGTCATACTGCATCTCATATTATGGCACAGGCGATTAAACGTCTGTATCCAGATGTTAAGTTATCTATCGGACCATCTATTGCAGAGGGATTTTACTATGATATTGACAGTGAAACTCCTCTTACAACCGATGATCTGACAAAGATAGAAGCAGAGATGAAGAAGATCGTGAAAGAGGCACTGCCTATTGAAAGATTTACCAAAACAAGGGAAGAGGCTATTGCGTATTTTAAGGAAAAAGAAGAACCTTACAAGGTGGAGCTGGTTGAAGATATTCCCGAAGGGGAAGAGATCAGCTTCTATCAGCAGGGAGAATTTGTAGATCTTTGTGCAGGACCTCATCTTATGTCTACCAAACCTGTGAAAGCATTTAAGCTTACAAGTCTTGCGGGCGCATACTGGAGAGGCAATGAGAAAAATAAAATGCTAACCAGAATTTATGGTACAGCTTACACAAAGAAAGGGGATCTGGATGAATACCTTACCAGAATGGAAGAGGCAAAGAAACGTGACCACAGAAAACTGGGCAAAGAACTTGGACTGTTTATGATGAGAGAAGAAGGACCTGGTTTTCCATTTTTCCTTCCAAAGGGTATGATTCTTAAAAATACACTTCTTGATTACTGGAGGGAAATTCATCGTAAAGCAGGTTATGTGGAAATTTCCACTCCGATCATGCTGAATCGTCAGCTGTGGGAAACATCCGGCCACTGGGATCATTATAAAGAAAATATGTACACTACCGTAATTGATGACCAGGATTTTGCAATCAAGCCAATGAACTGTCCGGGAGGAATTCTTGTATATCAGTCAGAACCACGTTCCTATCGTGATCTTCCTCTCAGAATGGGAGAACTTGGACTGGTTCATCGTCATGAGAAATCCGGACAGCTTCATGGACTTATGCGTGTCCGCTGCTTCACACAGGATGATGCTCATATCTTTATGACACCTGAGCAGATCCGTGACGAGATTAAAGGAGTTGCCAAGCTGATCGACAGTGTATATCAGCTGTTTGGATTTAAATATCATGTTGAGTTATCTACCCGTCCTGAAAATTCCATGGGAAGCGATGAAGACTGGGAGATGGCTACGGATGCACTTCGTGGAGCACTGGATGATCTGGGACTTGACTATGTGGTAAATGAAGGAGACGGAGCATTCTATGGTCCCAAGATTGACTTCCATCTTGAGGATTCCATTGGAAGAACATGGCAGTGTGGAACCATTCAGCTTGATTTCCAGCTTCCTCTTCGATTTAATTGTGAATATATCGGGGCAGATGGTGAGAAACACCGCCCGATCATGATCCATCGTGTGGTATTTGGTTCCATTGAACGCTTCATTGGTATTCTGATTGAACATTATGCAGGTGCCTTTCCAACATGGCTTGCACCTGTTCAGGTGAAGGTACTTCCTATTTCTGATAAATATGTGGACTATGGAAAAAATGTACTTGAAAAACTGGAAGAAGCAGGAATTCGTGGAGAAATCGATACACGTGCGGAGAAGATCGGATACAAGATCCGTGAGGCCAGACTTCAGAAAATCCCATATATGCTTATAGTCGGTGCCAAAGAAGAGGAAGAGGGCAAGGTTTCTGTAAGAAGCCGTTTCCTTGGTGATGAAGGTATGAAGGATCTTGATGAGTTCATTTCATCCGTAAAAGAAGAGATTAAAAACAGAGTGACACGTAAAGTGGAAGTTCAGGAAGAAAACAAATAAGATTAATAAAAGCTGCGGCTGTGAGAATTGCTTACCTCTCACAGCCGCAGTTTTTATTTGCCGGAAAAAAATTTTTCTTTGATGACAGAAACCGGCATATCCTTCCCTGTCCATATTTTAAATGCTTTTGCACCCTGATAAAGCAGCATATACATCCCGTTTACTGTTTTACATCCTGCAGCTTTTGCCTCTTTAAGAAGCCTGGTCTCTCTTGGCTCATAGATCACATCGGCAACTGTCAGATCAGGATAAAACAAAGAAGTATCTTTAATGATAGAGTTATCGGTATCTGGTATCATACCTACAGATGTGGCATTGATAAGGATGCTGCTGTTTTCAAGAGATTTTTTTAATGAATAATGGTCTTCATTGTCAAAGAGATTTACTCTGCATCCTGTCTGCTGCTGAAGATTTTCGCAAAAAGTACAGGCCCGTTTCCAGTATCTGCTGGAAGGCCTTCCAAAAATATTCAGATCAGTGGCACCATCCAGTGCAGCCTGGGCACAGATTGCCATGGAAGCGCCTCCGATGCCCATGACTGTAACTTCTTTTCCATTCACGTCATAACCTTCTTCTCTCAGAGCCTGCATAAATCCATATCCGTCTGTATTATATCCGATCAGCTTCCCATTTTCGTTCAGAACCGTATTGACAGCACCGATCAGCCGGGCTTCCGGCGACAGCTCATCCAAAAATTCAATAATCTTATTCTTATCTGGCATGGTAAGGTTAAATCCCCTGATTCCACAGGCCTTTAACCCCTTCACAGCAGTTCCAAGTGTTTCTTCATTTACATCAAAACATAAATATACATAGTTAAGTCCCAGAATTTGAAAAGCTTCGTTGTGCATTAAAGGAGAAATGCTGTGTGCAACAGGACTTCCCAGAAGCCCCATAAATCCGGTATGACCAGTGATAGTATTCATATATGCTGACCTCCGTTCGTTATAACAATAAATTCATTTTATTCCAGGACAAAGTGTATGTCAAGAAATGGAATGATCAGGTCGAATTATAACGACAAATTCTAAAACGCTCCTCCCTTGTTTTGACATAATTTGCAGACCATTTCACCTATAATGAATTCACTTACCGAAGTGAAGGGTTGACAGGTCATGGAGGTTATATGCATCAGGTAATATACATAGATGTAGTTTTTATAACTAATCTTTTAATGGATTATATTCTTCTGAGACTTGTAGGAATTATATTTCGATGCGGAAAAAAGCGTCTGAGGACTTTTCTGGCGGCGGTAATGGGGGCATTGTTTTCATGTCTTATTCTGCTGATACAAAGCACTGTTTTCAGGCCGGTTGTAATTCTTCTGCATGGCTTATGTGCAGTTGCAATGCTGGTTACAGGATGTGGACTGAAAAGAGGCTCTCTGCTTGTAAAAGCCTTGATTACGCTGTATGCCATGGCTTTTTTCTGCGGAGGATTATGGGAAGCACTTACCAGAGGAAAATTCACTCCCGGAATATTTATTCTGCTGGTCCTGATCACCTATATGGGATTAATGGCAGGTACATATCTGATGGAGTCTCTGAGAACCCGTTCAAGAAATATATACCCTGTAACATTACAGTATCAGGGAAAAGCACAATCCTTTTATGGATTCTATGATTCAGGAAATCTGTTAATGGATTCTGTAAATGGTAAACCGGTTTCGATTGTGAAATCTGATGTTATAGACTGTATGTTGTCTGAAGGGACGGCATACAGATTAAAACACCTGAAAGAAAATTCAGGGGAGCTGCAAAGTACGGAGATTGTTCAGCTTCATCCACACTTTATTCCTTTTCAGACAATTGGACACAAAGAGGGAATGATCCTGGCAGTCACTTTAGAGAAGCTTTGTATTCAGACTCCTGCAGAGGTCATTCAGATAGATCATCCGGTCATAGCTTTTGAAGTGGAAACCTCCGCTTTTGGTAAGGAATACGAAGTACTTTTGAATTCCAGATTACTGCAATAGGAGGGGTTATATCTATGAGTATGAAAGCAGCAAGTGTAAACTATAATCCATTTCAGGTGGTGTCCAGACTGGTTTTAAACAGACAGAGAGAAATTTTTTATATTGGAGGCAATGATGTGCTTCCGGCACCTCTGGAACCTCAGAGAGAAGCATTTGTTCTGGAAAAACTTGGAACAGATCAGGAAAAAGAGGCAAAGTCTACACTGATTGAACATAATCTGAGACTTGTAGTATATATTGCAAAAAAATTTGATAACACCGGAGTTGGCGTGGAAGATCTGATATCTATCGGAACCATTGGCCTTATTAAAGCAATCAATACTTTCGATCCGGTAAAAAATATAAAACTTGCTACCTATGCATCAAGGTGTATTGAAAATGAAATCCTCATGTATCTCAGGCGTAACAGTAAAACAAAGATGGAAGTTTCCATTGATGAACCTTTAAATGTGGACTGGGATGGAAATGAACTTCTGCTTTCGGATATACTGGGCACTGATGAGGATGTAATATCCAGACGTCTGGAGGACGAAGTAGAGATTTCTCTGCTGGTACGTGCAATCAATAAACTCACTCCCAGAGAGCAGATGATCATTAAATTAAGATTCGGACTGGGACAGGGAGATAATAAGGAAAGAACCCAGAAGGAAGTTGCAGATATTCTTGGAATTTCCCAGTCCTATATTTCCAGGCTTGAAAAGAGAATAATGAAACGGCTGAAAAAAGAAATTGTAAAATATGAATAGATATTATGGCAGAAGATAGTATAATGTAGTATTGTCAGGACTGAAAGAACAGATATAAAAACAGATTAGGTGAAAAATATGACGAAACAAAAGATAGATGAAATTATGGGAGAATGTACCTTATGCCCGAGAAACTGTCATTCTGACCGCATAAATAAAAAGACGGGTTACTGTGGTATGGACAATACTGTAAGGGTAGCCCGTGCCGCATTACATATGTGGGAGGAACCTTGTATTTCCGGGGAAAAAGGCTCTGGGGCAGTCTTTTTTACAGGATGTGGGCTGAAATGCTGCTTCTGTCAGAACCGGGAAATTGCAATCGGCAAAAGCGGCCTGGAGATTTCTGTTGGCAGGCTGGGAGAAATCTTTCTGGAACTTGAGGAAAAGGGAGCAGCAAACATTAATCTTGTAACAGGCGCTCATTATGTCCCCCAGATCATCGGTGCCCTAAAGCTTGCAAGGAAAAAGGGAATGTCACTTCCGGTAATCTATAACTCCAGCGGCTATGAGAAAGTTGAAACTTTAAAAATGCTGGAAGGCTATGTGGATGTATATCTGCCTGATTTTAAATATATGGAAAGCGACCTGGCCGAGAAATTTTCCCATGCAGCAGATTATCCTCAGACTGCAAAGGAAGCAATCCGGGAAATGGTACGCCAGACAGGCCCTGTGATTATAAACGAAGATGGATATATACTTCGTGGAACGATTGTACGTCATCTGATTCTTCCTGGACACACAAAAAATTCAGTAAGTGTTCTGGAATATCTTTACCATGAATATGGTGACAATATTTTTATCAGTATTATGAATCAATATACACCTGTTTATAAACAGGAAAAGTATACGGAATTAAATCGTAAGGTGACAAAAAGAGAGTATGAAAAAGTACTTGATGCGGCTGTAAAACTGGGAATCGTAAACGGATTTATGCAGGAAGGAGAAACTGCAAAAGAAAGTTTCATTCCTTCATTTGATTATGAAGGAGTGGAACACTTCTGAGAAAGAAAAATCTCAATAAAAGGAAGGAGGCCGGTACTTTCGTACCGGCGCGTATGAAAAAGAAAAATATTTGTTTGAAAGACTATCTGTCTTTCGATATATAGAATACCCAAAAAATGTGAAAGATATGTGATGGAAGTGTGAAAAATTAAAATTTTTTAATTTTCGCTCTTCATAGTTTCACATTTTTTGCAGGAAGCAGTACATGGGTTATCGAAACTTGGATTAAATGCGTAGAAATTCTTAGCATCCAGCTGTTCCTGGACAGAACGTAAAGCTTCTCCAAATCTCTGGAAGTGTACAACTTCCCGGGCTCTCAGGAATCTTATGGGATCTGCGATCTCAGGCATATCCTTTACAACACGCAGTATGTTATCATATGTGGAGCGTGCTTTCTGCTCTGCAGCAAGATTTTCAAAAAGGTCGGTAATCGGGTCACCCTTGCTCTGGAATTCGCAGGCATTGAATGGAACACCACCGGCAGCCTGTGGCCATATTCCAACTGTATGATCAATATAGTAGGGACCAAACCCTGATTTTTCAATTTCTTCCATGGAAAGATCCCTGGTCAGCTGGTGGACAATAGTGGATACCATCTCCAGGTGCGCCAGCTCTTCTGTGCCCACATCGTTTAACACGGCCATAGCCATACGGTTAGGCATGGTAAATCTTTGTGACAGGTAACGCATGGAAGCACCGATTTCCCCATCCGGGCCACCAGAGTGCAGTAACCTATAATATGTAAAAAATTATTATTTGACTTTCCATCGCTGTGAAGAGAATTCTGTTTATGAAATAATTATGGTAAAGTTCATCTGCTGGGATTCTTTTTCATATACAATCTGTTCAACAATTTTTCGAATTATAGAGCCTTTTAGTTCACAGCTTACATCTGTATCCCTCAGAATATCTGAGAAGGATTGAATTTTTTTTACTGCTTTTGAATCTTCTGTTTTCCCGGCGTCTTCTTTATTAAGTCTTATAAGATCCGCATTCAATTTCAGCCTGGATATATTGAGTCGATCTTTGTTAGATTTGTATTCTTCCAAAGTATCAATTCCGTTTTCATATGCTTCCCGAATACGGGATTCTTTAACGGATAATCTGGACAGCTCTTTTTGAATATGTTCGATCTGTCTGGTATTATCTGCCATCTCGCCTGTATAAGTATATGCAAAATTCTGTACTGAAAGTATTTGATCAAAATATTCCATGACTGCTTCTTCGGCTCTTTTTACAGATATTGATGCGGATCCTTTATGAATTCCCCTGGCATATTTCCAACATTGGAAAAAAGGGCATTTGTTATTGCCAGTATAACAAAGTGTAGACCCGCAGACAGGACATTTTAAAAGTCCTGACAGCCAATGCTTACAAGTGGAAGCATTTCTTGATTTAATTTTATGTTTTTTTGAAGCAATCAGTTTCATTCTTTCTTCATAGCGGTCTCTGGAAAGCCTGGTCTCATGACTGCCTTCAAATTCTATTCCGTTCCAGATTACAGTACCACAGTAAAATGGGTTTGATAGAATACGATCAATATTTCTTTTCTCAAACAGATTTCCACGTTTTGTCCTGTATCCCAGATCATTACAGCGTCTTGCGATCGCTGTTTCATCCAAATTATAATTATCATACAGATCCATAATATAAGATACGATTTTATATTCAGACTCGTTGATTACGAATGGTTTTCCTTTTCCAACAGCATCATATCCCAGACAGGGAGTTGTCTGATACCCTTTTTTCAAAGCTTTTTCTTTCATTCCTCTGAGTACTTCGCCGGATAATCGGATAGAATAGTATTCATCCATCCATTCTATAATACGTTCAATCAGAGTTCCAAAAGGTCCTTCCACAAGAGGCTCAGATACGCTGATGACTTCTACATTATCTTTTTTTAACATGCTTTTATAAACGATAGATTCTTCCTGGTTGCGTGCGAAACGGCTGAATTTCCATACCAGTATTACATCTATGGGGTGACAGGGCTGTTTGGCAACAGCAATCATTCTTTGAAATTCGGGACGCTTCTGTGCATGCCTTCCTGATACACTTTCTGAAAAGACAAATTCATCTGGAATAACGATATCATTTTTCTTGGCATAATCCAACAGGAGTCTTTTTTGAGCATCAGGAGACAGCTCTGTCTGGTCTTGTGTACTGACACGGATGTACAATGCACCAGTGCGAATACTCATTGATATCACCTCGGTTTTATATACTATTCATTTTTTTTTATAAAAATAACAGGCACACAAATTTTTTTATTGTGCCTGATTTTGCAGGATGATACAATGATATTTTGATTTTTATTTCAATAAATCAGATATTTTTACAGTGAATTCCGGAAAAGTAGAAACAGGAATCCTGTCATCAAAAGAATATAATCCAGTTGTTTTATTATGATCAAAGTCATATACAGTAGTGGATTTATTCATAGGATTTACGATCCAATATTCTCTCACACCGGCATTTTTGTATTTAAAAAGTTTAATTCCATAATCATTGGACTGAGTACCAGGTGAAACAACTTAACAAGCTTCTGATGAATATAGCTCGGTGGTGCTATATCGTACAGTTTCCCATCAATAAGCTCTGCACGGTGCCCTTCGGGGAGATTCCAGTAATCTTCTGCGGTATAAATACGCTCTTTGGGTAACGTCATATTTTCATGTCCTTTCTGTGTATGAGTATGCACAGGATGATTATTTCATACTTTTATAAATTTATGATACTATTCTATTTTTTACTGTAAATAAGAATTATGGTATTTAGGAAATATATAATATATTAATTTTGGTATGATTATATGAAGCGAAAAATGTAGTGCGGAGAGAGAACGTAATAATGAATAAATGGCAAATGATTCATTCATTTGCCATTTACTTCAAATAAAACCAGTACCTAATGCTATTTAAATCCACAGTCTATTAATTAATGAGAACAGACTGAACGATATTATATTAAAGTAAATAATAGCGTATGTCAAATTAAAGTTATAATGATTATACCATATAAAAATTCAGCATAAGGTAATGATAAATATATTGACATAACATATATTGAGTGCTATACTACGCTTAGGAAGTGAGAAAATGAATCAATATGCAGCACATATTCGTAAAAATAATGGACACATAGAAATCCAGACAGTTTCAGAACATTGTGAAGGGACAGCCAGACAGGCAGAGAAATATGCTAAGATTCTTCATCTGTCTCACGTTGCAAGATTACAGGGTATAATTCATGATCTGGGTAAGCTCCGTGTTGATTTTGATGATTATATTCATGGGAGAAATAATATTCAAAGAGGAATGATTGATCATTGCTATGCCGGAGCAAGATATCTGATGCAGATTGCAGAGAGTACAAAGGATAAACAACTGATAGAAACTGCAGGGTTTATTGCACGTACAGTTGTTTCTCATCATGGATTGCATGATTGGGTGGATGAGAATGGAGAAGATTATTTCAAAAGAAGAATCAGCAAAGATGAAAAGTATGATGAGATCGTTGAGAATGTTCATTCTATAATTTCAGAAAATGAGATCATTCAGTTACTTTCTGATGCAAGAGATGAATATGCACAGATACGTATGAAAATACGCTATTTGAGTGACGACAGGACATTGTTTTCTTTTTATATGGGGCAATTTGAACGTTTGATGCAATCAATACTTATCGACGCCGACAGAACAGATACTGCACAGTTTCAGTCAGGTCAGGAAACAGAAAAAGACTTTGACAGCAGCATATGGAATTTGTTTTATGACAGAATGGAAATGAAAAGTGCCGAATTTGAAAAAAGAACGGATAAGATCTCAAGACTAAGATGCGATATATCAAACAGATGCAGAGATTTTTCTGACCATGAATCCGGAATATGCAGACTGATCGTACCAACCGGCGGTGGAAAAACTTTAAGTGCTTTCAGATATGCTGTTCATTACTGCAAAAAGCATGGAAAAGAAAGAATCTTTTATATTGCTCCCTATATGTCAATCTTGGAGCAGAACAGTGACGTCATAAAAGAAATTGTAGGTGAGGAGTATCTTCTTGAACATCATTCGGATATTGTGTCTGGAATGGAGAATGATGAGGAAATTGCCGAATATGAGCTTCGTTCTGATAAATGGGATATGCCCGTTATTGCAACTACTCTGGTACAGTTTCTAAATACATTGTTTCTTGACCGAATGGATTCGGTGAGAAGGATGCACCGGCTATGTAATTCTGTAATTATTATTGATGAAGTGCAGTCTGTTCCAACGAAATGTGTATCTTTGTTTAATCTGAGCATGAATTTTTTGTCCCGGATCGGAGGTTCCAGTATTGTTCTCTGTTCTGCTACACAACCTTCTTTTGAAAAAACAAAGTATCCAATGAAAATAGATACTGAGAACAGCATTACTGGAGAATATTCTAAAGATTTTATGGCTTTTAAAAGAAATGAAATTATCTCAAAAGTCCGGCGGGAAGGTTACAGCTATGTGGAAGCTGCAGATTTTTGTCTGGAGAGATACAGACAGGAAGGAAATGTATTATTTGTTGTAAATACAAAAGTTGCTGCAATTCATATCTATCAGGCCATAAAAAGTAAAGTGACAGATGATACAAATATTATACATATCAGTACCAATATGTGTCCGGAACACAGACGAAATGTTTTAAAAGAGTTGTCAGAAACGTTAATATGCCACAGTAAAGTAATATGTATTACCACTCAATTGATAGAGGCAGGAGTTGATATTTCATTTCCATGTGTAATACGTTCATTGGCAGGAATGGATAATTCTGCACAGGCAGCAGGACGGTGTAACAGAAGTAATGAATATGGAAGATGCTGCAAAGTGTATCTTCTGAATTTAAATGAAGAAAAATTAGGAAGTTTAAAAGAAATTAAAACAGGACAGGACATTTCGCGGCAAATGCTGGAAAGCAATAAATATTCAGATTTGCAGTCCGTGGAGACGCTGAGAGATTATTTTGAAAAATATTATCAGGAACAAGAAGATGAGCTGAAATACAACATAGAGGATATGGGGGTTCAGACAGATATACTGAATTTACTGTCTATAGACAGTTGCAGAAGCAGTCCGGGATCAGCAAATTTACCTTCATATTATGCCAGACAGGCATTTAAAACAGCAGGAAAGAAGTTTCATGTAATTGATGATGATTCAATTTCAGTTATTGTTCCTTATGATGAGTCAGCAAAGGAAATTATATCATATTTACATTCGGATATTCGATGTGATGAAATGGTTAAAATTTTGCGAAAAGCTCAGAAATATACAGTAGGGATATTTGAACAGACTGAAAAGAAATTAAATGATGAACATGCACTGGAACTGCTGCAGAGTGGTGTATATGTTCTGGATGAAAGATATTATGATCAGCAGTTGGGAATTGTTCTGGAAGGAAAAAAGATGGATTTGTTAATGTTTTAGCTTAAGAAAGGATAAGAAATATGAGTAAGGAGACGTATCGGAATACGGTTGAATTTCAGGTATCAGGAAATTTTGCATTGTTTTCTGATATACTGACACGCCCGGGTGGAGAAAAAATGACGTATCCAATTCCTACATATGAGGCATTAAAAGGAATCCTCAGCAGTGTATACTGGAAACCCACAATAGTGTGGATTATTGACAGTGTACGTGTGATGAATCAGATCAGAATGGTACGAAAAGGAATACGACCTATTAAGTATGGTGGAGGTAATGATTTATCTTACTATACTTATCTGAATGATGTATGTTATCAGGTAAGAGCCCATTTTGAGTGGAATATGAACCGCCCTGAGCTTGAAAAAGACAGAAACGAGAATAAACATCATAATATTGCTAAACGAATGATTGAACGGGGAGGAAGAAGAGATATTTTTCTGGGAACAAGAGAATGTCAGGGATACGTGGAACCCTGTCGGTTTGGTGAAGGCAAGGGGTATTATGATGAAAAAGGAGAAATGCCATACAGCATTATGTATCATGGGATTACTTATCCAGATGAAGCAAAACTCAAAGAGGATAAGGGACAGATGACGGTTCGTTTATGGTCTCCGGTAATGAAAGATGGAGTTATTGATTTTATCAGGCCGGAAGAATGTTTGATGAAGCGCCATATTAAGAAAATGTCAATAAAATTGTTTGGGGAAGAGAATGGCAATTTTACAGGAATCAGTGAGTTTGGAAGGGGTGAAGAGATTGAGTTGGACGAATGAACTTTATCAGGTCTATGAAAACAATTGTGGACAAGACGACGAAAAAGTTGTGCTCCTTCCCGTTTCACATTCTACTGCAAATGCCCAGATCGAGGTGACTCTATCAGAAAAGGGAGAATTTATTAAATCCGCCAGAATAGAAAATAAAGAAGATTCTGTGACAGTGATTCCTGTTACTGAAGATTCCGGTTCACGAAGTTCAGGAATAGCACCTCATCCACTGGCTGATAAACTGGTTTATATTGCAGGGGATTATAAAAATTATGTGGTTGGAAAGAGATCAGATAATTCAAAATACTTTTTAGCCTATATGGAGCAATTACAGAAATGGAGGGATTCAGATTTCTGTCATCCTGCAGTAAATGCGATTTATACTTATTTAAAAAAAGAAACTTTGATGAAAGACCTGATAGAAACACATAGTCTGATGCTGGATGACGATACAGGAAAACTAAAAGATAATGAGAAAATACTGGGAATTGCACAGGAAGAAGCTTTTGTAAGATTCAGAATTCATTACTCTGATTTATTTAAGGAAAGCAGAACCTGGAAGGACAAATCTCTGTATGACAGTTTTATAATGTATAGTTCAGCAAAATCGGAAAATATCCAACTATGCTATGCTACAGGAAAAACTTCTCCATGTACATATAAACATCCGTCAAAAATCAGAAACGCTGGCGATAAGGCAAAATTAATCTCCTCAAATGATGAGAGTGGATTTACTTACAGAGGAAGATTTGATTCAAAGGAACAGGCAATTTCTGTAAGTTATGACTTTTCTCAGAAAATGCATAATGCACTGAAGTGGTTGATTGAGAAACAGGGTGTTGCAATTGGTTCTATGGTATTTCTTGCCTGGGCAAGTAATTTACAGCAGCTTCCAGATGTCCTGGGAAATGTAGAAGATGATTTCTGGGGAGATAACTGGGATGAACCTGATATGAAATTTGTTGAAAACGGAAGTCAGTTGCTTACGGATACTATGCCTGCGTATAGAAATCGTTTATGTAAGGCAATTTGGGGTAGCAGTGGAGGTGAAGCACTTCAAGTTGGATTAAATGAAAATTTAAAGGCAATGGTTATGGTACTGGATGCAGCCACAACCGGGCGGCTGGCTATGAATATGTATGAGGAATTGCCGGTTTCTGAGTTTTATGAGAATGTAGAAAAATGGCATTATGAAACAGCCTGGAACAGATTTAATGGAAAAATAAGAAAGAATAAGATATGTTCATTTTCGTTATATGAAATTGCAGATTGTGCCTATGGAACAGAGCAGGGAGATTTTATCAAAAGTAAACCGGAAATAAAAAATGAAATTATTTTGAAACTGATTCCCTGTGTAGTTGAAAAACGTCAGGTTCCATCAGACATTGTAAGGAATCTGGTTCATAAAGCATGTCGGCCAATGTCTTATAAAAACAGCTACAACTGGCGTAAGGTATTGGAAACTGCCTGCGGTATGATACGGAAAAAAATAATCGAAGAAAAAGAAAAAAGAAAAGAAAAGGGGGAATATGAAGTGGCACTTGATACTTCATGTAAACAAAGAGATTATCTCTATGGAAGACTGCTGGCGATTGCCGAGGTGGCAGAGGCTTCAACTTATGAAAAGGATGAAGGACGGGTTACAAATGCGGGCAGATATTTTGAATCATTTTCCAATAAACCCTACCAGACTTGGGGAGTGATCTATAATCGGCTTACTCCATACCTTAATAAAATGGGAGTAGGACAGAGAAGGTATTATGAAAAAATGATAGGAGAGGTTATGGAGCTGTTTGATATGAAAGAATTTGAGGACAATTCCAGACTGAAACCAATTTTTTTGTTAGCTTATCATTGTCAACTGAATCAAATGTCCAGAAAAAATAATATTCCGAAGGAGGAAAAATAAATGAGTACTTTATCAAATAAAATCGATTTTGCATTAATTATTTCTGCAACTAATGCCAATCCTAACGGTGATCCATTAAATGGAAACAGACCAAGAGAAAATTTTGATGGTTATGGAGAAATATCTGACGTATGCATAAAAAGGAAAATCAGAAATCGTCTTCAGGATATGGGAGAAAAAGTGTTTGTCCAGTCTGATGATCGATGTGATGACGGATGTGACAGTCTGCGAACCAGAGCGGCAAACTGTGAAGCTTTGAAAAAAGTATCATCAGGTAAGAATTTGAATAGTGACGAATATGCCAGGGCTGCATGTAAAGAATGGATTGACGTAAGAAGCTTTGGACAGGTCTTTGCATTTAAGGGCGAAAACGTGTCTGTGGGAGTCAGGGGACCGGTTTCTATTCATCAGGCAGTCAGTGTCTCACCTGTAGACATTGTAAGTATGCAGATCACAAAAAGTGTTAACAGTGAAGGAGGAAAAGCAGGAAAGAGTTCCGACACAATGGGAATGAAGCATCGAGTTGAATTTGGCTTATATGTAGTCAAGGGAAGCATTAATTGTCAGCTGGCTGAGAAAACAGGATTTTCAGACGAAGATGCAGAAAAAATTAAACAGGCATTGCTCACCCTTTTTGAAAATGACAGTTCTTCTGCCAGACCGGACGGAAGTATGGAAGTATGCAGATTGTACTGGTGGAAACATAATAGCAAAACGCCTTTGGTTTCAACTGCAAAAATTCACCGTTCTTTAAAAATAAAAGAAAAGATTCCTGGAAAGAAACCGATGAGCTTTGAGGATTATCAGATTATTCTGGACGAAATTCCAGAGGCTCCGGCACCTGAGGTTTATGATCTGATGTAAAGAACAGACGGCAGCTGGTGGCAAAAATGAAACGATATTCTGAGGATGAGTATTTGATGCTGTCTGGCATCCAACACTTTGTATTTTGCCGTCGTCAATGGGCTTTAATACATATTGAGCAACAATGGGAGGAAAATTATCGTACAGTTGATGGGAGTATTATGCATCAGCGTGCACATGATGATACTATACACGAAAAAAGAGGGGATTTGATCATTGCCCGGGGATTGGCAGTATCTTCGCCATATCTTGGAATATCCGGAGAATGTGATGTGGTTGAATTTCGGAGAAGTAAGAATGGTATCATACTGCCTGGACAGGAAGGAGAGTTTTCAGTTACTCCAGTGGAATATAAAAGAGGATCTCCTAAAAGTGATGATAGTGATAAATTGCAGCTGGCAGCTCAGACAATGTGCCTTGAAGATATGCTTTGCTGTGAAATTCCAGAAGGCTATCTGTATTATGGTGAAACGCGGCGCAGAACCAAAGTGGATATTAACGATGAATTACGTAAACAGACACAGAACATTTTACAGGAAATGCATGAGTTATTTCATAAGGGCTATACTCCAAAAGTTAAACGCACAAAAGCTTGTAATGCCTGTTCGTTAAAGAACATATGTCTGCCTGCCCTGTGTGGCAAAAAGTCAGCTTCGGAGTATGTGAATTCTCATTTAAACGAAGGAAATAGTGATGAAGAAATTACTTAATACATTATATGTTACCATTCCGGAATCTTATCTATCGCTGGACGGAGAGAACATAGTTCTTTTAAAAGATAAACAGGAATTGGGTCGAATACCGTTACACAATATTGAAAGAATTATGACATTTGGATATATGGGAGTAAGTCCGGCATTAATGGGAAAATGTGTTGAACACGGTATTGAACTTGTTTTTATGACTCCATATGGAAAGTTTCTTGCAAGAGTGGAGGGCAGTGTCAGTGGTAATGTTCTTCTTAGAAAGGAACAATTTCGGATTGCTGAGGACAGGGAAAGAAGTCTGGAAATTGCAAAAAATATGATCATTGGGAAAATATATAACAGTCGCCAGGTAATACTTCGTGTATTAAGAGATCATGAATTGAGAATCAATCAGGAATTATTTCGAAAAAAGGCAGATTTTCTCAAGGAATCTTTACAGAAATGCAAAAATGTACAAGACATAGACAGTCTTCGAGGTATTGAAGGTGATTCTGCCTCCATTTATTTCTCAATATTTAATGATATGATTCTACAGCAAAAAAAAGATTTTTCTTTCTCAGCAAGAAGTAAACGGCCACCCTTAGATAATGTTAATGCTCTGTTATCATTTAGCTATTCTCTTTGTACGAGTATATGTGCTTCGGCTCTGGAATCAGTGGGACTGGATCCTTATGTAGGATTTATGCATACTGACCGTCCCGGCAGACGTTCCTTAGCACTTGATCTGGTTGAAGAGTTTCGTGCCTGGTTCTGTGATCGTTTTGTATTAATGCTGATTAACAAAAAGATAGTTAATGCGGAAGATTTTGAAAAGAAAGAAGACGGGGCTGTTGTTCTGAATGAAAAAGGAAGAAAAACAGTTCTGGAAGTCTGGCAGAAACGGAAAAATGAGGTAATTAAACATCCGTTTCTGGATGAAAAGATTGAATGGGGTATGCTGCCGTATGTGCAGGCTCTATTATTAGCCAGATATATCAGAGGTGATTTGGACACATACCCGGTTTTTATGTGGAAGTGATGAAATGTTAGTTTTAATAACATATGATGTGAATACAGAAACAGCAGCTGGAAAGGCAAGATTGCGTAAAGTTGCAAAGCAATGTGTAAATTATGGTACAAGAGTTCAGAATTCGGTATTTGAATGTATCATGGATGCAGCAAAATGCCGGGAGGTAAAACAAATTCTTGAAAATATCATTGATAAAGAAAAGGATAGTCTCAGATTCTATTATCTTGGTGATAAGTATAAGACAAAGATAGAACATATAGGTGCTAAAAACACGAAAACACTTGATGAGCCCTTGATATTTTAATATTATGCGAATAGGAAGTAATCATAAAATTACTATGGGATTCGCACTGAAAAAATGCAACATTATTTAAATATATTCTCGACAAAAAGAATATTTAAAAGAAAAAACAGAAAAAATATATAATATATACAAAAATCACATGAATAAACAAAAAAAATTGTGTGTTTTTGCTGTCGCACCCCTTGTGGGTGTGTGGATTGAAATCAAATGCTGATTCAAATTCATCTCCTTGATTCAAGTCGCACCCCTTGTGGGTGTGTGGATTGAAATGACTGATTCAAA
>JAQYGS010000170.1 GCA_028722515.1 Clostridia bacterium | reverse complement strand
CCAAACATCTGACGGAATGCAAGACGTCCGATACGTCCAAAACCATTGATTGCAACTTTTACTGCCATGATAAATTCCTCCTATGAATTAAATGGTTAATCAGGATGATTCTTCAAGTTTGTTAAAGAAACATCAACCTGTTATGTATTGTACATAATTTTAAACAAAAATTCAAGACCAATTTATAAAAAACCTTATAAAAAAATTAAAATAAACAAATTCTATGATATACTGATAGCATGATATGTAATGACACATTCGCATTTGAATTCAGGAGGTATGATAATGAGTACGGAAATTTTATGGGATTGCCATATGCATTCTTCTTTTTCTGCAGATTCACCCACGCCAATGGAGGAAATGATCAGTAAAGCAGTTTCCAAAGGTCTTAAAGGTATTACTTTTACAGAGCACCTGGATCCTGATTATCCAGCCACAGAAGATGGCCTTGATTTTTCTCTTGATATCACTTCCTATCAGAAGAAAATTTCAGAACTTCAGACTACATATAAAGATCAGATTTCCATACGGTTTGGAATTGAACTTGGACTGCAGATGCACCTTTCTGAATATTTCAATGATCTGCTCTCCCGTATACCCTTTGATTTTGTCATAGGTTCTTCCCATCTTGTACACGGATATGATCCCTATTATCCGGATTTTTTTGCTGGAAGGAGCGAATTCCGCTGTTATATGGAGTATTTTGAATCCATACTGGAAAACCTCTCATTTTATGATAACTTCGACGTATATGGACATCTTGACTATGTGGTAAGATACGGGCCTGATAAAAACAGGGAGTATTCCTACGGCCGTTATCAGGATATTCTTGACGAAATCCTGAAGAAAATAATATCCATGGGAAAAGGTATTGAAATCAATACCGGAGGTTATCATTACGGCCTGGGGGAACCTAATCCCTGTTCAGCTGTGATAAAGCGATACCGGGAACTGGGCGGTGAGATCATCACCATTGGAGCAGATGCCCATACACCGGACAAGATCGCCTTTGCTTTTGATAAAGCAAAAAATGTACTCAGGGACTGCGGATTTCGCTATTATACTGTCTTTAAAGACAGAAAGCCTGAATATATTCCTTTGTGATTTCCAAGTTTATTGACATTTTTTGTCTGTTACTGTAAGATACATTAGAATAAATTATGGGGGAACAATATGACACAGAAGAGAGTTCAAAAAAAAAGGGCTGCTATGGCAGCAAAAAAACAGCAGAACAATAAAGAAATCACATATGAAAAACGTTTTAACCGTCATCTTGACGAATTAAAATGGCTTTATTGTGAATTATATCAGGATAACCCTGATGTTATGCACCATTTTAATGACCTTACCATTAAGATGAAGGAATTTTATAATTCCAGAAACAATGATCTTCTTATTTCTGACTGCAGACGCGAAGCGGACCCGGATTGGTATAAACGTAATGATCTTATGGGGATGATGATGTACGTCAGCAATTTTTCAGAAACATTAAAAGGTCTGGAAGAAAAGCTTGATTATGTTCAGGAATGTAATGTAAATTATCTTCACCTTATGCCTCTTCTTCTTTCTCCAAAAGGCAAAAGTGACGGTGGGTATGCAGTTGCTGATTTTCGAACTGTCCAGCCGGAACTTGGAACTATGGAGGATTTTGCAGAACTGACAGAAAAATGCCACAGAAGGGGCATTAATATCTGTCTTGATTTTGTTATGAATCATACATCGGAGGAACATGAATGGGCAAAGCGTGCACGTGCTGGGGAAAAGGAATTCCAGGACCGCTATTTCTTTTTTGATTCCTATGATATTCCTTCACAGTATGAAAAAACATGTCCACAGGTATTTCCCACAACAGCTCCCGGAAATTTCACCTGGCTTGATGATGTGGGAAAGCATGTAATGACAACCTTTTATCCTTATCAGTGGGATCTTAATTACAGAAACCCTGTTGTATTCAATGAAATGGTATACAATATGCTGTTTCTTGCCAATCAGGGTGTGGACATCGTGCGTCTGGATGCGGTTCCGTATATATGGAAACAATTGGGCACAAACTGCAGAAATCTTCCTCAGGTGCATACCATTGTACGTATGATGCGTATGATATGCGAAATAGTCTGCCCCGGTGTACTTCTTCTGGGAGAAGTTGTTATGTCCCCGGAAAAGGTTGTACCTTATTTTGGAACCAGCGAAAAACCGGAATGTCATATTCTTTACAACGTAACCACTATGGCAAGTACCTGGCACACAGTCGCTACTAAAGATGTTTCACTTCTGCGCAGGCAGATGGATATTCTTTCATCCCTTCCGAGAGAATATGTATTCCAGAATTATCTGAGATGTCACGATGACGTGGGTTGGGGTCTTGATTACGATTATCTTAAGCAATTCGGAATGGAAGAAACAGCCCATAAGAAATTCCTGAATGATTTCTTGACAGGAAAATATCCTGATTCCTTTTCAAGGGGAGAATTATATAATGATGATCCCCGGCTTAAAGATGCCAGACTTTGTGGAACTACTGCCTCTTTATGCGGCATTGAACGATATGGATTTGAAGGCAACGAAGAGGGTGTTGACAGAAGTATCCGATACGATATCACCCTTCACGCTTTTATGCTCTCCCAGTCAGGTATCCCTGTGATATACAGTGGAGATGAAATCGGCCAGTTAAATGACTATTCCTACAAAGAAGATCCGGATAAGAGAGCTGATTCCAGATATCTTCACCGGGGAGCCTTCAACTGGGATCTTGCAGAAAACCGCAGACTTCCTGATACTGTACAGGGCAAACTATTTCCTATGCTTGACAGACTGGAAAAGATCCGCAGAAAATATACTGTTTTTAATTCAGATGCTGCAATGCGTACCATTGATACATGGGATAAATCCATACTGGCTCTGATCAGGGAAAATACCAATGAGAAATTTATTGGAATCTATAACTTCAGCGGCGAAGACAAAGTTGCCTGGATCAATGAAAATGACGGAATATATAAGGACCTGATTTCGGGAAATGAAATGGAAGCAAAGGGTGTTATGATTCCAGCTTTCGGATGCTTTTGGCTATATCGGAAAAAATAATAAAATATTGAGAAATTAAATGGGAATCTCATTTTATCAGGCAAAGAATAAAATGGGATTCCCTTTTTTTATGGTGATATCTGCGTCAGCAAATATTTCCGTTTAGAATACTACTTAAAGAACAGACTGATAAAATTATCTTTCTTTTCCTTTTCCGGTCTGTCCAGAGTACGCTGATAGATTTTATGAAGCCATTCTGTTATCGCATCAATCAAAACAGGTGAAAAGGTCATCAACAGGAAAACAAGAATGATCATCCCAAATTCCAGCGGTCCAAGGGTCAGTAAATTCTGTAAAACAACAGCACTGCCAAAGAATATAAACTGCATTCCGTAAATGATTATTTTCCTGTATCTGTTCAGAGGGGAATAAACAGTTCTGAGTGCAGCCATATAATTCCATCCTGTTACAAGCACGCACGCAGTGTTCAGCATTTCATTGGAATGATAGACACCCTGGCATACCATCATAATAGTAAATACACAACCGGTAATCGTAACAGCTGCAGGAAAAGCATTCATAAACACATGTCTTAAGAAAGTATGATCAATTTTTTCAAAGTTATTTTCCTGGGCAAGAAGGAACGTTGGAATTCCAACTGCGCAGGCGCTGATCAGAGACATCTGGATAGGCTCGAATGGGTAAGCTTTTCCAAAGAAAATTGTAATCAGCGCAAGAAGTACAGAAAAAATTGTCTTAATCAGAAACATAGAAGCAGCCGAACGAATGTTGTTTACCACACGGCGTCCCTGATTTACAATATGTGGCATAGATGCAAAATTGGAATCCAGAAGAACCACATTTGCAATATTCTTCGCCGCATCACTTCCCTGTGCCATAGCTACACTGCAGTCTGCTTCTTTAAGAGCAAGAACATCATTTACACCATCGCCAGTCATAGCCACCGTATGCCCCTGTGACTTCAATGCCTGGACCATTTGTTTTTTCTGCTCTGGGGTAACCCGTCCAAATACACTGCATCTGGAAACTGCCTTGTTCATTTCTTCCTGAGTTGTGATAGTTGTTGCATCAATATAGTTATCCGCATTCTCAAGGCCTGCTTTTTTTGCAATGGAAGAAACAGTAACCGGATCATCCCCTGAAATTACCTTAAGATCAACTCCCTGCTCTGCAAAGAACTTTAGAGTTTCCGGTGCTTCTGCACGAATTACATCAGTAAGAAGAAAGAAGGCAACAGGTTTCAGTTCTTCAGGAAGTGCTGTTCCCTCCGGTTCACTTTCACTGAAGGCGAGCACCAGAACACGATATCCTGACTGAGCATAGGTTTCACACTTTTTCACAAGAAACTCATTATTCTCAGGGAAAAGGAACTGAACTGCTCCAATTAAATACGTACCTTTATCTTTAAAATACGCTCCACTGTATTTCCTGTCCGAGGAAAAAGGGATTACATGCTCAGAAGCAAGATCCCTCTTCAATGGAAAACGATCTCTTAGAGCATCGGCTGTTGCATTCTTATCATTCAGAACAGCAAGCAGGTTGCCCATAATATGATCGATCTCCTGCATGGCCTCTTTATCCTCTTTTGCTTCAGAGCTCTGGCTTTCTTCCTCATCCGGTTCATCATCACTGAATAATTCTATATCTTCCACGCACATGGTACCTTCTGTAATAGTTCCTGTTTTATCCAGACATAAGGTATCTACATGTGCCAGAGTTTCGATACAGTACAGTTCCTGCACCAGTGTTTTCTTTTTGGCAAGGACAAGAGAGCCTAACGTAAGAGCCACACTGGTAAGAAGTACAAGACCTTCCGGAATCATACCCAATACTGCTGCAACCATGTTTACTACAGAATCCTTCAGAGAATCTCCCACAATATTATATTGCTTATAAAAAAGCAATGCACCAAGAGGCAAAATGATAATACTGATAACCTTTAAAATTGCATTCAGAGAATTCCGAAGCTCTGAGTTATGTCTTTTAAATTCTTTCGCTTCACTGGTTATCTGAGATGCATAATTTTCTTTTCCCACATGAATTACCTGACAGCAGGCTTCACCGGAAGTAACAAAACTACCGGAAAAAAGTTCGTCTCCCGGATTTTTGGACAGATTGTCAGATTCCCCTGTAAGGAGAGACTCGTTTACTTCTATGTTTCCTTCAATAACTTTGGAATCTGCTGGTACCTGGTCTCCTGTTTTCAGAAAAATATAGTCATCAAGCACAAGCTTTTCTGTAGAAATAGTCCACTTTTTTCCTTCTCTGAGAACAACTGTTTTACTCTCTGTAAGAATCGCCAGTTTATCAAGAGTTTTCTTTGCCCGGATCTCCTGAATGATACCGATCACGGTATTGATAAGAATTATGATAACAAACATAGAGTTCTTGTAAGAACCCACGAACAATACTAAGACAAGTAATACCAGATTAAGGAAATTAAAAAAGGTAAGTGTATTTTCCTTAATGATCTGACCGTATGTTCTTGTATTGGGATTCTCATTGGCATTTACTTTACCTTCCGCAATCCTTTCCTGTACCTGTTCATTTGTAAGTCCTGTCATCTTTACCTCCAGTACACATATCAAAAATAAAGCAGATAATTTTATCTGCTTCATTTTATCTTATAAATATGTTTCTTCCCTGATACACCTGTCAATAATACCGCCACCTGTAACATAACCGTCCTGATAAAAAACAACGGACTGTCCGGGGGTAATAGCTCTTTGTGGTTCTTTAAAATGTACAAGAAGCTGGTCCTCTCCCACAACCCTGAGAACTGCAGGTGCACCTTTATGATTATAGCGGATTTTAGCCGTTACCTCCATACCATCTTCAAAACGAGATACAGCCATTTCATTAAGGTGTGAACAAATTAGTGCCTGTGCAAATACATCCTGATTTTCTCCGATCACAACCTCATTTGTTTCTGGCCTGATCTCTGTAACAAAAACAGGATGTCCAAGTGCAAGCCCAAGCCCTTTTCTCTGCCCTACAGTATAATGGATAATTCCCTTATGCTGTCCAAGCACATTTCCTGATTGATTTATAAAATTTCCTTCAGGAACAGTAATATCAATATGCTTCTGAATAAATCCGGCATAATCCTGATCCTCAACGAAACAGATTTCCATACTGTCCGGTTTTTGTGCAACAGGAATTCCTGTTTCTTTTGCAATATTTCGGATTTCATCTTTGGTATAGGATCCAAGAGGCATTATTGTTCTGGAAAGCTGTTCCTGCGTCAGTCCATAGAGCACATATGTCTGATCCTTTGAAGCAGCAGCTGAGCACTGAACTGTGTATCTGCCGTTTTCAAGAAGTTTCACCTTTGCATAATGCCCGGTTGCAATCAGCCGGGCACCAAGCTTCTCTCCTTCCTGAAGCATAGCTTTCCATTTTATATTTCGATTACAGGCCACACACGGATTAGGTGTCCTGCCGGAAAGGTATTCTCTGATAAAATAATCGATGACCTCTTTTTCAAAACAGCTGCTCATATCAACAACATAATGAGGAATTCCAAGATAATCCGCAACCTTTTCCGCATCTTCCACAATATGGCTGTTATTATTTTCCTCTCCGGATTCACAGGAATCCTCATGAAAATTTACCAAAGTCAAACCAATTACGTCATATCCCTGCTGTTTCAAAAGAAAGGCTGCCACAGAGGAATCTACTCCCCCGGACATTCCTACGATTATTTTTTCTTTCTCCATTAATATTCTTCCTCTTCTGCCTCTTCTCCTTCATGGATATCAGACTTGGGTTTCTCAAGACCCTGAATTTCAATGTGGTGTTTCTGAGCATAATCCCAAAGTGCAGCATGGATTGCTTCTTCTGCAAGAAGAGAACAGTGAACCTTAACCGGAGGAAGACCATCCAGAGCTTCCATTACTGCCTTATTGGTAACCTGCATTGCCTCTTCAATTGTCTTGCCTTTGACCATTTCAGTTGCCATACTGCTTGTTGCAACTGCTGCGCCACAGCCAAAAGTTTTAAATTTACAGTCCTTAATGATATGTGTTTCATCATCAATATCAAGAAAGATTCTCATGATATCTCCGCATTTTGCATTGCCTACCGTTCCTACACCACTGGCATTCTCTATTTCTCCTACATTACGTGGATGCTGAAAATGATCCATTACTTTTTCACTATATGCCATTATTATTCCTCCTGACAAGTATTTTTATCATTTATTTATTTTTTTTAATAAAATCTTCATATAATGGAGACATGCTTCTCAGATGAGCTACAATTTCCTTCAGTCTGTCTACTGTATAATCAGCCTCTTCCATAGTAGTCTCATCACTTAATGTCATACGCAGTGATCCGTGTGCAATCTCATGAGGAAGCCCGATAGCAAGAAGTACATGAGAAGGATCAAGAGATCCGGATGTACAGGCTGAACCGCTGGATGCACAGATTCCATAATTATCAAGCATCAGCAGAAGGGATTCTCCTTCCACAAACTGGAAACTTACATTTATGTTGTTAGGCAGACGTTTCACAGGATCTCCATTTAATTTCACGTATGGAATCTCAGATGTGATTCTCTGAATCATATGATCCCTTATGGCAATCTCTTTCTCAGCACGTTCTTTCATTGATGAGCTTGCACGGCTGGCAGCCACACCATATCCTACAATACCCGGTACATTTTCCGTACCTGCACGACGTTTACGCTCCTGAGCACCGCCGTGGACAAAGGAACGGATCTTCACTCCCTTACGGATATAGAGGAATCCGATTCCCTTAGGACCATTGATCTTATGGCCGCTGGAGCTGAGCATATCGATATTACATTCGTCAACATTAATTGGAACCTGGCAGAAAGCCTGAACTGCATCTGTATGGAAAAGTATTCCATGCTCCCTGGCAATACGGCCGATTTCCTTAATAGGCTGGATAGATCCGATTTCATTGTTTGCAAACATAACAGAGATCAGGATTGTTTCCGGAGTAATGGCTTTTTCCAGTTCATCCAGCTTAACAATACCGTTCTCATCCACATCAAGGTATGTGATCTTTGCCCCACGTTCTTTTTCAAGATATTCACATGTATGAAGGATGGCATGATGTTCGATCTTTGTGGTAATAATATGGTTTCCCTTGGATTTATATGCCTCAAAAGCAGCTTTTAAAGCCCAGTTATCAGACTCGGAACCTCCGGCTGTAAAATAGATTTCCTCTTTCTTTGCCCCCAGTACCTGGGCAATCTGCTCCCTGCCTTTTGTCACTGCTTCCTTGCTTTTTCCGGCAAAATCATAAATACTTGACGGATTTCCGTAAAGTTCCGAAAAATACGGCAGCATAGCCTGAACAACTTCAGGTGCTGTTTTTGTTGTTGCCGCATTATCCAGATAAATCATTTTTTCCATTTTCTTGTCCTCCTGTTTTATTCAAGTAGGTTATTGACGCAGTATTACTGCATTGCTAACTCCTGGATTTTTCTTCACGTACTCTTCTGCTTTCATCGATCAGCTGGTCAAGCATCAGAGTATCCACAGCATTAGTGATGCTGTCATTAATTCTCTGCCAGACGATCTTCGCCACGCATACATCACTGCCGTTACAACTTCCATCATTCTCAATCCCAGGACATGATGCTGCATCCAGACTGCCTTCCAGCACTCGCAGAACATCCCCAACAGAAATTTCATTGGCTGGTTTTCCCAGCTGATATCCTCCATATGCACCCCTGCTGCTCTTCACAAGTCCGGCCTTCTTTAGCATGGCCATCAGCTGTTCCAGATAACTGACAGAAATCTGCTGCCTTTGTGCGATACTCTGGAGAGACACAGTATCATTTACGCTGTTCACGCCAAGATCAATCAAAGCCTTTAAACCATAACGTGCCCGTGTTGACAGTTTCATTCTTTCACCCCGTTTTAATTCCTACTGTTTTCCTTGGATTTTAAATTCACTTTACCAGAAACTAACGGTTCTGTCAAGTCTGTTTTGGGCATATACTGTCAAAAAGGGTCCAGGTTTTTATTATGTCAAAAAAAGTCTTTATCAGAGGGACATTACTTCTGACCTTCTCCGGTCTTATCAGCCGGTTAATAGGATTCTTCTATAGAATATTCCTGTCACGGATCATTGGTGCACAGGGACTTGGTATTTACCAGCTTGTTTTTCCACTTCAGACATTTATACTTGCAATCTGTGCTTCCGGGATCCAGACAGCTATTTCCCGGCTTGCTGCTTCTGAAGAGGCTTTGGGTAATCATAAAAAGGCCTGTGACTATTTTATAGCAGGAACTTTTTTTTCTCTGATTATGTCCATTGGCTTTTCTGCACTGCTCTACTTTCACGCTGATTTCTGGGCATGTGAGATACTAAAAGAACCACGTACATATTCCCTGATACGAATGCTTTCATTAAGTTTTCCCTTCAGTACCCTCCATTCCTGTATCAACAGCTATTATTTTGCCAGAAAAAAAGCACTTCTTCCCGCAGCAATCCAGATTCTTGAACAGGCAGTCCGCGTGGGAAGCAGCTATGTGCTTTATCTTATCCTTATTTCTAAAAAAATAAATATAACCCCTTTAATTGCAGTATTTGGCACTTTAATCAGTGAAATGATCGCTTCGGTTGTTTCTCTGTTTTTTATTAGTATGCATTTTAAAGATATCCATTATTCACCTTTCAGACTATCAAAACCAATACTGTTGCTGAAAAACACTTTTAAGATATCTGTTCCTCTTACATTAAATAAAATACTCCTGACTCTTCTAAGCAGTATAGAAGTAATTCTCATACCCACAAGGCTTAAACTGGCAGGATTAAGTTCCCATGAAGCTTTAAGCGTATACGGTATTTTTACTGGAATGGCACTTCCTATGATTCTTTTTCCTGCAGCTCTCACAAATTCAGCTGCCGTTATGCTGCTGCCTTCAGTTTCCCAGCTGCAGGCTCTGGGTAATTCCCAGAAAATACGCCAGGTTATTTCACAGATCTTTAAATACTGTATAGCACTGGGACTTCTATGTATGGCTGGTTTTCTTCTTTTTGGACAGTTTATGGGAAATTTTCTTTTTCACAGTCCTACAGCAGGCCTTTATATCAGAACGCTGGCCTTCATTTGTCCTTTTCTTTACCTTAATACCACTCTCACCAGTGTTCTGAACGGCCTTGGCAGATCAGGACTTTGTCTTATACACAGTGTGATCAGTATCATGATCCGTATGATTTTCGTTATTTTTATGATCCCTGTTCTGGGAATCAAAGGATATTTCTATGGAATTCTTCTGGGAGAGCTGGTTCTGACAGTACTTCATGTTTTTGCACTTTCCGAAAAACATTTTAACTATCGACATTCAGACTCAGATGGTTTATAATAATGCAGAAAAAGTGGAAAATGAAACAAAGGAGATAAAAATATGGGATTCGATTTTATCAAAAAATTACCAACCCCTGAAGAAATTCGCAGCCAATATCCCATTGATTCTGAGATACAGGCAATTAAGAGTAAACGTGATAAGGAAATCCGTGATGTGATCACCGGAAAATCCGATAAATTTCTTGCCATTATCGGACCTTGTTCTGCGGATAATGAAGATGCAGTCTGCGACTATCTTTCCAGGTTAAGGAAAGTACAGGAAAAAATAGCTGATAAGGTTCTGATCATTCCACGTGTTTATACAAACAAGCCCAGAACAACAGGTGAAGGATATAAGGGAATGGTTCATCAGCCGGATCCGGAAAAACAGCCAAATCTTCTTGCCGGTCTGATTGCCATACGTAAAATGCATATTCATGCCATTTCGGTAAGCGGAATGACCTGTGCAGATGAAATGCTTTATCCCGAGAATTACCGCTATCTGTCTGATCTTCTTTCTTACGTTGCCGTTGGAGCCCGTTCTGTGGAAGACCAGCAGCATCGTCTTACAGTCAGTGGAATGGATGTACCTGCAGGTATGAAGAATCCAACAAGCGGTGATCTGTCCGTAATGCTGAATTCTGTTGTTGCTGCCCAGGGTGCACATCGTTTCATATACAGAAGCTGGGAAGTGGAAACCACAGGGAATGAGCTTGCTCATACGATTCTTCGTGGTGCAGTTAATAAACATGGAGAGGCAATTCCCAATTATCATTATGAAGACCTTCGTCTTTTATGGGAAAAATACCAGGAAAAGAACCTGAAAAATCCTGCTGTTATTGTTGACACCAATCATTCCAACTCCAATAAACAGTATGATCAGCAGGTTCGTATTGCTAAGGAAGTTCTTCACAGCCGCCAGGTGGACCCGGATCTTCACACACTCGTCAAGGGACTAATGATTGAAAGTTACATAGAACCTGGCAATCAGAAGATCGGATGCAGCCATATATATGGTAAATCCATTACTGATCCCTGTCTTGGATGGGATGAATCTGAAAAACTTTTATATACAATTGCTGAAATGTGCTGAGTACCTGATTTCAAAATGATTACAAAAGCTCCTGCGGAAGTTCTCCGCCGGAGCTCTTTTAATGTCTGGGATGACTTTTCATATACACATCCCTCATTTTATTCATATTCGCGCCAAGATAGATCTGAGTGGTTGAAATATCTGAATGTCCCAGCATTTCCTGAACACTTCTGATATCGGCCCCATTCTGGAGCATATGTACGGCAAAAGAATGGCGCAGGGTATGAGGTGTAATATCTCTCTTGATTCCTGCATCGGATGCATAGCCCTTCAACACCTTCCAGAAACCCTGCCGGCTCATTACTTTTCCTGAACAGTTAATAAACAAAGCAGTTTCATTTTCATCCTTCACGAAACTCTCTCTTGCCTCTCCCAGATATCGTTCCATTGCTTTTTTGCATGGGAGTCCTATGGGTATGATCCGTTCCTTATTATTCTCCTGGCACACTACATAACCGTACTGAAGATTCACATCTGAGATCTGAAGATGGAGCATTTCGCTGACACGCATGCCAGTTGCATATAAAAGTTCCAGCATAGCTGCATCACGTATTCCTTTGGGTGTTGAAAGATCCGGCTGTTTAAGAAGCTGATCCACTTCTTCAACAGTAAGGATTTCAGGTGCCTTCTTCTCTACTTTTGGTGGTTTAAGATTTTCTGACGGATCCTCCGAAATTATATCTTTCTTTACAAGGAACTGAAAAAAAGCTCTTATGGAAGCAACACTTCTGGAAATGGTAGATGATGCGAAATTCTCCCTTTCCATATAACAGATATATCCCTGAAGTTCCAGATCCTTAACCTGGGCTGCCTCATTAATTCCCCTTGCTTTCAGAAACTCTGCCATTTTCTTTAAATCTCTTCGATAAGAAATCTCTGTATTGGCAGATGTTTTTTTTATATTATGCAAATATGTAATAAATTCTTCTATCTCCCTGTCCATTTCCCGTAATTTTCCGCTCCCTCTTGTTCATCCAAATCAAGAATATTACAAATGTATTTCTATTATACTGTCTGTTTTACATAAAATCAAACCCAATTTTTTGCATAAATACAGTAAAAATGTATATTTTCACCCTAAAGTACCAAATATAGAATACCTTATGTAAATCAAAGCTAAATATGGTGTATTATTATTAAAAAATTTTTACAAAATTTAATATTTTCTCTGTAATCCAGGGATTTAGATAACATTCCATCAAAATTCCAACTGAATAAATTAGCGCTCCCACAAAAACCGATGCCAGATACCGGCCGCACTTTTCCGGAAACAAGCCTTTGTTTTTCCATATTCCATAAGACAGTTCCCATACCTTATTTAGCAGAAACAATGTAACAGGTATATAAATCAGATACTGGGGCATCAGAAGTCCCAGTCCTACCAGGCCTCCTGCGAATCCAAACTGAAGAACAGACATTGACATAAGTGCTCCTGTTTTTACTCCCAGCAAAAGAGCTTCTGCAACTGCTAAAGGTACACCAAATACAGAAAATCCACATAATGCTGTCAGTATATATATACTTCCTCTGAATTTCAGAATCTCTTTAAGATACTCCGTGCCTGACACACCCTGGTGTATAAATGTACTTATCAGATAAACAGAGGCCATTGTCTTCTGCTGCCATTTCAATTTCCATAGAACATCAGGAAGTATATTTCCTGCCAGAAAGCCACACAGTACAAGGATCACAGCAGGAAATTTCCCCTTTTCTCTTCTTTCTGATCTGATTTTTTTCATAACTTCACCCTGTACCAGTTTACGCCCGTTATTTCTTCAATATAACTAAAACGGACAGGAGAACGTTTTTCTCCTGTCCGCATGAAAATTATACAGTAATAATCAATTTATTTATGCATGACGATGTCCATATTCATCCATACAATCCTGTTCAGGATCCTTCATGCAAAGATGAACGGCTGCTTTCTTAAATGTCATTGGCAGTGCCAGAATATTAGGATCAGGTCCAACATATTTCTTCTTAGCATCTTCCAGTGCCTCCTCAAACGTTGCCCTGGTCTTTAATCCCATTCCTCTTGCATATCCAGGTTCTTCAGCACCTACAATATAAATTGCACTGGTATTCATTTCTGCAATATGTCCACAGGACATCATGGAAAATCCGTGGAAAGGATGGAATGCATTACAGAATCTGTATTTACGGATATATTCTTCATTGGTTGCGAAATATTCACCAAGGCGATTCATATCCGGTAAAGTATCCATATGATCATGCTGGAACAGATTATAAAGTTCTCTTAAATATGGCCATAATTCATCATGGAAATAGCCGTTACAGGTTGAAGAGCAGATAATAACACAATGGTCACTCATAACCCTCTTAAAACGAAGAACCTGTGCACTTAATGCCTGCATCATCATAATAGGATTGGTTCCCATTCCATCACCGTAATGGAATTTCTGAGGCATACCAAATACAAGTACATCGTATTTTTTCTCAGCCCAGTGTACATAAGTTCTCTTATCTGCAATCTTCCAGCTTTCAGGCATCATTTCCTTTGCATATCCGGAGTAGATAGCAATCTGTCTTGACTGTGTATCCAGTACTGCATCACAACAGAAGAACGGATGTCCCATTTTTTCTTCCATATACATACTGATCTCATCAAATTTATGGCGCATAAGGCTTCCACCATTTACCGGAGTAAAGTCATCTCTGTGCATAACAGATGGAACATGATGACTTGCAATACATCTCCAGTTTGTAATACCGGTAGCACTATGTTTATATCCACCTGAATAACCACCATATGGATTACCCTGAACATGACCGATAAGAATAGGAATATCACATTCATACACATATTTATTCATGTATACAGGGTCTCCACGTTGTGTGGTTCCAAGATATACCATGTGCTCCTGATCTTCACTGTCATGACTGATGATCTGTCCTGTGTGCCAGAATTCATTAAATAATTCCTCGCCAAAAATAGCCTTCGCATCTGATTCCTTGCTTCTTGGATGAAGTCCATTTGAAATTATAAAGAGAATATCCTTTTTTTCGATTCCGGCTGCATATAATTCATTCAAGATATATTTAATACTTAGTTTTCTGTGACTGGTTGCCTGTTCTCCACCCTTAACACGGTCAGGTACTACAATAGTGACCGTTTTACCCTTTTTTGCAAGTTCAGTTAATGTTGGCATACCGATCGGATGTGCAAGGCTTTCCAGATATGCTTCTTCCAGCTTATCTTCCGGAATGTAATCCGGATCTTTTACGGTTTCACCCGGAATAAAGATATCTGTACTGTCCGGCAAATCCGCTGCCATAGTTCCCTGTCCATATTCAAAATCAATTTTCATGCTGAATCTCCCTTCATTTGTTATTTTTATATTTTTTGGCTTCTTTCAGCCCTGACATCATATTATTTACCTAAATATAAGCGAATAATCTCCAGATATTCCTCAGGATAGAATCCGATTTCTCCCTGAAATCTTGTCAGGGCAATAAGTCCACCGTCAATTTCATCAATAGAAGCTAACATAGCTGCATTATCTTTCTTAAGTCCGCCTCCGTATACTATATCCATTCCATTTGTTTTCTCTTTAACATACCTGGCTATCTTTGTAATATATGCCTTATCTGCCGGTGTTTTTCCAGGCCCTATAGACCAGATTGGCTCATATGCAATTACAACTTTAGATGTATCAACATCTTTAAGCCCGATTTCTAACTGTTTTCCAAGAACTTCTTTCCAATGTTCCTGTTCTTCACTTTTCTCTCCAATACAGTAAAGAACCTTCATCCCTCTTGCAATGGCACATTTGACTTCCTGATTCAAAAGTCGGTTCACTGCATCTGTGTCTGTTACACCTGCTTCTGCAAGAATACCGGCTTTGTCATTTCTCTCTTCACAGTGACCGATAATTGTTGTTTCACATCCTGCCTCTACCATTGCAGATGCAGGTCTGTTTGTTGTAAACGCGCCAAAATTTCCACCTACAGCAGTATCTGCACGAAATACGCTCTGGCATCCAATCTGAACAGGACTGCCTGTTGTCTTTGCAGCTGCTGCATTCAACAAATGTACTTCCGGAAAATACATAGCAAACTCTACTTCTTCCGGATCATATTTTTTTAGCTCTTCCTGTGTATTCTTCACAATATAGGAAGCCCAGTCAGCAACAGATGCCAGACGGTTTACTCCTCCATATTCAACGGGGACATCAAATCTCTTTAAATTAAGATAAATGTGTTTCATTTTATTTGCCTTTCTAATACTTGTTTTCAGTTTCAACTCATTTATTATGATGTTGGGGTCAAAAGATGCCATACGGATTGTTCCGTGCTTCGCACTCCCACAATCCTGGCATCTTATTATGTTATTTTTCAGAAATGATCAAGGCACGAAGAAATCCGGGCGTAGGATAATTTCGCTTTCCAGCTCCAAGTCCGACTTTCTTTACTGAAAATCTGTCAGGCAGCCTGTCTGATGTACGCATAGCCGCAACGATGGCAGCTCCAGTAGGTGTGACAAGCTCTCCCTGTACATCTGTAATATGAAGAGTAAGATCATTCTGCTGAACAATATTCATAACAGCAGGAACCGGAACTGGAATTATGCCATGCTGACAGCGGATATATCCCTGCCCCTCATACAGATCCTTTACAATAACCTGAGTAATCTGAAGATTATCAAAACAGATTGCTGCTCCTACAATATCTATAATAGAATCAACTGCTCCTACCTCATGAAAATGAACCTGATCTGTTGTTACTCCGTGTGCCTTTGCTTCAGCATCTGCGAGAATATGAAAAATCTTCTCAGCTATTTTCTTGGCATTATCTGTAATATCTGCTCTTTCTATAATATTAAGGATTTCGGCAAGCCCTCTGTGAGAATGTTTATGACTGCATTCTTTTTCTGCAGAATGTACATCCACCGGGTCGGTTGGATGTACGTGGCTATGAAGGTATTGCATATCATGATCATGATTCTCATGCTCTTTATCAAGAATCACGTCAAAATCACAGGTATCTATCCCTGATTTTTTTACACGTGAAATACGAAGCTCATATCCATCTATTTCCAGACTTGCAATACCCTTTTTCAGAACTTCAGGATCTGCTCCCAGATCAAGCAGTGCACCAACTGTCATATCCCCGCTGATTCCGCTGTAACATTCCAAATATAGAGTCTGTCCCATTTTTTTCTCCTCTGTTATCTGTTATTTCCGCTCGAACATGCAAGCCGGTTAATCTGTGCAGCACTGTAACCTGCTCCAAATCCATTATCTATATTTACTACCGTTATTCCTTCAGCACAGGAATTCAGCATGGTCAAAAGTGCTGAAAGTCCGTGAAAACTTGCGCCGTAACCAACAGAAGTTGGAACAGCAATGACTGGCTTATCCACCAGGCCTGCCACTACACCCCCCAGAGCGCCCTCCATGCCTGCTACTGCCACAACACAATTTGCCTCACGAAGATCTTCTGTTCTGGATAAAAGGCGATGAATTCCCGCAACTCCTACATCATAAATCCTGTTTACTCTTGCCCCAAGAAATTCTGCTGTCTGTGCAGCTTCTTCCGCAACACTCAT
>JAQYGS010000169.1 GCA_028722515.1 Clostridia bacterium | reverse complement strand
CAATCATTTGATGACTACGAAAGAACTATAACACGTTGAAAACTTATTGATCAGCTGAAGCGGAAACGCGCTCAGTTACATCCGGAAAACCTGATCAGTTCATAGCGGAATGCATGGTCAGATGAGCCGGAATTTGCAGTCACGCAATACACAACCGCATAATATACTAATCCAGGTAATTATATATGTCAATACACTGTAATCTTAACTTCCTGACTTTTTCTCACTCAATCAGGAAAATATTCCCTTCTTAAATCTTCTATCAGTTCAAATGGAAATGTCTCTGCACAGCCATCCGGGATTTCTTCCAGTGCTGCTATAAAATCTTTTACAAGCAGTTTTGCCTCAGCACTGTGCTTCCTATCCTCCGGCATATGTCGCACAAACCACACTTGATCGTATATCTCTATCTGCGAGATCAGTCTTTCCACTTCAAACATGAAATCAGATTCGTTTTCCTCATTGGCTTCGTCATATCGCATAATGATATCATCCAGCCTACGCAGAATCGCTTTCCGGTTTAAATCCAGCGGCACATATACCCTTATATTATCCTCTTGTGGTTCCGGTTCCTTATTGTCGCCCAAGTCCCTTATTATAGAACCATCTACAAGCCATGGTTCATTGATATAAAGCGGACTCTTTTCTTTGGGAATTGGATACGGATCAAGATCGTGATGCTCAATGTACATGATTATTTATCCCCCTTCAAGAATCCCATGATTTCTTCAAATGTTTTACTGCTTTTCTCTACTGCTTCAAGTAACTCCCTCTTCTTCATTTCATCCTTTTTGGCATAAAGGTCTTTCAATTTCTTTACATCCGCATCATACTTTGCTTTTGATTTCGAAACCTGTTCTTCCTGCTTGATGATTTCCTCATCTATTGTTATGTTATTCTTTCTTGGTCTTGCCATATCACTGTTCCTCCAAGGTCTGTCTGTCATATTTATTCAGCATCTCGCTCAGCTCATCCGCCTGTTTTTTTACCGCAGCCGCATCCAAATGAAATGCCCTCAGGATATCCTTCTGCGTTGCCGTTACTGCATGATCCATCCGGTATCTTCCGTCAAGCCCACGTACCATCTCAATCTTTTCCAGTTCCCGGATTGCCGCCGGCACCGTCATGTAATTCGGATGTTTCTCCATCCGGAACACTTCATCCTTCAGCATGGTATACATCTTACAGCGGACAATCAGCGCCACAAATTCAACAAAAATCTTTGCCGATGCTGCCTCGTCACTTTGTACCCGCAGGCTTTTATTTCCAAGATAGGATTTATCTCCTTTGAAAAGTTTCTCTGAAGCATCCCTGCTCTTGTAAAGCTCCAATGCTTCTTTTGCAGTCATCTTCTCGGATGTGACAATAGCAAAATATCCTCCCAGATCCCGTTCCCGTTCAATCACATCTGCACGTTCTCTCGCAAACAGGAATGTCCCATCCTCTTCATAGGTTTCAAGGTGAAAATACTCTTTATATCCTTCTCCGATCGTGACCTTCTGTCCTTTGAGCGAGTTTAAGTATCTCATCATCCGCTCCATTCTTGCATCTATCTGCTCCCGTTCTGCTGCAGCCTTGTGGTCTGAATAGAACAGATGGAAATATCTTTCCCTTGTATCTGAAGCATACAGTTGCTTTTTGACTGTCATGCCATAGGTTTTATACTGCCTGATGTTACATTCGCGACTGTTTTCAAACTTACCTTTGTTTTCAAGGATCAGATCACTGACAAAAGAATTCATCCCCTTTACCATGATCACAAAATCATAACCACACTTGTCCATGTACTGGATATTTTCTTTGCTGAAATACCCTCTGTCGAGGATAAACCCCGCATGCCTGTAACCATAGCCGCTGGCTTTTTCCAGCATGAACTGCAGCTGGGAGATATCTACTATGCTTCCCGGATACTGCTCGTAAAACAGGGGTTCTCTGTTGTATGTATCATAAGCAATGGAGTAATTGAATACCGGAAGATTTTTGTCATCCTTTGCGTGCCCAAACTCCACCATCTCTATATTGCCTGCCTGACAATTCTTGTTGGTAGAGTCATATGAAATATATATTTTCTCTCGATGATCCCGGTTTGAATTCCATTCATTCAGGAAACCGATTCTTTGGTCATCCGTTACAGATGCAAAGAAATCCGACACCTTTGAATCACTATATATATGCATTCCCGCAGTAAAAAGCGGATGGTTGTATGCATAATCCGGATAATACTGGGCTGCATTATTTTCTGCGACAATGGAATAAGCCGCTAAATCCAGAAACAGTCCGCAGTCCTTTATCCCCAGATACTTTTTTAGAATTGCCGGAAGCTCATACTCTTCCAGAATCTTACGAATAACCAGGAATGCACCTATACGAATACAGCTGCTCCGATTTACTCCCACTTTCAGTTCTGGCAATTCTACATCTCCGAAATACTTTAAGTAATTCTCGTTCGGGATCATCATCGTCTGATCCGTAAGCGATTGTTTTCCAATTGTCTTATGATTCGGAATGTTGTATTTTTTCTCAGGGTGATAGGTTCGACCTGCCACATATCTCACGTAGGTCGTACCGCCCTTTGTAAACCTTCCAATCTTGCCCGGAACCTCCGGGATTTTTACCTCAAAATCCAGATACACGATATACTCCTTTCAGAGATTTGTTTGAGCGCTACTTCTCACTCATTATTATATCGTTTTCCCATGATTTTTTCAAGTGTTTTCCCATAAAAACCCAGTGTTTCTGCGGTTTCTGGATCATTTCTCAGGTCGTTTCTGCTTTGAGTGAGAAATTACTCAGGAAGTTCACATATACAGCAACTATAGTATAATCAAGGTATCAATTGCAATAACGGAGACATAACGATGGCAACAGTAGATACTTC
>JAQYGS010000168.1 GCA_028722515.1 Clostridia bacterium | reverse complement strand
CCACTCAGGAGCGCATCCTACAACAGGAAGCTGATTGATCTGAAGTCCTGCATCTTTGGCAAGTGTTGCAGCAAGTACCATCATACGGGAAATATCTACACAAGAACCCATATGAAGAACAGGCGGAATATCAGCCAGTTCACAAACACGTTTCAGGCCATCGCCGCAGAGATCTTTCGCTCTCTTGTCCATAAGACCTGCTTTTGCAGCTGCCTGTGCAGCACATCCTGAAGCAATGACAACGATATCATTCTCGATAAGTTTTTTCATTAATTCAATGTGAGCTGTATCAGGTCTTACCTTTGGATTGTTACATCCAACCATTGCCACTGCACCACGGATAACACCGGAAGTAATGCACTCAAGTAATGGTTTGGTTGTTCCTGTTTCATCAACCTGAGAGTTGGTAACACCATCAAGTGTCTTAACAATAGCCTCTACAGAATAACCTACAGTTGCTTTCTGTTTCATCTGAGGAATGTGTACCAGCTCTGGTTTTCTGTTCTTAAAGTTATCAATCGCCATCTTAACGATTGCTTTTGCATTCTCGCCTGCTGTCTTTGCACTGAAACGGATGAATTCTGAATCAGGCATCTGAGCGATTGGAGAAGTTGTAACAAATTTTGTATGGAAGCATTTGCTTAAAGGCCCTAATGCCGGGAAAATACACTGAACATCTACAACGATCAGTTCGCAGGCACCTGTAAGTACCACGTTCTCCTGCTGCAGGAAGTTACCTGCCATAGGAATACCACGACGCATAGCAACTTCGTTGGAAGTACAGCAAACACCAGATACAGTAATTCCCTTAGCCCCTACAGATTTGGCATAATCAATCATTTCTTTGCTTTCTGCATATTCACATATCATCTCAGAAAGGCTCGGATCATGTCCGTGTACAACGATATTTACATTTTCTTCCACCATTACGCCAAGGTTAGCCTCTGTGTCAATTGGCTTGGGAGTTCCGAAAAGAACATCAGAAAATTCTGTTCCCATCATAGATCCGCCCCATCCATCGGCAAGACCACAGCGAAGAGACTGTTTAACAAGTGCTTCAGGAAGAGATGAACATCCCATATGTGACATATGTAAGGAAGAAGAAACCTCACGGTCAATGGCACGTGGTGCAATTTCATTTTCAATCAGTTTTTCCTTCTGTCCTTCCGGCATTCTGTCAAGGAATCTCTGATATCCGAATGGTTTACCATATTCCATAAGACCTGTTACAGCTACCTCATGAGCCAGATCATAGATATCTTTACCTTCTGTCTCAATTCCCCATTCTTTGGCAATACGAATCAGTTTCTCGGGATCTTTTACTTTATAGTTTCCATCAGGTGCTGTGCAGTTAAGAGTATTACAGATTTCACGGCCGTGATCAGAATGTGTTGCAGCACCGCCTGCTGTAAATTTCAGGAAGTTCCTTCCTACGATACCATGGGCATCACATCCGCAGATTCCTCTCGGAGCCTTTGCTGTAATACGGCATGGTCCCATTGCACAGATACGGCAGCAGATACCCTGCTCACCGAATTTGCAGTGTGGAGTCTGATTTTTAACACGATACTGCCATGCATCTGCACCCACCTTTTTTCCTGTTTCCAAAAGTCTGGCAGTAGCCGCTTCAAATTCTTCCACTGTAGTTAATTTGAATTCACTCATTATTGACCTCCTTTAATTCTGGTTCGTACACGTACTATGTGTACTTTTTTTGTTTTTACGAATCCTCCGGCAAATTATGTGTGGCCGGCGGATTCCCCTATGCACACAAACATCCCTTACCGTCCAAGAAACGGGCGGCAAGGGGTGCATATTATAAATTTAATTTGTCAATGATAGCACGAAGTGCAACCTTGACCGGGTTATCTTCCGGAAGTGTACTTGTGGGACGTCCGTCACAGTCATATTCATAGACAGTTTCATCCTGTGGTATTACTCCAAGAAGATGAAGCCCCTGAATGGCAATCTCTTCTTTTATTCCTTCGTTGAGTTCGCCCTTGGGTGCTCTGTTCACAATAAGGCCTACCGTATCAGGATGCATATCGCATTCTTTAATAAGCTCAGCAATCCTTCCAACTGCCTGGATACCTCTTCTGGAACAGTCACTTACAAGAATGGCAGTCTGCATGCTCGGAAGAACACCTCTGCTGATATGCTCCATCCCTGCTTCATTGTCCACGACAATATAAGGATACTGATTCTGATATTTGGCAAGCTGAGTCTGAAGCAGGCCATTTACATAGCAATAACAGCCTTTTCCCTGAGTCCTTCCCATAACAAGAAGGTCAAAGTCATCATCCTCCACAAGTGCATCTTCAAAACGCATTTCCGCATAATCCGCCTTGGACATTCCTGCAGGAATAGGATTCTCCTTTGCAAGTTCAGCACGGGCAATCTCTTCCCTTACATCTCCAAGTGTTGTTTCCACTTTAACGCCAAGAACTTCATTAAGATTTGAATTTGCATCTGCATCTACTGCCAGAATCGGTCCTTTACCCTGCTTGCAGAGATACTGGATCATCATTCCGCATAATGTAGTTTTTCCTACGCCGCCTTTACCTGCGACAGCAATTACATGTGCCATAAAACCAGGTGCCTCCTAAAATACTGTATTGTAACTAAAATTTAAACTAATGTACGAAGTCCGGATCTTTCAATGATCTCAGAAACATCTTTCCATTTGTTCAGAGCATACAGATGAATACCATTTACGCCAAGTGCGCGATATTCGTCGATCTGTTTGATGGTATATTCGATACCTTCTTCTTTGAATGCTTTTACTTTATCATCATAGAACATATCAAATGGCTTGCCATCTGCGTCTTTAGCAGCAAATGGATTCGGGAACAGCCAATGTCTGGAAATCAGTCTGCAAAGTTCACGATCCATAACACAGCCGTTACGTGAAAGAGCCATGTTGATAGTAGAAGCCATATCAAGAATTGGCATAACACCAACATCTACAGGCATTGTAACACCAGCTTTGCGGATAGCATCCAGCCAGTATTTAAACTGTTCCATATCCCAGCAGAGCTGAGTCATGATATAGTCTGCACCATTATCCTGTTTCTGTTTCAGAACAGCGATATCTGATTCCAAGCTGCGGCAGGAAATATGTCCTTCTGGAGATCCTGCAACTGCGATCTCAAATTTATCACCAAATTCATCACGTACAAATTTCACCAGGTCTGTTGCATAGTTGAAATCACCGCATGTTGTGGTTTCTCCAAGAGGAATATCTCCACGGAGCGCAAGCATATGGTCAACGCCCTGATCCAGGTATTCCTGAAGCTGTTCCTTAATACCCTCTTTAGTATTCTTGATTACTGTAAAATGTGTAACAGGAGTTGTTCCTGCTTTTTTGATCATCTGGCACACTTCTCTGTTAGCGCCTACATTTCCGCCGCCGGCGCCATATGTACAGGAAATATATTCCGGTTTGAATTTCATAAGATGATCAATTGTTCCTGGAAGGCTTTCCATACCTTTATCTGTCTTAGGTGGAAAAACTTCAAAGGAAAGGAGCATTTTTTCTTTCATTGCTGCTGATAATTTCATTGTTACATACCTCCACGTCATAAATTTTTTATTATCAAGGCATTAACTGCCTTAGATCCGAAAAGTAATTCTGCTTACTCGCATTTAAGTTTCACAATGCTGTTAGCAAGATCAACCATAAGGATGCTTCCCTCTATCACTCTCTCGTCTCCCATAATATCACGAAGAGTCAGTTTATTTCCCTCCACATCAATACGGGCTACATTTTTAAAGATAACGGAATCATCGCTTTCTTTATAAACTGTTGCCAGGCACATTTCTTAACGCCTCCTATTTCATTTCTTCCTTAACAAGTGTCAGAGCAAGTCCAAGTCTCATATTGCCTTTCTGAAAATCAGAAACTGCTTCCTTAATGGTCTTGCACGGAGCATCCATACCCATCTTGGCCAGATTGTCTGCCATCTGATCCAGTTCCTGAGCATGATGTTCATTATGCTGAAGCATATAAGTCAGAAGAGCGATTGTCTCGTTCTTGCAGTCGCCTTCCTTACAGGAACCGCACTGCCCGGACTGGCAGGTGCTGCCTGCAGGTGTATGTTCATGGTCCTCATCATGAGCATGTCCATGATGAACAAGGTTTCCATTCTCGTCTTTTATTAAGTGCATAAAATGCTCCTTTCTTCCAAAAAACAGCAACATAATGTGTTTTATCTGCCGCTTTTCTAATGACAATAAATTATCAATTTATGGTTATTATACAACGTTTCCTATGATTTAGCAAGGTGTTTAAAGTAAATAATTACTAAAAAAATTATGAAATCTTGGCAGGTATATGGTGTATTTTACGGTTTATGTTAATCAATTAACTAAAACGTTATTTGATTAACAATTCATTGTTTGAAATTAATAATAAAAAAGATGTACAACTTTTTTAATTTTATGGTATACTTTACTATATGTCATAGGAAGAATTGGAGGAATTGCTTTGAAAAATACCGTTTTTCTTAACACAGACAGAGAAATGCCTCTTCTGGGGCTGGGAGTATATAAAGCAACAGGAGAAAACGAAGCAGAAAATGCAGTCATTGCAGCTGCACAGGCCGGATACAGACTGATCGATACTGCTTCCGTATATAAGAATGAAGAGAATGTGGGCCGAGGAATAAGCAGATGCGGCATACCGAGAAATGAACTCTTTATCACAACCAAAGTCTGGAATACTGCCCAGCGTGTGGGAGATATCCAGGGCGCTTTCGAAAGAAGCCTTGATCGTTTGAAGCTTGATTATGTTGATCTGTATCTGATCCACTGGCCTGTTCCGGGATGTTATTTAAGCACTTGGAAGGAGCTTGAAAAGATCCAGCAGTCAGGCAGGGCACTTTCCATCGGTGTCAGCAATTTCGACATCCGTCATCTTGAAGAGCTTGCCAAAGTATCTGATGTGGTACCTGCTGTCAATCAGATCGAGTGCCATCCATTATGCTATCCTAAAGAACTTATTGATTACTGCCAGGATAAGGGAATTCAGGTTCAGGCCTACGCTCCTCTTGCCAGAGGCGCCTATCTTGACAATGATGTTATGTGTGTTCTTGGAACAAAATATGGCCGGACTCCTGCTCAGATCGGTCTTCGCTGGGCAGTTCAGAAAGGAATATCTGTAATCCCCAAGTCGGTTCATCCTGACAGGATCGAAAGTAACTCTCACATTTTTGATTTCACCATTGAGCAGGAAGATATGGATATCCTGGACAGCCTCAATCAGAATTATCACAGTTCCAGCGTTCCTGAAGATTTAAGGGACGTAGCGTTTTAAGTCGAGATAGAATCCTGCTTTGCAGGATTCTCCGCCTGCGGCGGGTTGCTTTTGCAACATAAAAAAGAACCCTGCCGGTTATAGAGCCGTGCAGGGTTTTTCTATTTTCATCATAAACCGTATGTTATTCTTCCGGCCATGGAAGCATGGGAGTTTCTACCTTCTTATCTCTTATCATCAGGTCAATTACTGCATCCGATGCTGGTTTTCCCTCAAAAAGAACTTTATTGACTTCTGTAATGATAGGCATTTCCACATCATATTTTTCTGAAAGAGATTTCGCAGCCTTTGCAGAATAAACACCCTCAACTACCATTTTAACCTCTTTCATAGCTTCTTCCATAGTATATCCTTTACCCATCAGATATCCGGCTTTTCTGTTACGGCTATGGACACTTGCACATGTTACGATCAGATCCCCGATACCGGAAAGACCGTAGAAGGTTTCACATCTGGCTCCCATTTTAACGCCCAGTCTGGAAATTTCAGCAATTCCTCTGGTAATGAGAGCTGCCTTCGTATTATCTCCATATCCCAGGCCATCAGCTGTTCCCGCTGCCAGGGCAATCACATTTTTCAATGCTGCACCCAGTTCCACGCCAAGCATATCAGGTGTGGTATATACGCGGAAAACAGGACTCATAAAAATGCCCTGAAGATATTCAGCTGTCAGTCTTTTGTGAGAACTTATCACACATGTTGTAGGCAGTCCCCGGCCAACTTCTTCCGCATGGCTTGGCCCGGAAAGAACAGATACATCTGCAGCCGGAATTTCCTGCTCAATGATCTCACTTAATGTCATCAGGGTTTTTTCCTCGATACCCTTAGCCACATTAACAATGATCTGACCTTCCTTTACAAAAGGTTTCATGCGCTTACACGTGCTTCTGATATAAGGAGACGGTACGGCAAGGACAGCCACATCCGCCTGATTAAGACTTCTTTCAAGGTCAAGGGTAATATCGATTTCTTCAGGGATCCTGACTCCTGGCAGTTTACTTACATTTTCCCTTTTTTCCCGGATCAGTTCGATCTCTTCACCCAGAGCGGACCATAGAATCACATCATGTCCATTATTGTGGAGAAGAACAGCCAGCGCCGTTCCCCAGCTTCCCGCACCCAGTACACTGATTTTTGCCATATCATCACCTCTTATGCTTTTTTATTTTTTAAATATATTTTACTTTCTGTGCCATTTAACAGGCGTTTAATATTGTTTCTGTGTTCAAAAACAGCAAGCAGAGTTAAAACCCCCATCACTACATATAATTCCATCATATGTGATGGTGACATTTTGTAATATCCCATCTGCCCAAATGCAATCAAAGATATAAATGCAGCAATATACGCAGAAAGTGAGCTTAATGATACATAATGAGTAATAAAAAACAGACTCAGGAACACTACTGCGCAGATGAGAAAAATCTTCCAGTCAAAGGCAATCAGCATTCCCAGAGATGCAGCAATTCCCTTTCCCCCCTTAAACTTAAGATAAAAAGGGAAATTATGGCCCAGGATACATCCGGCTGCAGCGTAAAGACTTAGCAGTGGAAGTATATCAGGACAGCTTCTTTTAAAAATTGCCCGGACAACAACGATTGCAAGAATACATTTCAGGCAGTCACAGACAAGATTAATGGCGCCTGCCTTTTTACCCAGTGTACGCAGGACATTGGTGGAGCCCAGATTTCCGCTTCCATGCTGCCGAACATCTATATGGTAGACTTTCCCAAGAATAAAAGCTGTCTGAAATAAACCAAATAAATAGCCTATGGCTACACTTATAAGACGTTCCATAATTATTCCTTTTCCCCTCGCTCACGGATAATAAATTTCAGAGAGGTTCCTCCAAAACCAAACGCATCCCTGATTTTATTCTCCAGATATCTTACGTATGAAAAATGCATCAGTTTTTTATCATTTACAAAAATAACAAATGTGGGCGGTTTCACTGAAACCTGTGTCATATAGAAAATCTTCAGACGTCTGCCCCTGTCGGAAGGTGGCTGCTGCATGGCAACTGCCTCTGACAGAATCTCGTTGAGCACTCCTGTCTGGATACGAAGAGTCTGATTCTCAATTACAGCATCAAGAGTTTCAAACAATCTCTGGATGCGAAGTCCTGTTTTGGCTGAAATAAATATAATCTCCGCATAAGGCATGAATGAAAGCACTTCCCGTATTCTCCTGGAGTGCTGATATATGGTCTTGTCTGTTTTCTCTATGGCATCCCACTTATTAACAGCAATAATAACACCCTTGCCCCGTTCGTGAGCTATACCCGCAATTTTTGCATCCTGTTCCGTAACACCCTCAGATGCATCGATCATTACGATCACCACATCTGCACGTTCCACAGCAGTCACAGTACGGATCACGCTGTAGCGCTCAATGTCTTCCTTTACCTTGCCTTTTCGTCTGAGACCTGCTGTATCAATGAAAATATAGTCTTTTCCCTGCCAGGTTACTCTGGTGTCCACTGCGTCTCTTGTAGTACCTGCAACATCGGAAACGATCACCCTGTCTTCTCCCAGAAGTTTATTTACAAGGGATGATTTGCCCACATTAGGTTTGCCTACAATGGCAATTCTTGGAATCTGTTCTTCTTCTCCCTGATCAGCATCCTCCGGGAAATGACGCACCACTTCATCCAGCATATCCCCGATTCCCATTCTGTTGGCCGCAGAAACAGGTACAGGTTCTCCAATACCCAGGTTATAGAATTCGTAAACCTCCATCATATATTTCTGAACGCTGTCAACCTTATTCACAACGAGAACCACAGGTTTATGGCTTCTGCGAAGCATATCGGCTACTTTCGCATCTGAATCCACCAACCCCTGATGTACATCTGTAATAAAAATAATAACATCAGCAGTGTCGATGGCGATCTGCGCCTGATCTCTCATCTGGGAGAGAATCACATCATTACTGTCAGGCTCAATTCCTCCCGTGTCGATCAGTGTAAATGATTGATCCAGCCAGGTTACATCTGCGTATATTCTGTCACGTGTCACTCCCGGCGTATCCTTAACAATTGATATATTCTCACCGGCCAGTGCATTAAACAACGTGGACTTGCCCACATTAGGCCTTCCCACTATCGCTACTACTGGTTTGCTCATAAATTTGTCTCCTTTTAATTTTTTTATGGTCAGGGGGATTGATCAGACAATTCACAAGATCTGCCCCATTTTCATCAACCACAACAATTTCGGTACCCAGACTCTCTCTTAAATCCTTCACAGTGAGGTCATCCAGAAAAACATCTTCTCCACTTCTAAGCATATTGCAGGGAATCAGTAATTTCTCACCCAGATCTTTCCCCTTAAGCTGCTCTTTCAGATCTGTGCCCGTAATAAGTCCGGAGACAGTAATCCTTTCTCCGAAAAAACGATTCTCAATTGTGTAAACATTCACATGAATACGGGGAAACTTCTCCTGAATCAGACGTATATTCTCTTTAATAAAGGGTGCAGCCAGCTTTCCTGTAGCAACAGATGCCCATATTTCTCTGTCATCCCCTGAAATATCCATAAGACGCTCTCTTACTTCTGTTTCCAGAAGTCTCATCATACCCACACCATTTTCAAGCTGGAGATAACCGTCATACCTGCCCTCCTCAGGAATTTCCCGTCCTGCCAGGATATACCATTCATCCGAAGCATGGACGAAATGGATTCCATGTTTCTTCATCATAATCTTCTGCCACCGTTCCACCTGATCAATGAGATCAATGGCATCCTCCCTGGTAAAAGGCTCCAGGGGATAGAGTCCGTCACGAAACCTGGACAATCCCACAGGCACAACTGAAACACTCTGAAGAACAGGTGCATATTGCGAGAGCTTCTCCAGACTGTATTCCAGTTCCTCCCTGTCGTTAATTCCCCTGCACAGAACAATCTGGCCATTCATAGTTACACCGCCCTCATAGAGCTTATCCACCTTCTTCAGAGCCTCTCCTGCAAAACGGTTATGCAGCATTTTACACCTTAAGTCAGGATTCATAGTCTGAAAGGAAATATTCACAGGTGATAAATGAAAACGTATGATCCGCTCAAGATCATAATCACTCATATTGGTCAGCGTCACATAATTGCCCTGCAAAAAAGACAGTCTGGAATCATCATCTTTAAAATAAAGTGTATCCCTCATGCCAGGAGGCATCTGGTCGATAAAGCAGAAAATACAATGATTACAACAGGACCTGTAATCATCCATAAGACTGTTCTCAAACTCTATTCCCAGGTCCTCATCGTATTCCTTTTCTACTTCCAGTTCCCATTCCTCACCATTCTTCTTACGTATAAGGAGAACCACCAGCTCATCATTGATCAGATAACGGTAGTCGAACACATCCTCTACCGGCTGTCCATTAATGGAAACAAGCACATCTCCGGGGCTTAGCTCCAGCTCTTCTCCAATACTGCCCGGAAGCACACTGGAAATCACATGCAGATTATCTTTCATTCTTTACACAACTCCACAATAATCAATATCGTATCTATCATAACAATTTTATTCGGAAAAATCAATAAATTCCTTGACGTGATTTAGGTCAAATGTTATAAATTAGTATAGAATCTGTTTTTGAGTATAAATTACTTAGGAGGAATATTATGCCAAATATAGAATTGCTGGAAAAATCCACGCCTGTTGCGCCAATTAGAATTGCCGCACTTGCAGGCTGCCAGGATCTTGCTAAAGAGGTAGACCATTACCTGGTAAAATTTCGTAAAGAAATGGTTGGGCGGAAGAATCTCAATTCCGTTCCTCAGGGTTACAGCGAAGATTCTTTTCTTGTTAAATGTGAATGTCCACGTTTTGGAACCGGTGAAGGAAAAGGATACATCAAAGAATCAATCCGAGGTGTAGATCTTTTTGTAATGGTGGATGTAACCAACCACAGTCAGACATATACTGTATGCGGACGTGAGAATCATATGTCACCGGACAATCATTTCCAGGATCTGAAAAGGATCATCTCTGCAGCTACAGGCAAAGCACACAGGATCAATGTTATCATGCCCTTCCTTTATGAAGGCCGTCAGCACAGACGTACCAAAAGAGAATCTCTGGACTGTGCTATCGCATTGAAAGAACTGAGCAATATGGGAGTATCCAATATTATCACATTTGATGCACATGATCCCCGTGTACAGAATTCTATTCCTCTTATTGGATTTGATAATTTCTTTCCCACATATCAGTTCCTGAAAGCACTTGTCAAAGAGGTCCCGGACCTGAAGATTGATAATGACCATTTAATGATCATCAGCCCAGATGAAGGTGCTATGTCACGTGCAGTATATTTTTCCAACATTCTGGGAGTAAATATGGGAATGTTCTATAAGCGCCGTGACTACTCTACCATCGTAAACGGCAAGAATCCCATCGTTGCCCATGAATTCCTGGGAGATTCTGTAGAGGGAAAAGACGTGATCGTCATTGACGATATGATTTCCTCAGGAGAGAGCATGCTGGATGTAGCCAAACAGCTTAAAGAGCGAAATGCCAAACGTGTTTTCGTATGCACCACATATGGATTATTTACGGATGGTCTTTCCAAATTTGATGAATACTACGAGAGAGGATGGCTTGACAGACTGATCACCACCAACCTGAACTACAGGATTCCTCAGCTACTTGACAAGCCCTACTATATTGAGGCTAATATGAGCAAATACCTTGCCAGCATTATGGATATTATCAATCACGATATCTCAGTTGAGAAAGTCCGCTCCACAAATGAAAAGATCATTAATCTTGTACAGCAGGTAAATTCCACCAGATAACAAAAATCCCGGCATCCCAAAGATAGATGCCGGGGTCTTTTTTACTTTTTCAGTCCGAGAAATGCGCCAAGATTTCCTCTTTTTCCATGAGAAGCCCTGTGAGAAAACAGAAAATCCGGGTTGCAGCAGGTGCAAAGATTTGGCATGGATATATGCTCCTCCTTTATACCTGCCTCCATAAGTATCCTTCGATTAGCCTGCCACAGATCAAGCTGGTATTTTCCATCTGCTTTCTTATAGAAAATCTCAGGCCAGTATTTTTCATCAAATGTCTCTTTAAACTGATCTGCCACATCTTCACTGACTTCATAACAGTCCTGACAGATGGAAGGCCCCACTGCCGCCAGAATGTCCTCCGGATCAGAACCAAATTCCACAGCCATTTTCTCAACTGTAACCTTTCCTATACGGGAAGCTGTTCCTCTCCATCCCGAGTGGGAAAGACCAACAGCCTTATGTACAGGATCCACGAAATAAAGGGGAACACAGTCTGCATAAAAAGTGGCAAGAACAATTCCAGGTACATTTGTTATCATTCCATCTACATCATGATAATCTCTTGGCCTTGTATAACCCTTTCCTCTGTCTTTCTCAGTTACAAGCCTTACATTCGCCGTATGTGTCTGATCTGAAGTGACCATATCTCCAGGCAAGAAGCCTATGGCATCCCCGATCCTTCTAAAATTCTCTCTTACAAGGGATTCCTCATCTCCCCTTGTGAAGCTTAAATTCATAGTGCTGAAAAAGCTTTTGCTGACCCCTCCAAGACGTGTACTGAAACCGTGCACAATGCCTTCCAGACTGTCAAACGCTGGATAAGTCAGATAGGTAACATCATTTTTGTTATGTATATTCATCTGAGGCAAATTCTGATCATGCCATTTTATATTCATTTTCTACTTCCTTTTATCCTCTGTAATCAAATGCATTCCTGATCCACCGGATTTCTTCTTTGTCAAACCCAATCACATCAAATCTGCAGGGCATATCTATGCGATGCCTGTTTACCGTAAGATAATAACCGGCTGCTCTGCTGATATTTCTCTGTTTTGCAGGATTTACGGCAGAAAGTGAACTTCCCGATGAAGAACTGCTTCGGTATTTCACTTCTGCAAAGATCAGATACTGGCCATCTGTGGCAATGATATCAATTTCACCAAACCTGCACCTGAAATTTCTCTCAAGTATGGTAAGCCCATGCTCCTCTAAATACCTGGCTGCCTGCTGCTCATAAAAAGCGCCGGTCTGACGCATATTTTTCTTCAGATCAAATCATTCTCTTTCAATTTTATGTGTAGGTATCATATGTAAATTTTACACAAAATGAGTAATAAACGTTTTTCTGTGAATAGGACATGGTCCAAGCCTTCTCAGTGCCTCAATATGCTCCTGAGAACCATAGCCCTTATTGGATGCAAAACCATATCCGGGATAAAGTTTATCATATTCCACCATCATATGGTCTCTGGTCACCTTTGCCACAATACTGGCAGCAGCGATGGATACACTTTTGGCATCTCCTTTAATAATGGGAACCTGGGGAATAGAAATATCGGGTATGGTCACAGCATCGTTTAAAAGAAGCTGGGGCACTACACTAAGTTTGCTCACTGCCTGTCTCATAGCCTCATAGGTAGCCTGAAGAATGTTGATGTCATCAATTTTTCTGTGATCGGACATGCCAATTCCTACAGCTACCGCCTCTTTCATAATCACAGGATACAGTTCTTCTCTTTTGGCCTCCGTCAGTTTCTTGGAATCATTCAGATAAAGAATCCTGCTGTCTTTTGGCAGGATCACTGCACAGGCTACCACAGGGCCGGCCAGAGGTCCCCGTCCCACTTCGTCAATGCCGCACAGATACCCAAGGTGCTCATATTTATGCTCATAGAACTTCATGCTCTCTGTGCGCTTAAGCTCTGCCTCATAAGCTTCTTCTTTCCTTTGATACGCAAGAATCAGCTTCCTGACACCGCTTCTTTTATCTTCACCGTATTTATCGTATAAGGTATGCAGATCTTTTAGATCTGCAGCTTCAAACTCAGCTTTTATTTCACTTATTGTTTTCATTTGGCTTCTCCAGACTGATTCTTCCCATCCTTCCAGAACGAAAATCATCAAATAATATTCCGGCGGCTTTGCCATAGTCAATTTCTTCCTGCTTCTTAAGGCAGCCTCTTGCTCTTGCAATCTGTTCCAGAATTTCTACTGCTGTCCCCTCTTCTGCCACATTATAACGATCCGCCAGAACACCACTGTAGGAGGAGATTAAATAGTCGATCAGCCACAGTGCCAATTCCTCCATATTAAGAATATCATCCTTAACAGATCCGATGCATGCAAGACGTATTCCTACATCCTGATCTTCAAACTTGGGCCATAATATGCCGGGAGTGTCAAGAAGTTCCACGTCTTTATTAATGCGGATCCATTGCTTACCTCTTGTGACACCTGGCTTGTTACCAGTTTTCGTACAGGCTCTGCCCGTAAATTTATTGATAAAAGTGGATTTCCCCACATTTGGGATTCCTGCTACCATAGCACGGACAGGACGATTTCTGATTCCACGTTTCCGGTCACGCTCCATCTTTTCCCTGCATGCTTCTCTTATCATATCCTGAATGTTCTTCATCCCTGTACCTTTACGGGAATCCACTTTAACCGCAAAGAAACCATTCTGCCTGAAATACTCCACCCATGCATCATTTACGGATGCATCTGCAAGATCTGCTTTATTAAGGAGTATAAGCCTTGATTTATTTTTGCCAAGTTCATCAATATCAGGATTACGGCTGGAATAAGGTACTCTGGCATCCACAAGCTCAATGATCAGATCGATCAGTTTAATATCTTCCTGCATTTGACGTTTTGCCCTGGTCATATGACCCGGGTACCACTGTACATTCATATCTCTCTAACCTTTCATGAATCCGATTTTCTTTCTGGGAGAAATGGTAAACCATATTTTTCCCACAATATATTTCTTCTGGACAAGTCCAATATCCCCATAACGGCTGTCCTCACTGTTATTTCTGTTATCTCCCAGTACGAAGTATTCTCCGCTCTCCAGTGTAACAGGACTGGAGGCCAGACCGGGATTGGAAATGGCCGGAAAACCTTTCTTCTCACTGTACAGTTCTCCGTTAATATAGATCTGTCCGTTTGTGATCTGAACGTTTTCCCCCGGAAGACCGATCACTCTTCTTATATGAAGAGCAGCATTATCATCGGAATTCGTCTTAAAAACAATAATATCTCCTCTTTCAGGAGAAAATAATTTATACTGTATTTTATTTATAAAAAATCTGTCCCCAACAGCCAGAGTAGGTTCCATGGAGCCTTCCTGCATAGTCACAGACTGAAACATCATAATTCCGACTGCAACTGCAAAAGCAAGAGTTACTGCAATATCAAAGATCCAGCTGAGAATATTTCGGTTCTTTTCGTCCTCCAGCTTCTCCTTTGCAGCCTGATACCGGGAACTTTCTTTCCAGTTTCTGATCTTCATCCAAATCTCCTGCAGATGGAAAAAGAGGGACAATACCTAAGTTATTGTCCCTTCCTTTCAAAGTTCATGAAATTATTTAACAAGTTCTTTAACCTTAGCAGCCTTACCAACGCGATCCCTTAAGTAGTTCAGTTTAGCACGGCGAACTTTACCATGACGGATAACTTCGACTTTAACAACATGTGGGGAATGAAGCGGCCATGTCTTCTCAACGCCTACACCATTAGAGCTCTTTCTTACAGTAAAGGTAGCTCTGTTGCTTCCACCCTGGATCTTAAGAACAGTTCCTTCAAAAATCTGAACTCTCTCACGGTTACCTTCTTTGATAAGAGCATGTACTCTTACTGTGTCGCCTGTCTTGAACTGCGGCACGTCAGCTTTCAGCTGTTCTGCTTCAATGTTCTTGATAATTTCGTTCATTTCATTCTCTCCTATTCTAATATGGATGTTCTTAATACATTGCAGTAACAGAGGACCATCTTTTTTTCACAACATTAGTGATTATACTATATCAGGACGGGCATTGCAAGTGTTTTCTTCACACTTTACCAACAAATAACCTCGCATCCTGTTTCCGTCACAAGGACTGTCACTTCCCACTGTGCAGATGGAAGCCCGTCTTCTGTACGTACTGTCCATCCATCGATTTCGTCTGTATAGATTTCATCACTTCCCATATTTACCATTGGTTCTATGGTGAACATCATTCCGGGAACCATAAGCACTCCTGTGTTTTCCTCAGAGACATAACTTACCCAGGGATCCTCATGAAATTCCAGTCCGATACCGTGGCCGCCAATCTGTCTGACTACAGAATATCCGTTTTCCACTGCATGAGAGTGAACGGCACTTCCCATATTTCCAATAGGCGTCCAGGGAATCACCTTGGAAATTCCGATTTCCACACATTCCTTCGTAACTTTTACCAGTTTCTCTTTCTCAGGGCTTACCTTGCCAATGCAGAACATTCTGGACGAATCAGAAAAATAACCGTTAAAAATGGTAGACACATCCACATTTACAATATCCCCTTCTTTTAAAATTTCATTCTCACTGGGGATTCCATGGCATACTACCTCATTAATGGAAGTACAGACACTTTTGGGATAGCCCTCGAAATCCAGAGGGGCCGGAATTCCTCCATGGCGGACAGTCTCCTCATGTACCCATCTGTCTATCTCCTCTGTGGATATACCTGGGCGGATGTGCTCTGCCACATAATCAAGGACTGCCACATTGATCTTACAGCTTTCCTTTATCTTCTCAATCTGTTCCGGTGTCTTTATGAGGCTGTGGTCGATTACTGCATAACCCCTTTGTTTCATCATTTCCAGTTTCTCATCAAAGGCTTCATGACATTTTTTATATTTTTTATTACTTCCACACCAGCAGGGATCATTCCTGCCAATCTTAAAAGACATATCTGTTCTCTCCTTTGTCAGTTATTCTCTGAAGTCATAATATTATTTAATTCGTCAATCATCTCATCATCTTTAAGACGGAATTTCACTTCCACACGTCTGGAGGCATTTTTGTCTACATTTCCATTGGCATCCAGTACAGGGTTGGCCATTGAATGGCCATTTACAGTCAGGTAAGTCTGAAGCTCGGAAATCTGCTGGGCATTCAGAAAGTTCTCTCTGATTTCCGTAAGATATTCTGCAACAGCCAGAGAACGTTTCTGAGAAAGCTCAAGGTTATAGTAATAATCACCATCTGTATCGGTATAACCGTCTATAATAATTTCCGCCAGATATTTCTTATAATCACCCTGAAGAAGCACCTTACAGTAAATAGGTAAAATATTGGAAAGCTCAGCTTTTCCTTCCTCTGTAAGTTCTGCTTTATCATAGTCAAAAAGCACACTGGCATTCAGTGTAAGGGCTCCTGTCTGAGGATCTATATCTACGCTTACATTATTCTTGGAAAATTCCTGCTGAAGAGATTCAATTACATCCGCTTTTACACCAATGATATTATCGATCTTTTTCTGCTGTGTGGCAAGCATGGATGTTTTCTCATCCAGATCACTCTGCTGCTGCTTTAACTGTGCTGCAAGCTCTGCCAGAAGCTTCTTCTGTTTGTCCAGCTGTTCACTCTGGGAACTCAGCTTCACATCTTTTTCATCCAGCGCATTCTGCTGTGCAAGGATTTCTGCCGTATACTGCTCCTGAAGGGCAATCTTTTCATCCCTCTCCTTGATACTTTCATTATAACTTTTCTGTGCCTGAAAAAGTGTCACACACATGATCAGAACGAAAAGAAGCAGCACACCCGCCATCATATCAGAATAAGAACGCCAGACATTAAATCCACTGTCTTCTGATCTTTTCTTTTTGCGCATATTTCTCTCCTTCTATCTGAATAAACTGAATTTACCTTTCTGGGCAGATTTGGAAAGATCCTTCATATTCTTTGACATTTCCTCAAGAAGGGCTTCCTGACGCTCTCCCTGCTCCTTTAACATACTGCGCATCTGATCCAGAACCTCTCTCTCTTCCCTGGATACAGATTTATTCATCTGGCCTCCGGTAAGATAAATGTTACGGTTATCCGAGGAGACAGAAATATCGGAAAAGATCCTGCGCACCTGTTCCATAGTCTGATAGGTCATCTTCTGATAGGTGACAAAATCCTGCATCTTACTGTCCAGCTCATCCATAACACGCTTGTTGGCTTTCAGCGCTTCCGTGCTTACCTGATTGGCAGCGGCAGCCTTCTCCATACCCTGTGCAGCTGTTTCCACATATTTCTGCATGGTCTGATTGCAGGCCACCCAGAACTTGGCGGAAGAACGCTCTGCTTCTCTCAGATAATCCGTTACACGCTGATAATCTTCCTGCTGGTTTTTCTGGATTTCCTGATTCTCCTGAGCAATTCTGGTTGCAGTGGTCATATAACGGCCCTGAACATTTCCCAGCTCATTTACCAGATTCTTCATTGCATTATTCTGTTTCACATAAGACTCACTGAGCTGCTGGCTCATGGTCCTGTACAGATTAGACGTATATTCAATATTCTCTTTCTGTGTCTTCTCCATCTGGGCAAGTGCTTCATTGAAATCCTGAAACTGTATTTTGAAAGAATTGTTCATTTCCGCCAGAAAAGTATCCAGAATTTCCTTTACAGCATCCTGCTGGCACCTTGTGACTGAATCAACAAGCACATCCAGGGACTCGTTCATTTTCTGAAATGTAGGAGTGATTACTTTCTCGAAGCTTCCGGCCATCTGAACAGAAAACTCCTCTACCATCTGCTTCATTGCCTTTGTCTGAACCTTCTGACTTGCGATCAGAAGATTCCTGGACTCACTTTCCGCAGTCGGAATCACATAAACATGAAATTTCTCCAGAAATCTCTGAAGTTTCTCAGACATTTCAGAATAGGCACTCTTCATACCGGAATTAAAAATTATAGCCATTGCAATTCCATATATGGATGTAAGAAAAGCGACCTTGATGCCTTCCACCAGAGTGGAAACCGAATTGGTCATGGTTTCATAGCTTGATGGCTCAAAATTTTTAAGTCCCCATACCAGACCTACAAAGGTTCCCAGAATACCAAGGCTTGTAAAAATATCCGGGAGCATTTCCAGTAATCTCTTATGAATATGAAGATCAACGTCCTCCTCACTTATGTATTCCTCAATATCTCCCATTCCTTCCCTGGACTGATCCACACTCTGTACGAAGCTGTCCATTCTGTCGTCCAGATATTTATTTTCAAAAATTCCCTGAAGACAGGAAAGATTTTCTTTCTTTACTCTGCCGGGATTCTTGAAAATCTCCACAAGTCCATCCGTACCCTGGTCAAGTGCATCGGAAATATTATGTAACCGAAACATCCCGGCAAACATGCCTACAAGATATAGTATGGCCATTATCCCAAGAAAAACAAAGTTATAGATCATGGTAGAAGTAGACCCTCTGCCCGTAAATACAGTCATAAAAACAGAGGCACCCAGTACTGCCAGGAAAAAAAACATATTCATAAACTTTTTGCCCATAACACACCTCCTATGGTTATTTTTCCATTATTTGCACAATAGCGTAAACAATATACTGCTTTTCATTATAATATCATAACAAAAAAGGAAGAGCAAGAACCCCGCTGAAAATAAAATTTTCAGCGGGGATATGATTTACGTATATTCTATTCATGCATAGACCTTGTCTTCCTCCAGAAGACGTGCCTGTCCATCCTTTACCTCAACCAGATTTACACTGCAGTTGGGCGGTACGCATCCATGCCAGAAATCCTTTTCATCATGGTAAATGTTCTGTAGAAGGGCCCGGACTGCACATCCATGGGAGGATACAAGAACTGTTTTATCCAAAAGAGCCGGATCAGTTGTGATCTCTTTCCAGAAGTTTCCCGTTCTCTCAAGGATATCGGAAATATTCTCTCCCCGTTCTGGTCTTTCATAATGTGCAGGATCTTCAAAAAACACTTCCATCTGATGGTTCAGGATATTGCCATCTTTATCTTTAAACTGTGTTCCTTCCAGCACCCCAAAATTAATTTCCTGAATACGGCTGTCAGGTATAACAGGAACATCTCTGTCACCCAGAATACACCGGGCTGTCTGTCTGGCTCTTAAAAGAGGGCTGGTATAGCAGATATCAAAGGGAACATCCTTTAGAGCTTCTCCTGTCTTTCTGGCAAGTTCAAGTCCCTGAGGTGCAAGCGGAATATCCACTGCACCCTGAACTTTCTTCAGTTTATTCCATTCTGTAACACCATGTCGTATTATATATATCAGCATCAGCTTCTCAACTCAATTCCCAGATTTGTAAGGCCATTTAATATTTTCTTCATGGCAGCGGTAATCTCACTCTCTTCCAGTGTCTTATCCTTATGTCTGAATACAAGAGAGTATGCCATAGATTTATAACCCTTCTTGATCTGGTTTCCTTCATAAATGTCAAATAACTGAATACTCTCCAGAATCTTACCGCCTCTCTGGATAAGAACCTCTTCAATCTGGCCTGCCAGAACATTTTGCGGAACCACCATACTTAAGTCACGTGTAACTGCAGGATATTTGGCAATTCCCTCAAACTTGTGGTCAAAGCCTGCAAATTCAAGCACAGAAGGAATATCGATCACGGCAATGTAAGCTCTCTCTCCGATTCCATAGGCCTGTGCAACGAGAGGATGAACCTCCCCAAGATATCCTACTGCCTTTCCCTTGTAGATCATGTCAGCCTGTCTTCCCGGATGAAGGTATGGTTTCTTGCTGTCCGGATCATAAACAACTTTCTCTCTCATGCCTGCTTTTTCAAAGAACTCTTCACACACACCTTTCATGTCAAAGAAATCCCCGTTTCCATACATGCCAAGTGTAAACTGTGTACGCTCATCAGGAAGCTCTGTCAGAGGAAGAGACTTGGGAAGATATACGTTTCCAAGTTCATACAGACGTACATCCTTGTTTCTTCTATTGTAATTTGTGGCAAGAGAACTGAGCATTCCGTTTAATGTAGTGGTACGCATAATACTGTAATCTTCACCAAGAGGGTTACTGATAGTGATCACCTGGCGAAGAGGACTGTCAGTAGGAATCCTTAATTTTTCAAATACTTTAGGGCTTTCAAAAGAATAAGTCATACCCTCTGAAAAACCACAGTATTCTGCAATATCACGTGCCACCTGCTCAATGCGAAGCTTGAACGGCATTTTTCCTGTGGTTGCTTCTCCTGTAGGAAGAGTGGTCGGTATTTTATCATATCCAAAGAATCTTGCAACCTCCTCTGCAATATCCGCAACACAGTGAATATCCTGACGGAAAGTAGGTGCAACGATTTCATTTGTCTTCTCATCATAAGTGAGCTCTACCTTGGCAAGATATCCAAGCATTTCTTCAGGAGTCAGGCTGGTTCCAAGAAGAGCATTGATCCTTTCAGGCATGAAAGGCACTCTGGAAGGCTCTCTTGTCTCATAGCATACATCAACCATTCCTCCCACAACTTCGCCTGCGCCCAGCTCTTCCATCAGCTGGCATGCCCTGTCAATGGCCGCCTGAGCATTGTTGGGGTCAAGTCCTTTCTCAAATTTTGCGGAAGCATCTGTACGAAGACCGATCTTCTTGGAGGAAAGACGGATGTTTGTTCCATTGAAGCAGGCTGCTTCAAAGAGAACCGTATGAACGTGATCTGTGATCATAGAGTTCTCACCGCCCATGATTCCTGCAATGCCTACCGGTTTCTTGCCGTCACAGATCATAAGTACAGAGTCATCCATGGTACGTTCCTGACCATCCAGAGTTACAAATTTCTCACCCTTTTCTGCACGGCGGACAACGATCTGCTGACCTTCAATGGTATCCAGATCATAGGCATGCATAGGCTGTCCGAATTCTTCCATTACATAATTTGTAATATCTACCAGATTATTGATAGGACGGATTCCGTTTGATGCCAGGCATCTCTGCATCCATTTTGGAGAAGGGCCGATCTTTACATTCTTTACCACTCTTGCACAGTAACGAGGGCAGAGTTCAGGATTCTCCACAGTCACTTTCACATAATTATTTACGTCTTCCTCATTCCCCTTGCAGACTACTTCAGGGGGACAGAACTTTTTATTAAAGGTTGCGGCAGCCTCCCTTGCAATTCCAAGAACACCGTAGCAGTCTACTCTGTTGGAGGTAATTTCATATTCAAAGACAACATCGTCAAGGCCAAGTGCCTTAATTGCATTCTCTCCTACCACAGCGTCTTCCGGAAAAATATAAATGCCATACTCCGGTGCTTCCGGATACATCTCACGGGAGCTTCCAAGTTCTTCAATGGAACACATCATTCCGCAGGATTCAACACCGCGGAGCTTGCCTTTTTTTATTTTAATCCCACCGGGAGTCTTCTTGCCATCATGGCCTCCTGCCACACGTCCACCGTCAAGAACAACAGGAACTTTATCTCCTTCTTTAACATTTGGCGCACCGGTAACGATCTGTACCGTCTCACTGCCAATATTCACCTGACAGACGATCAGCTTATCCGCATCCGGATGTTTCTCAATTTTCATGATCTGACCGATCACGATCTGATCAAGATCCGCATCCAGTTTCTCAAAGCCTTCCACCTTAGTTCCTGTCAGCGTCATAGCATCTGTATATTCCTGTGCTGTCACATCAAGGTCCGGCACATACATTTTAATCCAAGATAATGAAGTATTCATTTTGCTAATCCCTTCTATATTGATATATTAACCTTATCAGAACTGTTTCAGGAAGCGGATATCGTTCTCATAAAGCAGTCTCATGTCATCAATTTCATATTTCAAAAGTGCAATACGTTCCAGTCCAACTCCAAAAGCAAAGCCCGTATATTCATCCGGATCAATTCCACACATACGAAGCACATTTGGATGAACCATACCGCAGCCAAGGATTTCAATCCAGCCGGATCCTTTACAGAAACGGCATCCCTTGCCTCCACACTTAAAGCAGGAAACATCTACCTCTGCGCTGGGCTCGGTAAATGGGAAATGATGCGGCCGGAATTTGGTCTTCGTCTCCGGGCCAAACAATTCCTGTGCAAATTCCTGCAATGTTCCCTTAAGGTCAGCGAAAGTAATATTCTTGTCAATTACAAGACCTTCTATCTGATGGAAGGAAGGTGAGTGTGTGGCATCTACTTCATCAGAACGGAAAACACGCCCCGGAGCGATCATACGGATAGGAAGCTTGCCTTTCTCCATAGTACGCGCCTGAACCGGTGAAGTCTGTGAGCGAAGAAGAATGGAATCATTGATAAAAAATGTATCCTGTTCATCACGGGCCGGATGACCTTCCGGAATATTAAGTTTGGTAAAATTATAGTCTGCATATTCCACTTCAGGACCTTCCACAACTTCATATCCCATACCGATAAAAATACGCTCCACTTCCTCAAGAGCAATGGAATTGGGATGACGGTGTCCGATCTTTGATTTCCTGGCAGGAAGTGTCACATCAATTACTTCCTGTTTCATTTTTTCCTCACGGATGTTCTCTTCCATTTTCTTTCTGGATTCGTCCAGAAGTTCTTCAATCTTTGCTCTGGTCTCATTAACCAGCTGTCCAACCTTGGGACGTTCTTCAGGAGCAACTTCTTTCATACTTTTCAGTATAGCTGTCAGCTCTCCCTTTTTCCCCAGATATGCAACACGTACATCATTGAGTTTGTCCAGGCCATCGGATTCATCGATCCGTTTTCTGGCTGCTTCAGCCAGTTCCTGAAGTTTTTCTTTCATATCCATGATCTATTTTCTCCTTTAATTGAATAAATTTGTGACAGAACAATATGGAGTACGCTTCTATGACATAAAAAAACTCCGTCCCCCGTAAAGGGACGAAGTATAATCCGCGGTACCACCCTGTTTCCTGCAGACTCTGCAGGCTCTTTAGTCTGCTTAACGCGCAGCTGCGTCATTTCTTACATTGGCAAGATGATAGATCTAAAACCGAATAAAAGTTCAGAAATGAGGCTCCGGTGAGAAATTAAGGAAGTGTCTGAACTTAAAGAAGCTTCCAGCCGCCGGCTTCTTCTCTCTGTAAGGAAACAATCCCCTTGTTGCACCTTCTTAGCCTTTCCACATATTAACATTAATAATATGCCACATACCAGGTAGTCTGTCAAGACTCTGTTTTTTCTTTTTTTTCACGGGAGATCATCCCTCTTACGGATCTTCTGGCATCCCGGAATTGTTTTTCAAAATAGGAATTGATCTCAGCGCCATACAGAAACAGGTTCATACACACATACAGCCAAAGCATTACCATAATAATGGCAGTAAGGTTTCCATACATATTGCTAAATCCCGGGAAAATAGCAAAGTAGAGAGAAAATCCGTAGGAAAATACTGACCAGGCAAAAGATGTAAGAAGAGCTCCCGGAACCTGACTTTTAAAGGATGCTTTTCTGTTTGGAAGAAACTTGTACAGAAGCAGAAATACTACAAAAAGTACTCCAAAAACCAGAAATGTCCTTGCTCCGATAATTCTGGCAATAATCTTGCCCAGAAACGGCACATATCTGGAAACAACCTCCTGAATGCGGTTTCCAAGAACAAGAAGGAGCAGGCTGGCAATCAGCGCAATAACAAATGACATAGTATAAAAAACAGAGTATATTCTTGTAATCAGCCAGTTACGCGTTTCTTTTACATGATAAATGGTATTAAGGCCGTTGGTGATAGCCTGTATTCCTTTTCCCGCTGACCAGAGAGCAACCAGTGCAGATAAAGGTACAATGGCAGAACTTCTCCTGTAAACATCCACAACAATTTCAAGCACAAAGCTCTGAAGATTCTGCGGAACAAAACCTACGATGGCATCTCTGACCACATTGTAGGTTAAAGGTGTGTATCTGACAAGTGTAGTCAGAAAAAGGATAAACGGAATAAAGGATAAAATAAGAAAATATGCTGCCTGCGCAGCATATGCACCTACATGATCTCCTGCAATACGGTCCATAAAGCCGGTCAAAAGGGATATAACTGATTGTTTTTTCGAGTTACCCTCCATACTTTTCTCCATTCTTCCGGGTATATATACTATGATTACTTTAAAAGCATACCATATTTTCAGCATTGTGACAAGTTTTAATACTACAGGACAAATTATCACTCAATATATTCTCTCAATATCTACGTCTTTAAAGAAATATTTTAGTATTTCCTCACAAGAATATCCCTGCTTTGCCATTTGATCTGCCCCGTTCTGGCTCATTCCAACACCATGGCCATATCCACCGCCACAGATTTCAACGGATGTACCTGGAGAAGAATTAAGAGTAAAATATGAACTGGGCAAAAGTCTGCCTCCCTGTTCCTTTTCATTATCTTTTTCATAAATGGTACACCCCTCAGGTGATAGGAACTGTCGGACAGAATATTCTCCGTTAATATAAAATGTCTTTCCTTCCGTAACCGCCTGCAGAGATACTACCGCACCGCTCTCATTCTTTCTGACAGCATCCACAGAAAGAAGCCGGCCTGTACCGCCATACAATTCCTGAGCTCTTTTCTGGATGTTCTCCCAGGGAATAGTAACCGTCCACTTTCGCCAGGGAGAATCCTGATCAAAATCGCATTTTACACTTTTCAGATAGGATGAGGCCTCATCAGCTCCCCATATTTCATCTGTACTTGTAAATCCTGCAGAAGTAGAGAAATAATAGGCCTGTACAGGCTCACCATTCTGGGTAAGTATCCTGCCTTTTGTGTCAAGCACAGCTTTGTCCGTTGCTTCCTGGGGTAAAATATTTCCATAAACCTGATAATTGACACTGTCATCCACATCTGCCTGATAAGATACCATTTCCTCATCCGGATCCTGAATATGTTTCCAGGCATAGGTACGCGCACAGACTGCCTGTGCCATAAGTGCCTGTTTTTCATAGGAGGACGGCATTTCACTGGGAACAACAGCCTTAAGATAATCTTCCAGGGATAATTCATTCACAAGATTTATGCCGTCTTTTGTCTTACAGATTTCAAGAGTGCCATAATATACAGGATGTCCACACTGCCGGTCTATGGATGTGACCGTAATACCATCCTCGTCTCCTTTAAGAAGAATATTATCATCCTCAAGCTGTGGACTGTCAACTGTATAATCAAATTCTTTCCCATTACAGATTCCGGTTACCCTTTCATGTTCATATGAACTGTAATCGGAATTCATCAGAATCACACGTATTTCAGGGTCTTGATCTGTAATTTTCCGGACAGGAGTGGGGGAAACCTTTTGTTTCACAGCCTGGTAATTGATTTTATCCTTTTCTCTTTCCGCTGCCTGATCCATTAACAGAATTTCTCCCAGAAGGATCAGTAAAAGACAATTACGAACATAAAAAAATCTGACTTTCTTCATATAAGATTTATATGAAAAAAGCCAGAAAATATGTACAAAGATCAGTCCTTAATATAAAAACGGTAGCAAGTCATAGAATCATACTGCTCACCCGCTTCAATCACAGGGGAGTGGAAGGTATCAACATTAACAGCATTAGGTTCCACCTGTGTTTCCAGACAGAAACCGGATCTTGGATTGTAAATGTGACCATTTTTGCCTTTCTCATTATTTACGAAATTGGCCGGATAGAACTGAATCCCGGGACAGTCTGTACTTACATCAACAGCAATACCGCTCTCCTTACTGAATGCAGTTGCTACAAGACGGATGTTGCCTTTTGCATAATTGTCTGTCACGAAATTGTGATCATATCCGCCTGTAAACTTAAGCTGTTCAAAATCAGCATTGATATCCTGACCGATCTTCTTCGGTGTTCTGAAATCCATAGGTGTTCCTTCCACAGGTGCGTTAACACCTATAGGAATGGAATGACTGTCACATACAGGTGTATATTCCTGGGCATGGATCATAAGATATTGATCCAGTACAGAACCACTTCCCTCACCATTCAGGTTAAAATAGCTGTGGTTTGTCATATTGGCAACTGTAGGTGCGTCACTGACACCCTGATAATGGATCTTAAGCTCATTGGCTTCTGTCAGCTCATATTTCACGGAACAGTCAAATTCACCTGGAAAACCATTCTCTTTGTCAGGGCTGATCCGGTTAAAGATAATGCTGTTCTTCTCAGAAGAAACCTCGTCTACATTCCATAATTTCTTCTCAAAGCCGTCAGGCCCACTGTGAAGATTGTTATCATTCTCATTCTGTGCCAAGTGGACTTCTTTCCCGTAAATGAAGAATTTACCACCTGCAACACGGTTACCGTTTCTTCCGATCGTTGCTCCGAAGAAACATCCGTTCTCAAAATAAGGTTCAAGTTCATCATATCCAAGAACAACATCCCTTAATTTACCATCTTTATCGGGAACACAAAGCTTCACCAGGATTCCTCCATACTGGCAGACCTCCGCATATGCTCCTGCCTTATTCTCAAGATGGTAAATCTTTACTTCTTCCCCCGTAGGTAAAATACCAAATTTTCTTTCAGACACACTCATAATTTCATCCTCCAATACATTCAGATTGAAAAAAAGAGCCATGACGGCTCTGATTTTCTATAATGTCCCGGGATGCCGTTCCCTTCCCATTGACGCCTAGCCGCAGCCAGGTTGGGTGTCCTCAACAGACCATCTGCCTTCCGCTGCGCAATGACGGCCTGACATCCGGCCTGCGATGTTGGACTCCCTTAAAAGTCGATGTAGGTTCAAAAAAAGAAGGGGCCTCGAACATTCCAGGATATGAACTTTTTAACTGATTTTCATTATACTCCAGTATATGCTTTTTTTCAACAAAAAATGCATGTCATTTATTTAATTTTAAGGATTTTCTTAACAGTTGCAGGCATATCCTGTGCATCTACCACGCAGTCATGAAGAACCCTTGCGCTGCGGATAGACTCAACAGCTTGCGGGATCTTCACACCAGAAAGGCTGCAAAGAGCATCCGCAAGTGCGAAATCATCCATTCCCTCAGTGTTTCCTGTCAGGGCATCCATTACGCTTCTCGTAAATTTATATGGGCTTGCTGTTGATGCAATGACAACAGGAGTATGATCACCTGTATCCTGCACATATTTACTGTATACGCCTGCTGCAACGGCTGTATGCGTATCAATTACATATCTGCTGTTCTTAAATATATGCGCGATCGTCTCCTTTGTTTCCTCTTCTGTACAGTAATTTCCGTAAAAATCAGAAAGCTGTGCCTTCATCTCATCTGTGATCGTATACTCTCCGCCTTTGCTTAAAGCCTCCATTAACCCCGCGCATTTCTCTGCATCCTGTCCGGCTATGCGGTAGATCAGACGTTCCAGATTGCTGGAAATAAGGATGTCCATAGACGGTGATGTGGTAAGGATAAAATCTCTCTTTCTGTTATAAGTTCCTGTAGTAAAGAAATCATAAAGAACCTTGTTCTCATTGGAAGCACAGATAAGCTTATGTACCGGAAGCCCCATCTGTTTAGCATAATAGGCAGCAAGAATATTGCCAAAGTTTCCTGTAGGAACTGTTATATTGATCTCCTGTCCGTTCTTAATCCGTCCATCCCGTACAAGAGAAGCATAAGCATAAACATAATATACGATCTGTGGAACAAGGCGTCCGATATTGATGGAATTGGCTGATGAGAACTGATAGCCTGCCTGGTCAAGCTCACTGGCAAGCTCCTTATCGTTAAACATTTTCTTTACAGCCGTCTGGGCATCGTCAAAGTTGCCGGTAATACCCACAACATAAGTGTTATCGCCCTTCTGAGTTACCATCTGCTTCTCCTGAATAGGACTCACTCCATGTTTGGGATAAAACACAATGATCTTCGTTCCCGGAACATCTGCAAAACCTGCCATGGCAGCCTTGCCTGTATCACCGGAAGTTGCCGTAAGGATCACGATCTCATTTTTCACCTGATTCTTTCTGGCAGCTGTGGTCATAAGATGAGGAAGAATAGATAATGCCATATCCTTAAAAGCTATGGTAGCACCATGATAAAGCTCCAGGAAATAGGCTCCGTCCGCCTCATGAAGCGGTGCGATCTCCCTGGTATCAAATTTATCATCATAGGCATTTCTGATGCAGTTTTTTAATTCCTCTTCCGTAAAATCCGTAAGGAAAAGTTTCATAACTTCATATGCTGTTTCCTGATAACTCATACCTGCCAGCTGCTCTACTGAAACATCCAGCTCAGGGATATGATCAGGAACAAAAAGTCCTCCATCGTCAGACAAACCTTTAAGAATTGCTACAGAAGCTGTAACCGGTTCTCCTTTTCCTCTTGTGCTTTTATATAATACCTGCATTGTAAATCCTGCCTTTCCAGATTTTTTATATAAACCGACCTCATTATATCATATGCTTTATCAAAATACCATACTGAAATCCAAAATGTTTCC
>JAQYGS010000167.1 GCA_028722515.1 Clostridia bacterium | reverse complement strand
GACAGATGCTTACGTTTTGGCTGTTGATACAAAGAACAATGGAAGGGAAAGCATTACTGCGCAAGAGGCCGGTCTGTCCTATGCTTCAGACGGCAGTATCAGGAATCTGATGAGGAAACAGAACCGTTTTGGCTGGTTTCTTGCCTTTGAACAGCATAAGACTTATGAAATACCTTCATCCATCACATACGATAAAGATAAAATGGAACAGGCCATTGCTTCGCTGAACTGCATGCAGGAAAAGAATATAACCCAGCCCTCGGATGCCTATATAAAAGAAACAGAAGAAGGTTTTGAGATCGTACCGGAAGTGGAAGGCACAGCCCCGGATCCGGAAAAAACAGGCAGCCATATTATTTACGCAATGCTGACGGGACAGACGGTCCTTAATCTGGAAGAAGCCGGATGTTATAAGACTCCCAAAGTATATCACCATGACCAGATGTTGATTGATAACTGCAGCCAGATGAACAAACTGACAGATGTGGTGATCACATATGATTTTGATGACAGAACCGAGACAGTGGACAGAGATGTGATCAAGAACTGGCTGATAAAAGATGAAAATGGAAATATAGTCCTGGATAAGAATCAGGCAGCAGGATATGTTGCCGGTTTAGGAAGTAAATATGATACCATTGGAATATCCAGGACATTTCATGCTTATGATGGACGAGAAATATCTCTGGAAGGCGGGGACTATGGATGGGAAATCGATCAGCCCAAAGAAACACAGGCTCTGATCAAGGCCATAGAAAACGGAGAAACGCAGGTAAGAGAACCTGTCTATTTTCACAGGGGCCTATGCAGAAAGTCAAACGATATTGGTTACACTTATATTGAAATAGACCTGGCCAGACAGAGAATGATATATTATAAAAACGGCACACCTGCCGTGGATACAGCTATTGTATCCGGTAATCCCAATATACCTGCCTGTGAAACACCTACAGGGTGTTTCAGCGTTGATGAAAAAAAGTCCCCGGCGGATGTTCTGGGAGAAGATTATCCTGTCTCTCCCGTTTACTGGGTTGAATTTGCAGGAAATCTGGGAATGAATGATGCACCATGGAGGACCGCTTTTGGAGATCAGCTCTATGAATTTGAGGGAACTCATGGCAACGTCTGTGTGCCATCTGATCAGATGCAGATCATATACAGTAATGTAGAAGAAAATACACCGGTTATTATATATAAGTGACAATATATGGGACTTGAAGAGAAGAATTTACGTGTTCAAGGAGGAGCAAAATGAAAATTGTTGTGTTAGCAGGGGGAACAAGCACTGAGAGAACAATTTCAATTATATCAGGAACCGGAATCTGCAGGGCATTACGTCAGAAAGGCCACAGGGCTGTTCTGGTTGATATCTTCTGCGGACTGGAAAAAGTGAACTGGGAAGATCCATTTCCCGATCAGTATGATGTGGAAGCGGCATCTTCTTATATGACAGGTTTCAACGGGCAGATTGAGCAGATGAAAAAAGAAAGAAAAAGTTTTTTTGGTCCTAATGTCCTGAAATTGTGCGAACTTGCAGATATGGTATTCCTTGGTCTTCATGGAGCCAACGGAGAGGATGGTAAGGTTCAGGCAGCTTTTGACCTGATGGGAATAAAGTATACAGGAACCGGATACCTGAGCAGTGCAATGGCAATGGATAAAGGCATAACCAAGCAGATGTTTCTGTTCAATCATGTGCCTGCGCCCCGGGGAATCTCTATGAGAAAGGAAGAGATGGCCAGAGATGTTTCTGCTATTGGGCTTTCTTTTCCGGTGGTGGTCAAGACATGCTGCGGAGGCTCCAGTGTGGGAGTTTATATCGCAAATGATCAGAAAGAATATGAGAAAGCACTGGAAGATGCATATTCTTATGAAGACGAGGTTGTAGTGGAAGAATATATTAAAGGACGGGAATTCTCTGTTGGAGTTGTAGATGGCAAAGCCTATCCTGTTATTGAAATCCAGCCCTTGGAAGGATTCTATGATTACAGGAATAAATATCAGCCAGGCTCCACCATTGAGACCTGTCCCGCCCATCTATCACCTGAGCTTACCGGGAAAATGCAGCATTATGCAGAGGAAGGTGCCAGAGCTCTTGGTATGGAAGGATACTGCCGCCTTGATTTTATGATGAAGGAAAATGGTGATATGTACTGTCTGGAGGCTAATACACTGCCGGGAATGACCCCAACAAGCCTTCTTCCTCAGGAAGCACAGGCTCTTGGCATGGATTTTGCTGATCTTTGCGAAGAACTGATCAGAATATCCCTAAAAAAATATCAGTAAAAGGAAGAAGGAGTACGGGAATTTTCCTGTAAAAAAAATCATGAAAAATCTGACTTTAAAAAATATTGCTCAGGTCTGTCATGGTATTTATTACGGACCTGAAGATAAACTGGAAGAAGAAATACAGTCTGTGACTACAGACAGCAGAAAAACGGTAAAAGGGTGCCTGTTTGTTCCTATTGTGGGAGAAAGAGTGGACGGCCATAATTTTATTTCCCAGGTAATGAAAGAAGGTGCACTTGCTTCTCTATCGGAGAGAAAGCTTGAAAATGTAGATTTTCCTTATATTCAGGTAGAATCATCTCTTCAGGCAGTAAAGGATATTGCGGAATTTTATCTCAGACAGCTTGATATTCCCGTGGTAGGCATAACAGGAAGCGTGGGAAAGACCAGCACGAAAGAAGTGATTGCATCTGTGCTTGCACAGAAGTACCGTACTCTGAAAACACAGGGGAATTTTAATAATGAACTTGGGCTTCCTTTAACTGTTTTCCGGCTTCGCCAGGAGGATGAAATGGCTGTGCTGGAGATGGGAATCAGCAATTTTGGAGAAATGACCCGTCTGGCCAGGATCGCAAGACCAGATACCAGTGTGATCACCAACATAGGAACCTGTCATCTGGAAAATCTGGGAGACAGAGACGGCGTGCTTAAGGCAAAGACGGAAGTCTTTGATTTTCTGAAACCGGATGGCCATATTGTTTTGAATGGTGATGACGATAAACTGTGTACGGTGAAAGAGCATAATGGGATCAGACCGGTATTTTTTGGCTTAAATGATAAATGTGATGTATATGCAGATCATATTGTCAATTACGGATTAAAGGGTATGTCCTGCACAATACATATTGATCAGGAAGTTTTTTCAGTTAATATTCCTATGCCCGGACGCCATATGGTCTATAATGCCCTGGCGGCGGCGGCAGTGGGCAAAATATATGGACTGACTTCAGAACAGATAAGAGATGGGATAGAAGCCCTGGAGCCTGTAAGCGGGCGCTTTAAAATGATAGAAACAGAAAAGTTTCTTGTTGTTGATGATTGTTATAATGCCAATCCTATGTCAATGAAGGCCTCTCTTGATGTACTTAAGGATGGGTCAGGCCGGCGTGTGGCGGTTCTTGGAGATATGGGGGAGCTTGGAACAGATGAAATAGCTCTTCATGAAGAAGTAGGAGAGTATGCTGCCAGGTGTGGCATAGATGTACTGATCTCTACTGGAAAGCTTAGCGAATATATGGCTAAAAAGGCGGCAGAGGTGAATCCATCTTTAAAAGTTATCTATGAGCCGGATAAAGACCATCTTCTGAGAAATCTGGAAGGATATGTCTGCAAGGGAGATACCATACTTGTGAAGGCATCTCATTTTATGAATTTTGAAGAAGTGGTGGAGAAACTGCAGAATCTGTAATTTTCTGCAGGAATTTGATGAACGATTTTTGTTTTCACCAGGAAGTGAGGGCGGTATAATAAACTCAGTTCAGAATCTGAAGGAGGATATTATGCTGGAAAAAATTATGAACCTGCATATATTGCTTTACGGCATGGCTGTTTTTGGAGTGCTTGGAGCAATAGGTATGCTTGCCACGCATCTTACTTACCGACGACTGATCAGAAAAAATACAGGAACAAAAACGAATCTCAAGGAAAAATGGCTGAGCCTGTGGAAAACAAGAGATAAACTGTTAAACCGTATGAACAGGCTGGTATGGTACCCATCTTTGTTATGTCTGGTACTTCTGGGACTTGCCCTTTTTCTTACATCCAGACTCCATATTCAGGAAGGGCTCCCACTGCAGTATGTATATGTGGGAGCCCTTGTTCCCTTTTTACTTCTTATTTTGAGATACGGGCTGGATTTCTCATATAAGGAAGAACTGATTATGAGTACCTTTTCCGATTATACGGAACAATTGAAAAACTGGGTGGAAGAAATTCCTGCTTCACGCAAACCCAATGAAGCAGAACAGGAAGAGATCATTGATCATATTACTGACAGTATCCGTCAAACTGCCGCTTCCGG
>JAQYGS010000166.1 GCA_028722515.1 Clostridia bacterium | reverse complement strand
TGGAACGAAATTTAATGGTGCTCCCTATATTGTTCAGCGTGCAGGAGAAGCCGTATATTCGGCTGAAGGAAAAGCACAGCTGAAGGAGCAGGTTGGATATTATCAGAGAAATGCAAAGGCAATTCTTGATGGATTAAGCCAGGCTGGTTTTACCGTTTCCGGTGGTGTCAATGCCCCTTATATCTGGCTGAAGACACCGGACAGGATGGCATCATGGGATTTCTTTGACTATCTTCTGGAAAAGGCAAATGTGGTAGGTACTCCAGGGTCAGGATTTGGAGCACATGGAGAAGGCTATTTCCGTCTGACGGCCTTTGGAACATATGAGAATACACTGGAAGCAATTGAGAGGATAAAAAATCTGTAATTCTTGATTTTTCAGATTGGATGACAGATAAAAGACATAAGTGTAAAAGTGCAGCGGTTGAATCCATTTTTCAGGGATGGCCGCTGTTTTTGTATTATAAGGTATTGATTGAAAAGGAGAGATACACAAATGAAAGACCCATATAATTTATCTCAGGAACTGATTGAGCTTCGCAGGCATTTTCATCAGTATCCTGAGCTTGCTCTTAAAGAAAACAAAACCTCTGCTTTTATTCGTGATTATATGGAAAAACTGGGTTATGAGGTGAGATCGGTTCAGCCTACAGGCCTGATAGCTGAATTGCCACAGCTGAAAAACAGAACGAAAACAGTGGTTCTCCGCTCAGAGATGGATGCACTTCCTGTAATGGAGCAGACAGGGCTTTCATATTCTTCCTGCAATCCGGGAGTAATGCATGCCTGTGGACATGACTATATACTGGCTGCGGCCATGATCCTGGCCAGAATCGTGTCTATGGAAAAAGATTCTTTCCCTGTGAGAATCCGTTTTCTTTTTGAACCTGCAGAAGAAATCGGAGAGGGTGCTTTAAGGATGATTTCTGCAGGAGCTATGGAAGATCCCGTTCCAGATGCATTTTTAATGTTTCATTATGCTGCGGATAAGAGCTTTGGAATGGCTGTACATAAGGGACAGGCATCTTCCATGATCTGTGGGATGAAAATTTTGATCCAGGGCAGATCCAGCCACTGGTGCCAGGCAGAAAAAGGAGTAGATGCCATTCATGCAGCTGCTCAGGTAGTAAATGAAATCTATGATCTGAATGCTTGCTATGGAAAGGAAAATCCGTCCGCAGGAAAATATGTGACAGGGATAGGAACGATTCACGGAGGTGAATATGCCAACATTATTGCGGATCATGTGGAATTAAACGGAAGTATCCGGGCGGTAAGGGAAGAAGATTTTTATAAAATAAAGGAAAAAATAGAGAATATTTTAAAGAAAACAGGGGAAAGTACCAGAACAGAGATATCTATGGTATTTCCAAAGGATCCTGTTTATCCCTTCGCTAATGACGATGGTTTGACTGACATTGCAGCCTGTGTTGGAAAAGAAGTATTTGGTAAAAATTTCCTTCTGGAAGGAGAAGAGGAACTGTTTCTCTCAGGTGATAATGCATATCGTTATTTTAAGAAGACAAAGGGATTGTTCTGCGTATTCCTGGCAGGTATCCCGGGAGAGAACTATCCTCTTCATCATCCGAAATTCCAGCTGGATGAGAAAATCCTGCCATACAGTGTAGAAGCTCTGCATCAGATTATTACAAGGATCGGGACTGAGAATTAGATCAGCCCCAGAATCCGGCATATATGGCCAAAATGCAATAAAATTTATTATAATCTTTTGTGTCTGATTGTCAATTTTTGATTTATGTGGTATTCTGAGAAATAACACAGTAAAAAGATAAATTAAGGAGCATCCGGAGGACGCTATGAAATACGGGAAAATAAGGATTGAAGATGGCTGTCTTATCTTCACAAGACATATGATGATCAACAGCCTTCCATGCAGAGATATTGTGTGGGCATATATGAGAAGAGAGGGCGCAGATGGAAGTGATGCCAGACAGTTACTGGCCAGTTCCCTTATTATAGTGACCAGAAGAAAGAAGCATTATCAGTTTAATATGTCAGAAAGAGAAGTACATGACTGTATCAGGCTTTTGCGGGTGCTCAATCCGGATATGGCAGTAGGATATCCAAGAGGAGGCAGGATTCCTCTTCAGAGTCTTCCCAACACCAGAGATCTGGGTGCAATAGAGGCAAAGGATGGACGCCATATCATACCCAGGAAGCTTCTGAGAAGCGGTGAGCTTTATCATATTTCTTCTTCAGATAAGGAAATTCTTGAAAATGAGTATAAATTGCGGACAGTGATAGATCTGAGGAGAGACGATCAGAGGAAAATAAAACCAGATACCATTATGGCTGGTGTGGAATATTACCATATCCCTGTTCCAGATGAGGATTCACCCATAATTTCACCGGGAAAATATCTTCTGGAAACTCTTTATGCGCTTCCGGACAATACAGAAGAATTTGTGAAAGAACAGTACAGGAATCTTATCCTTGACCAATACTGTGTGAAACAATTTGCCAGATTTTTTGATGTTTTGTTTCATCAGGAATCGGGAGCTGTTTTATGGCATTCCGGCACAGGCAAAAGTACAGCAGGGGTGGGCACGGCTCTTCTCCTCAGTGTACTTGGAGTGGAGGAGGATATGATCCGCGAAGATTTTATGCGGACAAACAGATATCTGGAGCCGGAGCTGAAATATATGCAGCGTTTTCTTATGAACAGACCTGATACGGATGAGAAAATGCTGGATAAGTTAAAAGTTTTGTACCAGGTTAAAGAAGAATATATTGATATTATCTTTGAAACGATTAAAATAGAATATGGATCTATGGAGAAATTCTGCCGGGATGGTTTATATCTGAAACCTAAAATGACAGAAGAGTTGAAGAACAAATACCTGATCTGACAAATGTTCAGGAAAGGATGGATAAAATGGAGGACTGATATATTGAGGAAATTATTGAAAAAAATTACAAAGATTATTCCAGCTTACGGACTTTTTCCTCTTATATTCTCATTTTTATTCAATTGTCTGGTCTATTCCGGATCCAAAATGGTGGCGGGAGGCTGGTATCATCATAACATTGAGAGCAGCCTTGATCTGAAGCTGCCTTTTGTGCCAGAGTTTCTGATCATTTATTTTGGATGTTATCTGTTCTGGGCTTTAAACTATATACTTATTGCCAGACAGGACAGGAAAAGTGTATATCAGTTTTTTACGGCGGATTTTCTGTCCCGCTGTGTTTGCCTTGTTTTCTTTCTTGCTTTTCCCACAACTAATACAAGACCAGTGATCACAGGCAGAGGATTCTGGAACAAAGCAGTTCTGTGGCTTTATTCCATTGATTCGGCAGATAATCTGTTTCCCTCTATACATTGCCTTGTAAGCTGGTTCTGCTACCTGGGAATTCGTAAACGAAAGGAAATCCCGCTATGGTATCAGAGAACATCTATGATTATAGCTTTTTTTGTTTTTGTTTCCACTCTGCTGACCAAACAGCATGTGATCATCGATGTGATTGCCGGTGCTGTCCTTGCGCAGATCTGCTTTGCAATCGGGAAGAAAACAAATCTGTACAAAACTTATGAGAAGATTGGCGGCAGTATAGAGAACAGGATTATTAGATTTACAGAAGGGTAAATGGATGAAAAGCAAAAAAAAGAAAATTATTTTTAACGGGCTTTTTCTGGTAGTTGTATTTGCACTGACTTTATACGGAGTTTTTCATGGAAAAGATCTTGATGCAATGAATGCAGCAATAAATCAGTCAGAAAAGATCTGGCTGATGCCTGGAATTGCACTTGTGGCTTTCTTCATATGGGGAGAATCCATTATTATCTGGTATATGATGAAATCCAGTAATATAGTTCTGAAAAAAAGAGATTGTTTCCTGTTTTCTTCAGTGGGATTCTTTTTCAGCTGTATTACACCTTCTGCAAGCGGTGGACAGCCAATGCAGATTTATTTTATGAAAAAGAAAAAAATACCGGTGCCTGTTTCCACGGTCATACTGATGATCGTGACCATTACATATAAATTTGTACTTGTGGTGATCGGGGTGGGAATTGCATTTTTTGCCAGGGGATTTCTTCACAGATATCTGGATCCTGTACTGCCCATCTTTTATCTGGGACTTGCCCTGAATATTATGTGTGTCATTTTTATGACAGTTCTTGTATTTCACCCTATGCTTGCGAAAAGCGTAATGGTAAAAGGCCTGAAAATACTGGAAAAACTTCATATACTCCGTAAAAAAGAGGGAAGGCTTGACAAGCTGGAGAATTCCATGGATATTTATCGGGACACAGCGGCATATCTGAAGGAAAATCCAAGAGTGATCTTTAATGTTGTCATAATTACTTTTATGCAGAGAATTGCTCTATTTTCAGTTACCTGGTTTGTATATCGTTCGTTCAGATTAAAGGGTACCGGCTATTTGACTGTTATGTTTCTTCAAGCTGTAATATCGGTATCTGTAGATATGCTGCCTCTTCCAGGCGGTATGGGTATCAGTGAAAGTCTTTTTCTTACAATTTTCAAACCTGTGTTTGGAAAATTCCTTCTTCCGGGTATGGTTCTCAGCAGAGGAATGGGTTACTATGGGGAGCTTCTGATCAGTGCTGTGTTTACAATCGTGGCACAGCTGACTATTGGTCACAAATACCGTAGAAGAGCAAATGATAAATGATAGGAGGACAATAAATGATAGGATTTTATGATTATACGGTGGTGACTACATATATCAGTCTGATTTCTTCACTTATCGGTATATTCTGTGCAATATCAGGCAGAATTTCATTTGCAGTATTCTGCCTGGCTTTTTCAGGCCTTTGTGATATGTTTGATGGTAAAATTGCCAGGACGAAGAAAGACAGAACAAGAGAAGAGAAGGCTTTTGGAATTCAGATCGATTCTCTTTGTGATATTGTATGTTTTGGAGTATTTCCCATTGTGCTTGGCTATAAACTTGGGATGTGTCACATCTATGGAATTGCGATCCTGATATTTTATGGACTTGCAGGGGTGATCAGGCTGGCCTATTTTAATGTAATGGAGGAGAAAAGGCAGGAAGAAACCACAGAGAACCGGAAATATTATCAGGGTATGCCCATTACCACAATTTCGGTGATTCTGCCTCTTCTTTTTATTGCTTCACTGCTTTTTCCGGAATATAACTGGTTTGTCTGGGCACTTCATGGTGTTATGTTTGTTGTGGGACTGCTCTTTATTGTGAATTTCAGGTTCCGCAAACCAACCAATAAAGAACTGATCCTGATTGTATCTGTAGTAGCTGCGGCAGTTTTTATCATTCTGTTTTATAAAGGCGGATGGTGGAAACAATATCATCTTAAATATCTTCAGCATATGAAAGGAGGATCCGGCACTTTATGATACGAATTTCAGACAGACAGGGGAATATATCTGAGGAAGATTCGTTTCAGGACCGTCTTCTGGAAAAATTATATGGCAGTACGGCAGGCAGAATTTTGCTGAAACCTCTCGTTTCTCCTGTGATTTCAGATGCGGCTGCATGGATTCTTAATTCCCGTCTCTCTGCTCTTGCAGTTGATCCCTTTATCAGGGCAAAGAAAATTAATATGTCAGAGTACGAGGAAAAAGAGTATTTATCCTATAATGATTTTTTTACAAGAAGAGTCCGTGAGGGAGCAAGACACATTGATCAGGAGCCTGATCATTTTGTCAGCCCCTGTGACTGCAGAGCCAGTGTTTTTCCCATAACTGAGGAAGGCCGGGTAAAAATTAAGCACACCTCCTATACGGCAGAAGAACTTCTGAGAAATGCCCCACTTGCCAGCCGGTTTCGGGAAGGCTGTCTTTGGGTTTTCCGTTTGTGCGTGGATGACTATCATCATTATATTTATATTGATGAGGGAAAGGAATCCAAAAGAGTCAGGATACCTGGCATCCTCCACACTGTGAATCCTGCAGCCAATGATGTGTATCCCATCTATAAAGAGAATACAAGAGAATACTCCCTTCTTCGGTCTGTACACTTTGGAACTGTGCTTATGATGGAAGTAGGAGCTATGCTTGTGGGCAGAATAGAGAATCGTCCTCTTTGTGACAGGGTATACAGAGGACAGGAAAAGGGAAATTTTGCTTTTGGAGGTTCCACGGTTATTCTGATGACTCAGCCAGGCCGTGTAGTCCCGGACGGGGACATCCTTTCCAATTCCCAAAAGGGAATAGAAACCCGTGTTTTAATGGGAGAAAAAGTAGGAACAGGTATTTTACGGTAAAATTATCATTGACAAAAGATGATTAATTGATATAATTGTAACCGTACAAATTTTTTAAGGTATTAACGTGTTAAAAGAAATACGTTGAAGGCAGGTGGAACATGCAGAAGAGAGTATTATCCCTGTTGGTGGATAACACAGCAGGTGTGACAAGCCGTGTATCCGGGCTGTTTACCAGAAGAGGATATAATATTGACAGTATTACCGGAGGAGTAACGGCAGATGATCGTTTTTCCAGAATTACTGTTGTGTGCAGCGGAGACGAGCTGATCCTTGAACAGATTACCAATCAGCTTGCCAAGCTTGAAGATGTAAGAGCTATTAAAGTCCTGGAACCGGATAACAGTGTGTGTCATGAGCTGATGATGGTCAAGGTGGCTGTGAAGCCTGATCAGAGGCAGGGAATTATTTCCATTGCAGAGATTTTCCACGCGAAGGTAGTGGATGTGGATATGGAATCAATGACACTTGAGATGACAGGCAATCATCAGAAACTGGAGTCTTTTATAGACCTGCTGGGTGACTATGAGATTCTGGAGCTTGCCCGTACAGGTGTGACGGGACTTTCAAGAGGATCTGATGATGTAACTTTCTTTTAGAAAATGTTACATACGTTCAAGTTTGCTAGGGGGTATTCCCTTAACGATAAATAACATATTTTTTACAAAAAAGATCAGGAGGAAAACAAAAAATGGCTAACAAGATTTTTTATCAGGAAGATTGCAATTTAAGCTTACTGGATGGTAAAAAGATTGCGATTATTGGATACGGAAGCCAGGGACATGCACATGCTCTGAACTTAAAAGATTCCGGATGTGATGTCATTATTGGTTTATACGAAGGCAGTAAATCCTGGAAGAGAGCTGAAGAGCAGGGCTTTAAGGTATATACAGCAGCAGAAGCTGCAAAACAGGCTGACATTATAATGATTCTTATCAATGATGAACTTCAGGCCAAACTTTACAAAGAATCTATCGAACCAAACCTTGAAGAAGGTAATATGCTGATGTTTGCTCATGGATTTAATATTCATTATGGATGTATCAAACCTCCAAAGAATGTGGATGTTACCATGATTGCTCCAAAAGGACCGGGACATACTGTAAGAAGTGAATATCAGGCAGGCAAAGGTGTTCCATGTCTTGTTGCTGTGGAACAGGATTATACTGGAAAAGCTCAGGATCTTGCACTTGCATATGCTCTGGGCATCGGCGGAGCAAGAGCAGGTGTTCTGGAGACTACGTTCCGTACAGAGACAGAGACAGACCTCTTTGGTGAGCAGGCTGTTCTTTGCGGTGGTGTATGTGCTCTTATGCAGGCTGGTTTTGAGACACTGGTTGAAGCAGGATATGACCCAAGAAATGCATACTTTGAGTGTATCCATGAAATGAAGCTGATCGTTGATCTGATCTATCAGTCAGGTTTTGCAGGAATGAGATATTCCATTTCCAATACAGCTGAGTATGGTGATTATGTAACCGGACCTAAGATCATTACAGAAGATACAAAGAAAGCAATGAAGAAAGTTCTTTCCGATATCCAGGATGGTACATTTGCAAAAGACTTCCTGTTGGATATGTCTGATGCAGGCGGACAGGTTCACTTCAAGGCTATGAGAAAGAAAGCCGCTGAACATCAGTCAGAGAAGGTTGGTGAAGAGATTCGTAAACTTTACAGCTGGAATGGCGAGGACAAACTGATCAATAATTAATCGATTGATTAAAGGGTTTTTTGACAGGCGGAGAGTCTTACAGAATGAGATTTTCCGCCTGTTTTTCTAACAGAAAGACAGGAGGAATCGAAAAAATGGGAATGACAATGACACAGAAGATCCTTGCTGCCCATGCAGGACTGGATCATGTGGAGGCAGGACAGTTAATTGAAGCAGACCTTGATCTGGTACTGGGAAATGACATTACTTCTCCGGTAGCTATTCATGAGATGGATAAAATGACAAAAAAGACAGTTTTTGACAAAGATAAGATAGCCCTGGTTATGGATCATTTTATTCCCAACAAGGATATTAAATCTGCAGAACATTGTAAATGTGTCCGTGAGTTTGCATGCAGGCATGAGATTACCAATTATTTTGATGTAGGAGAAATGGGAATCGAACATGCACTTCTTCCGGAGAAAGGCCTGACCGTAGCCGGTGATGTAATTATTGGTGCTGATTCACATACCTGTACCTATGGTGCACTGGGAGCTTTTTCCACGGGAGTGGGAAGTACAGATATGGCAGCAGGTATGGTAACAGGAAAGGCATGGTTTAAGGTGCCTTCTGCAATTAAGTTTAATATTGTGGGAAAACCGAAAAAATGGGTAAGCGGCAAGGATGTGATCCTTCACATAATCGGAATGATCGGTGTGGATGGAGCCCTTTATAGATCTATGGAATTCACCGGAGAAGGCATTAAGAATCTTTCCATGGATGATCGTTTTACCATTGCAAATATGGCAATCGAGGCAGGCGGAAAGAATGGTATTTTCCCTGTGGATGAAATTGCAGTCCAGTACATGAAGGAACATTCCAAACGTCCATATAAGGTGTATGAAGCAGATGAAGACGCTGTCTATGATGCAGAATATACTATTGACCTGAGCACTCTGGAGCCAACCGTTGCTTTTCCACATCTTCCGGAGAATACAAAAACCATTTCCGAGATCAGAGAAGATATTAAAGTTGATCAGGCGGTAATCGGATCCTGTACAAATGGTCGTATCAGTGATCTCAGAGTTGCGGCAGAAATCCTTAAAGGACGTAAGGTAAAGAAAGGTGTTCGCTGTATTGTGATCCCTGCTACTCAGGCAGTATACCTGCAGGCAATGGAGGAAGGTCTTCTGAAGATCTTCATTGAGGCGGGAGCGGTTGTAAGTACACCTACATGCGGCCCATGTCTTGGAGGTTATATGGGTATTCTGGCAGCAGGAGAGAGATGCATTTCCACAACCAACCGTAATTTTGTGGGGCGTATGGGACATGTGGATTCAGAAGTATATCTGGCAAGTCCGGCCGTTGCTGCAGCAAGTGCTGTGACAGGAAAGATTTCCGCACCGGAAGAACTGGGATTATAAGGAGGATTTGTTATGCAGGCAAAAGGCAGAGTATTTAAATATGGAGATAATGTAGATACAGATGTTATTATACCGGCACGCTATCTGAATTCTTCAGACCCGGCAGAGTTGGCAGCACATTGTATGGAAGATATTGATAAAGACTTTGTGAAAAAAGTACATAAGGGCGACATTATTGTGGCAGATAAGAACTTTGGATGTGGTTCTTCCAGAGAGCATGCCCCTATTGCGATTAAGGCTGCAGGTGTAAGCTGTGTGATCGCAGAAACATTTGCAAGAATTTTCTACAGAAATGCTATTAATATCGGACTTCCCATCATTGAGTGCCCTGAAGCCAGTAAAGGAATTGAAGATGGCGATGAAGTTGAGGTAGACTTTGATTCCGGTATGATCTACAACCGGACAAAAGGAACGAAATTTAAAGGACAGGCTTTCCCGGAATTTATGCAGAAGATCATTAAGGCGGAAGGTCTTGTAAATTATATTAATTCACAGTACAAATGATTCATAAGTCAAAGGAAGCCGGTCTGCAGATTGTTCTGCTGACCGGCTTAAAATATCTAAGGAAAAATCAGATTTCAATAATTTTACCGCTTTCTGCATCATATCTGCAGTATTTTCCATTATGGGAAATAAACGGCTGGTAGGTATTGGTCTTTACATCTTTGAGATAGACAATTCCTGTCGCGATCATCTCAACCAGTGAGAAACGTTCACTTAAACTGGAAATCCAGCGATATGTTTTATTTTTAGAAGAATTGGCCATGATCAGATTGTAGCCGCCCTCACATGCTTCCAGTGAAAAATATACTTTCTCTGCCTTGGATGATTCAGCAAACACCTGGCTGGCAATATAAGAGGAGAAATTCTTCTCAACAAACTGCCGGAAGGTATCTGTATTATATGTAATTCCCGAAACTTCATCGGTAATCTTATCTCCTCTGTCCAGACGTGTCTTGATCAGACGCAAAACTTCAATGGTCCAGTTGATAAAGGAAATACTGCTGTAATTCATGCTCTCCAGAAGCTGGTCGATCAGTCGCTTCGATAAAACATTGGAACGCACTGCCTCATTGTACAATTCTTCGTTCATAACTTATCCCTCTTTTTCCGCAAAAAAAATTTTTTATCTGTACCTTTTTATGGTATACTAATTATAAATCCAAAAAATGTAAAAAGCAAGAGGTATGGAAAAATGGATACAGAAGAGGAATTTATATCTGGTTTTTGCAGAACCTGTAATGGGACACAGACTGTATGCTGCGAGTATCAATGTGATGACAATGGAAAGAAAACACTTCTGTCTATGAACTGTGCCCATGACAGATGCGTCAATCATGCTGCCTGTGAAATATACAAAGAGGCGCATATGGCAGAAAGTTAACTGAATATACGCAGTAAAAAATCCCGTAAGCCGGGATTTTTTACTTGTTTACATCAATATAACTGTACAGTGTATACTTGGAAATTCCGAAATAATTTGCAACCTTATCTCCTGATTTGGTGATCAAAAATGCACCTGCATCATTCAGAAACTGAATGGCTTTCACCTTATCTTCTTTGTTCATTAAAGGCACAGGCTTTCCTACAAGTGCAACAGATTCTTCAATCAGGTGGTCAAGAAGATCATTCACATTGTGTGTGATCTCTTTTGGCTTTTCTTCTTTATTCTCTGGTGTGATCAGACAATGCAGTGCGGATTCGATCATTGTCAGCTTGGTAATATCATAATTGATTCCAAATACATAGTGAAGACTTCCATCGTCATCACGGATGTAGGAAGTACTGCATTTGAGAATTTTCCCGTCAGAAGTTTTCATCAGGTAGCCTGTATGATCGGCAGGTTCCTCATTTCCCTTTGTTTTTTTGCGTATGGCGTCAAAGACCGCACTGGATGGTCCGTCACCTACGTCACGTCCTGTGACATGACCGTTTACAATATAAACAATGGAATGCTCAGGCTCTGCAGTTTTCAGGTCGTGTAT
>JAQYGS010000165.1 GCA_028722515.1 Clostridia bacterium | reverse complement strand
TGATTAAATGTTTGATGCACTCAAGACAACCAACCAGCTTAGTTATCTCTCGTCTTTACTGTTTTTGGTTTCTTCAACCGTTCTTGAATGTTTAGAATTTTCGAGAATCGTATGTGTTTCACTGTTCAGTTATCAAGGTTTCTGTCGTTCTTATTTCCGACAGCTTTTTTATATTATCATAAGCTGTTTTCATTGTCAAGAACTTTTTTCAGGTTTTTAAAGATTTTTTCAAACCCGAACGGAGAAGGAGGGATTTGAACCCTCGCGCCGCTATTAACGACCTACTCCCTTTCCAGGGGAGCCCCTTCGGCCAGCTTGGGTACTTCTCCAAATTGCCCTAGATGTGTTACCTCTATAAAGAAATAACTGTTCTCATATATCTCGCTTATCTTTATCAATGATAAAGCGCTTTTATATTATATGATCTGAATTGCATACTGTCAAGAACTTTTTTTAAACGGAGAGAGTGGGATTCGAACCCACGCGCCCTTGCGGACAAACGGTTTTCAAGACCGCCTCGTTATGACCACTTCGATATCTCTCCATATTATATTTTTGCGTTCTCTCTGTCAGCGCAAGAGATATTCTATCATTAAAAATTTATTGTGTCAACCACAATTTTACATTTTTTTCACTTTTTTAAAAAAGCTTCTGCTACATACAGATCTTCAGGAGTTGTGATTTTTATATTACGGTAAGATCCTTCAAAAAGAGCCACCTGTACGGACGTCTGGCTTTCCACGATCATTGCATCATCTGTGATGTTAGCCATATTTCCTTTGTGAATGCTTTCATGGGCTTTTCTGATCAAAGAATAGGAAAAAATCTGAGGTGTCTGAATGATCCAGACTCTGTTTCTCTCTGGAGTTTCCCTGACAAATCCGTCAGAGTCAACAATTTTAACCGTATCTTTAGAAGGCATTCCTGCTGAGCAGGCACCTGTTTTCTTTACACAGACCATTCCTCTTTCTATCATATCCTGTGTAATAAAAGGTCTTGCTCCATCATGAATCATAACATATTCAGTATCTTCACAGGCAAGAAGCCCTGCGTATACTGAATCATATCTTTCCCTGCCTCCCTCTATTATTTTCTTTACTTTTGTAAAATCGTATTTTTTTACAATTTCTTTCTGGCAGTAATCAATACTCTGTTTTCCAGTGACCAGTATGATTTCATCAACCAGTGGGCTCTCCTGAAAACAGCAAAGGGAATAATACAGGAGAGGACGCCCCTGTATCTCAAGAAACTGTTTTTGAATCTTGCTGTTCATCCTTTTTCCCTGTCCTGCCGCAAGGACTATTGCAGTATTTTTTCCCATTTTCTTACCGTTCTCCCAGTTTCAGGTTGGGAACTGCATTCAGATCCCATCCATGCCGGGTACCCTTCAAATATTCATAATATGCCGCAGTCCCGATCATTGCACCATTATCTGTACAGAAAATCGGAGATGGACAGTAAAATTTATAATCTCTTTTCTGGCAGGCTTCGTCCATTGCAACACGCAGAGTACCGTTAGAAGCTACCCCGCCTGCAATAGCTATCTTCTTCATTCCATAATCCCTGGCCGCAAGCATAGTGTGCTCTACCAGAACATCTACAACTGCATTCTGGAAAGAAGCCGCAAGGTCAGCGCGATTAACATCCTGTCCTGTCATCTGGGCATGGTTAAGGTAATTCAGGACTGCAGACTTCACGCCGCTGAAGCTGAAATCATATGGACAGTCGCCGATCTTGGCCCTGGGAAACTCAATGGCATGGGGATTCCCTTCTTTGGAAAGTTTATCAATCTTAGGGCCTCCGGGATATCCCAGACCGATTGCCCTGGCAACCTTATCGAAGGCTTCTCCTGCTGCATCATCCCGTGTACGCCCAAGAATCTGGAATTTTCCGTAATCCTTCACAATTACAAGATGTGTATGACCGCCTGAAACAATGAGACATAAGAATGGCGGCTCCAGATCCGGATGTTCAATATAGTTTGCCGAAACATGCCCTTCTATATGATGAACTCCTACAAGGGGAAGCTTCTTTGCGTATGCGATCGCTTTTGCCTCAGCGACTCCTACAAGAAGTGCCCCTACAAGACCAGGTCCATACGTTACACCAATAGCATCCAGATCATCAAGAGTAACTCCTGCTTCATCCAGAGCCTGCTGTATCACCTGATTAATTTTTTCAATATGTTTCCTCGAAGCTATCTCCGGAACAACTCCTCCATACAGTTTATGAAGCTCAATCTGTGAAGAGATAATATTTGACAGAACTGTCCTGCCGTTTTTTACCACAGATGCAGCTGTTTCATCACAGGAGCTCTCAATTCCGAGAATTAATATATCTTTCATTTCATCCTCCTAAGGCAGAAAATACCATATTATCCTATTCTTCCGTAAAATTAAGTTCTACACTTTTTCCATCTTTACCAGGATAAGCATTAGGAAAAATCTCGCGTACTTTTTCCATATAATCGTCCGGCCGTACAAGAGACGGACTATAGTGTGTAAGCCACATTTCCTGTACGTGGGCATCTCTGGCCAGGACTGCTGCTTCGCGGAAAGTCATATGCTTATATCCTTTTGCCTTTTCTGCCTTGTCATCCTCTCCGTACATCCCTTCACAGATAAACAGATCCGAATCTGCCGCATGTTTCAAAATAGATTCTGCCGGTCTTGTATCAGTAGTATAAGTCAGCTTGATTCCCTTACGTGCAGGCCCCAGGACCATATCCGGTGTATAGGTAATACCATCTGCTTCAATGGTCTGTCCTTTCTGGAGAGGATTCCAGAATTTCAACGGAATATGCTGTTCTTTTGCCCTGTCAGCCGAAAATTTTCCCTGGCGGAGTATTTCAAGTGTATAGCCATAACACACCACATTATGATTTACCCGGAAAGCTGTGATACGATATCCATTAATCTCAAGCACCTGTTCCGGGCTGGTTAGTTCAATAAACTTAAGTTCAAAGGGAAGTTCAGGTGCGATGACCCGAAGTGCATTCACTACCCGTTCCAGTCCTTTGGGGCCCACAAGGGTCAGGGGAGTTGTCCTCTCTGCGTTTCCCATAGTGAGAAGAAGCCCGGGAAGGCCACTGATATGATCTCCGTGATAATGGGTAAAACAGATCACATCAATAGGTTTAAAACTCCATCCCTTCTCCTTAATGGCAATCTGAGTACCCTCTCCGCAGTCGATCAAAAGGCTGCTTCCGTTATATCTTGTCATAAGAGCAGTGAGCCATCTTCTGGGCAGAGGCATCATTCCTCCCGTTCCTACCAAACATACATCTAACATAAATTTCCTCCTGCATCTGTCCTTACTGTTTTCGGATGTCTTGTCATAAGAACAGCATCCTCTGCGGGATCACTGTAATAATTCTTCCGTATCCCATCTCTTGTAAATCCCACCCGCTCATAAAGCCTTATGGCGGTTTCATTTCCAACACGCACCTCAAGATGAAGAGTAGAAATGCCTCTGTAATCAGCCATACGGATCAGACTTTCCATAATAAAATTACCGATTCCTTCTCTCTGCCTGTCCCTTCTCACTGCCACGTTGGTAATATCTCCCTCATCAAGTACCATGATTAGGCCACAGTATCCAAGGATCCTGCCTTTTTCTTCCACAACAAGAAACATGGTATCTTCTCTTGTCAGAAAGGTAAAAAATCCCTCCCTTGTCCAGGGAACCGGAAAAAGATCTGTCTCAATTTCCATCACCTGGTCCAGATCATCTATCATCATTTCCCTTAACGTCATTTCAAAATACCTGCCTGTTTCTGAGATTTCTCTCTTTCTGCACGTTCACGTTCCGCCTGGGATACTCTGAGATATTCAGGAACATGCTCCATAGCAGTCTGCACCTTTCCCTCCTTCAGATAGATAAGCCCCAGTGCAGCCACAGATCCTGCTCTCTGTTTATTGACATGAGCCGGTGCAAAGGAAAAAGGAACCTTTAAATTCTCCTCAATTATATTCCTGAAAACAGGCACCCCGTCCCCAAGAAATGTAACTGTTTCTTTTCTGGCATTTAATTCCTCTATAAGTTCTTCAATGGGAGCTGCCCACTGGGGCTTAATTACCTCCAGCCTATGGTCAGAAAAGCAGTAGATTCCTGTATATACCTGATTTCTTCGGGCATCCATAATGGGGCAGACAAGTCCCTGTGTATCATAAAGATTATAGGCAAGAGCATCCACTGTGGGAACTGCCACAATCGGTTTATTAAGTGCCAGTCCCAGCCCCTTAGCTGTTGCAGAGCCAATCCGAAGCCCTGTAAACGATCCCGGACCTGCTGCCACAGCAATGGCATCTATAGTTTCAAGATCCAGTTCTGTCATCTTAACAATTTCATCCAGCATAGGAAGAAGTGTCTGTGAATGAGTTTTCTTATAATTTACTATATACTCAGCAAGAAGTGTATCATCTTCAACAACGGCCGCTGATGCCACAATTCCTGAACTGTCCAGTGCTAAAATCTTCATATTTTACGCCTCCCGGCTGTGTCACGCAGCCCTTATTATTCTTCATCCAAACCTTCAATAGTTATTTTTCTGTAGTCATATCCTTTTTCCGGATTTTTCTCAATAGTGATCCTGATCCGCCTGTCAGGCAGAATCTCATCAATAAGCTCTGCCCATTCGATCAGGCACACACCCTGCCCGAAGAAATAATCGTCATAACCAATTTCTTCCATCTCTTCAATATCACCAATACGGTATACATCAAAGTGATACAGGGGAAGCCGCCCACTATCATATTCCTGAATAATGGTAAAAGTAGGACTGTTGACCGGTTCCGTAATACCCAGTCCGGCCGCCACACCCTGTGTAAAAACTGTCTTGCCTGTTCCAAGATCTCCGGTCAGTGTATAAATCTGGCCCTGTCTGGCATGTTCACCGATCTTTTTTCCTGCCTCAAATGTTTCCTGAGCCGATTTTGTTTCTATTATCATCTTTTCCACCTTTTTCTTGCAGAATCATTCTTTGCATATTATAATAGAGCGAACAGGGAAATACAATACTTTTTAAAAAGGAGAAGAAACTATGTCAAATCCTATTGTAACTATTACTATGGAAAACCAGGATGTGATGAAGGTTGAATTATATCCAGATATAGCACCTAATACAGTAAATAATTTTATCAGCCTGGTAAAAAAAGGATTTTATGATGGCCTGATCTTCCATCGTGTAATCAATGGCTTCATGATTCAGGGAGGATGTCCCAATGGAAACGGAATGGGAGGTCCGGGATACAACATTAGAGGAGAATTTACCCAGAACGGATTCCAGAATAACCTGAAGCATACTGCAGGTGTTCTTTCTATGGCAAGAGCTATGCATCCTGATTCTGCAGGAAGCCAGTTTTTTATTATGCATAAAGATGCTCCCCATCTTGATGGAAGCTATGCAGCATTTGGAAAAATTATTGAAGGCATGGATGTGGTAAACAGGATTGCTGAAGAAGACACAGATTATAACGATCGTCCTCTTGATGAGCAGAAAATCAAATCCATGACCGTAGAAACTTTTGGAGTTGATTATCCTGAACCTGAAAAATGCTGAAAATCTTATTATAAAACCCGGGCAGAAATACCCGGGCTTTTTCAATCTTCAAATATCTTTATTTCACCATCTGCCATTGTGAAATAAAGATCTTTCTCCTTTTTCATTCTGGCACGTCCACTGGTTCCTTCCGTAATTGCTTTTTCTACCTCCTGCACCTGATCAGCAGGAACAAGAATATGAAGAACTACTCTGTCCGAATATTCCGAATCCAGAACAGGAAGTCCTCTCTCCCCTGCAATATATTGTATCTTACCTATTCCATTATAATCTGTAATGATCTCCAGAGAGATTCCGTAAGTTTTCTCTATAATAACACTGGCCTGAAGTCCTTTCTGAAGACTTTTGGAATAGGCTCTCACCAGGCCTCCTGTTCCAAGAAGGATACCTCCGAAATATCTGGTGACTACTGCTGCCACATTATAGATCTGTTCTCCAAGGATCACATCAAGCATAGGTCTTCCTGCGGTTCCCGAAGGTTCCCCATCATCACTGCATCTGGTAAATTCTCTGTTTTTTCCAACAGAATATACAAAACAATTATGGCGGGCATCCCAGTATTTCTTTTTTGTCTGTTCGATAAATGACAGAGCTTCCTCCTCTGTTTCCACATGGCATACGGTTGCAATAAACCTTGATTTTTTCTCGGTGATCTCTCCTTCACCACCTTTATATACAGTCTTATATTTATCCAGCATTCCTGTACCTCCGGTTCTATAACAGCGGCAAATATTCTTTATTACAGAATTCTGTCAGCCCTGTGTATACTATATATCAGGATACCACATAATGAATTATAAAATCAAATGTGAAATTTAAAGATTTTGCTTTATTTACGTATTTTTATTTGATATAATATAACGGATTATAAAGGAGGTCTAACATGAACTACGGAAAAAAAGCGACCGCAAAGAAGCGAAATTCTCTGATTTCCCGTACATCAATGATGGGAAAACGAGCCCGGGTTTCTTTGATCAGAGTCTTTTTTATTGTACTTATTGCACTTTTTGTCGGAGGTGTGTGTCTTGGAACAGGGTCTTTCAAGGGAGTGATCGACAATGCACCGGATGTAGATGATATTGATATTATGCCTTTAGGCTATGCAACTTTCTTATATGACGATCAGGGGAATCAGATGCGTAAGCTTGCAGCCCCAAGCTCTAACCGGCTTCCCGTCACAATCGAACAGATTCCTCTGGATCTGCAGCATGCTGTAGTAGCCATTGAGGATGAGCGTTTTTATGAACATAACGGAATCGATGTAAGAGGTATTCTGCGTGCCGCTGTCAAGGCAATCACAACCGGAGATCTGTCTGAGGGTGCCAGCACCATTACCCAGCAGCTTCTGAAGAACAACGTATTTACCAACTGGACAAGCGAATCCACATGGCTTGAGAAATTCACACGTAAATTTCAGGAGCAGTATCTGGCAGTTCAGGTAGAGAAGAAGATTCAGGATAAAAATGTCATTCTTGAGAACTATCTGAATACCATTAATCTTGGTGCAGGCGCATATGGAGTTCAGGCAGCGGCCAGACAGTATTTTAACAAGGATGTATGGGATCTGAACCTTTCGGAATGTGCAACTCTTGCCGGAATTACCCAGAACCCCAGCAGATATAATCCTATCCTTAACCCTAAGGATAATGCCAAACGTAGAAAAGATGTCCTGAAACATATGCTGGACCAGAATTATATTACTGGGGACCAGTATGATGAGGCTCTGAATGATGATGTATATGCACGTATCCAGGAAGCTCAGGAGACCGTTTCCAGTTCCAGGAATACCATATACACCTACTTTGAGGATGAACTGACTGATCAGGTAGTCAATGATCTTATGAATATTAAAGGTTATACCAAAACACAGGCACAGAACCTTCTGTACAGCGGTGGTCTTAAGATCTATACTACCCAGGATCCCAATATTCAGAACATTCTTGATGAAGAGTATTCCGATCCTGCCAATTTTCCTGATCAGATTCAGTATGAGCTTGATTATGCACTTACTGTAACTGCCCCTGATGGAAAGGAAGTAAACTACAGTAAGGAAATGTTACAGCTTTATTTCCGGAATGAAGATCCTTCCTTCGACCTCCTCTTTGATTCACCGGAAGAAGGCCAGACTTATGTAGACCGATATAAGGAGAGCATCCTTGCTGACGGAAGCAAGGTTGTGGCAGAACGTGTAAATTTTGCCCCACAGCCCCAGTCATCTATGAGTGTGATCGACCAGCATACCGGTTATGTAAAAGGTATTATAGGCGGACGAGGCAAGAAGACAGCCAGCCTGACACTTAACCGTGCTACAGACACTACCCGTCAGCCCGGTTCTACATTTAAGATCGTATCCACCTATGCACCTGCCCTGAATGAGAAGGGAATGTCGCTTGCGACTACTTTTGAGGATGAGCCATATAATTATCCTGACGGCTCTCCCGTAAATAATGCTTCACGAAGCTATAACGGAACCACTACTATCCGTACTGCAATTCAGAACTCTGTTAACGTAGTTGCAGTAAAATGTCTGGAGCAGGTAACGCCTGCACTTGGGCTTCAGTATCTGGATAACTTTGGATTTACCACACTTGCTCATGGAACAGAAGCTGATATGGACGCCAATGGAAATGTATGGAGCGATGCGAACCTTGCCACTGCACTTGGAGGTATCACAAGAGGTGTAACGAACGTGGAATTGTGTGCTGCCTATGCTTCTATTGCCAACAATGGCAAGTATATCAAACCAGTTTATTACACGAAGATCCTTGACCATAACGGCAACGTACTGATCGAGAATACTTCTGCGGAACGTTCTGTAATAAAAGAGAGCACCGCCTTTCTTCTCACCAGTGCCATGGAAGATGTTGTAAGACAGGGTACCGGTACAGCCTGTCAGCTTGATAATATGGCTGTTGCAGGAAAAACCGGTACGACAGAAGCTTATAATGACTTATGGTTTGTGGGTTATACTCCGTATTACACCTGTGCTGTCTGGTCCGGATATGACAATAATGAAAAACTTCCTGATTATGCCAGAAACTTCCATAAAGCTTTGTGGAAAAAAGTCATGACCAGAATCCACGAAGGATTAGAGTACCAGGATTTCCAGAAACCTGCCAGCGTGGAAATGACAAGTATCTGCGAAGAAACAGGCCTCCTTCCAAGAGCAGGCTGCCCTGTGATTACAGAATATTTTGACGTGGGAACAATGCCTACAGAATATTGCGACCAGCATTTCTATGAAGAAGAGACAGAGGAAGAGCAGGCAGAGATCCTTGAAGTATCGCCTACTCCCGGGGAATCCCCTGAAAACCCGGAGGATGAAAACGGCGACACTGAACTGGATGAAAATATGGAAGAGAATGACATCGAATATGATTATGAAAATGGGGATGAAGATCAGAATGGTGACGATGCCTACCAGATTGATTATTATGAATAGAAGTTAAACCATACTGCTGCGACAAAAGGGCTTTCACGATATCAAATGATCGTGAAAGCCCTTTTAATATGATTGAATAGTCCTGATCAGTCCTCTTTTATTACCATACGGGCAGATCCATAAATTCCTGCATCATTTCCAAGGCTTGCCAGAACGATTGGCGTATTCTTGCATGCAGAGAAAGTATACTTTTTATAATACTTTTCAATACAATCAATTAAAGGCTGCCCGGCTTTGGAAACTCCTCCTCCGATCACAATAACCTGAGGATCTGTTACGCAGGCAAAAATAGCAAGTGCTCCTCCAAGCTTTTCTCCAACCTGTTCCATAATCTTTACAGCAAGAGAATCTCCTTCTTTGTATGCATCAAGAACATCTTTTGCAGAGAGGGATGTAACAGAGCGAAGCACGCTTGCCTCCTGTGAAGAATCCAAAACTCTTCTGGCAACACGTACAATTCCGGTTGCAGATGCATACTGCTCCAGACATCCACAATTTCCACAGTTACATTCTTCTGTTTCCTCATGGTTCATATTGGCATGACCAATTTCTCCACCGGCGCCGTGAGATCCAGCGACAATTTTTCCATCAATGATGATTCCACCGCCTACACCTGTTCCAAGAGTAACCATAATTACATTTACTGCTCCTGCTGCGGCACCTTTCCATGCCTCCCCAAGAGCAGCAACATTGGCATCATTTCCTGCCTTTGAAGGTAATCCGGTAAGCTCTGAAATTTCCTTCGTCACTTCCTTAAATCCCCAGAAAAGATTTACCGCACATAAAACCTGTCCTTTATCATTCACAGGTCCCGGAACACCGACTCCAACACCATCAATTTCCGTTTTGTCAAGTTGAAGTTCTGATATCTTTTTCAGAATCGTATCTGCTATATCCGGAAGAATCTGATCTCCGTTATTTTCTTTACGGGTGGGGATCTCCCATTTCTCTATCAGTGTGCCATCTGTTTTAAAAAGTCCACACTTTACAGTTGTTCCGCCAACATCAATTCCAAAACAATACTTTCCCATTATATCCTCCCTGTTTAAACTGATCCGTTTATTTTGTGTCATCACGTTTCTTTGCAAGATTTGCCTGTACACGCTTATACAATTCTTCTGCAGCATTATAGCCCATTTTCTTCTGTCTGTGGTTAACAGCAGCAGATTCTACAATAATGGCAAGATTTCTTCCCGGACGGATAGGAAGTGAATGACATACGATTTTATTACCCAGATATTCCGTATATTCTTCATGAAGTCCAAGACGATCATATTCCTTATCTCTGTCCCATTCTTCCAGTTTGATCACAAGATCTACGGACTGGGTATCCTTTACGCTCTCCACACCGAAAAGGGTCTTCACATCAATAATGCCAATTCCTCGCAGCTCAATAAAATGTCTGGTAATATCCGGAGCTGAACCCACCAGTGTAACATCACTTACTTTACGAAGCTCCACCACATCATCACTGACAAGACGATGGCCTCGCTTGATCAGCTCCAGAGCTGCCTCACTTTTACCAATACCGCTCTCTCCAGTGATCAGCACACCTTCTCCATATACATCTACCAGTACTCCGTGGATAGAGATACAGGGAGCAAGCTGTACACCCAGCCAGCGGATGATCTCCGCCATAAAACTGGAAGTGGTTCTTTCCGTCACAAATGTGGGAACCTTATATTTCAGTGCAAGTTCGATCATATCCTGTGAAGGTCTTGTCATAGTACTGAAAATTACGCAGGGAATTTTACTGGAAATGAATCTTTCATATTTAAATTTCCTCTCTTCGTCACTAAGCTGCATCAGATAGGTATATTCCACATATCCAATGATCTGGACACGCTCATTTGCAAAATGTTCCAGATATCCTGTCAGCTGTAATGCCGGTCTGTTTATCTCTGCTGTCTTGATCAGAATTTCAGACAGGTCAATTTCCGGAGTCAGATTATGAAGTCCAAGCTCCTGAACTAATTTCGTCAACTGTACACCCTTCATTTTTTTCTCCTTTTAAATTTAATATTAATTATTATAACACATCATCAGAAGCAACTTCAATGAGAAATCTACTGAGAGGGCTGACGGGAATGGAAAAAATCATATACCTGTTGGGCACTTTTCTGATTCATGGATTCTGTTTGTGCCAATTCTTCTACAGATGCATCCCGGATATTTTCAATGGATCTGAACCGGCGCATTAATGCTTTTCTTCTTGTCTCTCCTATTCCCGGAATGTCGTCAAGAACAGAGTGAACCTGTTCCCTGCTTCTCAGAGAACGGTGATATTCTATGGCAAACCTGTGTGCCTCATCCTGGATTCTTGTGATCAGCTTAAATCCCTCACTGGATGTATCAACAGGTATCTCCACGTTATTATAATATATCCCCCTGGTTCTGTGATAATCGTCTTTTACCATACCACACACAGGAATATTAAGTCCTAATTTTTCAAGAACTTTCAGAGCAATATTAACCTGTCCCCTTCCTCCATCCATAAGGATCAGATCCGGCATAATAGAAAAGCTGTCAAATTCGTCTTTCCCCTCATGTGTAAAGCGTCTTGTAAGCACTTCCTCCATACTGGCATAATCATTGGGTCCCTGTACCCATTTCAGTTTGAATTTACGATAATCACTGGGTTTGGGCTTTCCCTTTTCATATACCACCATAGAACCTACCGATTCAAATCCATTAATATTGGAAATATCATATGCTTCCATACGGTTGAGTCCCGTAAGGCCAAGCCAGTTTTCCACCTCATGAACTGCCCCAATGGTTCTTCCCTCTTCTCTTCTGATCCTCTCTCTGTCTTTATTTAGAACCATTCTGGCATTTTCTGCTGCCAGTTCCACAAGCTTCTCCTTCGTACCCTTTTTGGGCACACGAATATATACTTTCTGTTTTTTTCTGGAGCTGAGCCATTCTTCAATAAGGGCTGCGTCCTCAATTTCTTTTTGTATTATGATCTCTCTGGGGATGAAAGGAGTGCCTGCATAAAACTGTTTCAGAAAACTGGATAAAACCTGAGCCTTGGTGTCTCCTCTTGCCACATGAAGATAATAGTGTTCTCTTCCGATCAGTTTTCCTGCTCTCACGAAAAAGACCTGAACAACTGCATCCTGGTCTTTAAGATCCATACTTTCATCCATAGCAGCTGCAATAATATCCTTATCTTCTTCCCCATAAGAGGTGATTTTCTGACGTTCACCAATTTTTCTGATACTGGAGATCAGATCCCTGTATTCCATGGCATCCTCAAAACGCATCTCCTCAGATGCCGCCATCATTTTATCGGTAAGTTCCTCTATAGTCTGTTCAAAATCCCCATTTAAAAAACGAAGAACTTCATTAATATTTTTCCTGTATTCTTCCGGACTTATCTTTCCCTGGCAGGGTGCCATACACTGTTTCATATGATAATAGAGACATGGCCTGTCTTTCCCACAGTCTCTGGGCAGAGACCTGTTGCAGGAACGGACTTTGAACAGTTTTCTTACAAGCTCTATCACGTCCTTAACTGCACCTGCGCTTGTATAGGGTCCGAAATATCTGGCTTTGTCCTTTTTCATTCTTCTGGCAAATAATACACGGGGATAAGCTTCATTTACCGTTACCTTTATGAACGGATAACTTTTGTCATCCTTGAGCATTGTATTATATTTAGGCCGGTGTTCTTTGATCAGATTACATTCCAGAACAAGGGCTTCAAGCTCTGAGTCTGTAACAATATACTCAAATCGGGTAATATGCGTAACCATCTGCTCAATCTTGGCACCTTTATTCCTGCTGCTCTGAAAATACTGACGCACACGGTTCTTCAGGCTTACGGCTTTTCCTACATAAATGATCTCATCCTTTTCCCCATGCATAATATAAACACCGGGGCTTGCCGGAAGCTTCTTTAATTCTTCTTCAATCTGAAACATAGCCTGTTCCTCCTTTAGCTCCGAAAAAACAGTTCATCTGTTCATATCAGCAAAAGCCGGGATCTCCCCGGCTTTCATAGGTATTAAAATAAATTTACAGAATATGTTTTTCCTCTGTATCAGGTTTTTCTTCATTCTCAGACACAGGAAGCACAAGATCATCCAGATTTTCCGGAATTTCCATTCCCCGTTCCACGGCACGGAATATCTTCATAAATTCTTTACCTGTAATAGTCTCTTTTCGGATCAGATATTCTGCAATCTTATCCAGAGCTTCTCTGTGTCCCAGAAGAAGTCTCTTGGCTTCCTCATAGGAATTATGAAGAAGAGTCATAACCTCATGATCCACTTCTGTTGCCGTGTCGTCACCACAGTTAAGCACCGTGCGTCCGTTTAAATACTGGTTTTCCTGAGATGCAAGTCCCATAAGGCCGAATTTCTGTGACATACCATACTGAGTGATCATAGCACGGGCCACCTTAGTGGCCTGTTCAATATCATTGGCAGCGCCTGTGGTAACCGTATCAAATACAATCTCCTCAGCAGCACGGCCTCCAAGATATCCCACCAGCATAGCTTCCAGTTCTTTCTTGGTATTCAGATATTTCTCCTCTTCAGGAACCTGCATTACATATCCGAGAGCCCCCATAGTTCTGGGTACAATGGTTATCTTCTGCACAGGTTCCGCATCCTTCTGCAGAGCGCTTACAAGAGCATGTCCCACCTCATGATAGGAGACAATTCTGCGTTCCTGGCGGCTCAGAATTCTGTCTTTCTTTTCTTTTCCCACAAGGACAACCTCAACTGCTTCCAGAAGATCCTTCTGGGATACTGCACGCCTGCCGTTTTTTACTGCAAGAATTGCAGCTTCATTGACCATATTAGCCAGGTCAGAGCCTACTGCACCTGAGGTTGCAAGAGCAATATTCTCAAAATCAACCGTTTCATCCAGCATAACATTTCTGGCATGAACCTTAAGGATTTCGATACGCCCCTTCAGATCAGGCCGGTCAACGATCACACGCCTGTCAAACCTTCCCGGACGGAGAAGGGCAGGATCCAGGACTTCAGGACGGTTGGTTGCTGCCAGGATCAGAAGTCCTTTTGATGTGTCAAAACCATCCATCTCAGCAAGGAGCTGATTCAGTGTCTGTTCACGTTCATCATTGCCCCCATAATGAGAATCACGAGTCTTACCGATCGCATCAATCTCATCAATAAAAATGATACAGGGTGCATTTTTCTTCGCTTCCTCAAAAAGATCCCGGACTCGCGAAGCTCCTACACCCACAAACATTTCCACGAACTCCGAACCGGAAAGGGAAAAGAAAGGCACGTGAGCCTCTCCTGCAACAGCCTTGGCCAGAAGAGTCTTACCTGTTCCTGGAGGTCCTACAAGCAAAGCTCCCTTGGGAAGTTTGGCACCGATCATTGTATATTTCCCGGGATTATGGAGAAAATCCACAACCTCCTGCAGGGATTCCTTGGCTTCATCCTGGCCTGCCACATCCTTAAATGTAATGCCCGTATCCTTCTGAATGTACGATTTGGCACGGCTCTTGCCTACTCCCATCATTCCTCCGTTTTTATTCATACGGCGCATAAATACCATTAAAAGAACAAACAGTAACACTGTAGGAAGCAGTACACTCACAAGCATGGCAACAAATTCACCAAATGCATCCGGCGGTTCTGCATGAAACTCAATTCCTGTACCTTCCAGACGCTCAGTAAGTTTGTCAATTGATTCCATCTGAGTAGTATAGTAAACATTCTCCTGGAAATCCGTTTCCTGATGTTTCGGAACAATAGTCAGAGTATCAGACTGAAGCGTTACTTCTTTTATCTGATCCTTATCTATCATCTCGATAAACTTGTCATAAGAAATCTCACTGGAATTGTCTTTCAGCATATTGGTAAATAATGCAAAGCAGACCAGAGTGATCAGAAGACATATCAGAAACGCAAGGATCGACTGGTGTTTTTTATTAGGATCCATATTACCCGGTTCCCTGTTGTTATCAGGGCGGTTACCGTTTGGATTACTGTCCATATTATCCATCTTATTCCTCCTCTTGTTATCTTTTTTATTATAAAGATAATTTCCTTATAAATCAACTGGGATATTAAGAAAATACTCTGAATTTTTA
>JAQYGS010000164.1 GCA_028722515.1 Clostridia bacterium | reverse complement strand
TTTTAGATTCAGAATATTACATCCTCAATCCTCCATTCTTTTCCCATCATTTCAATTACATCTCCAACTTTACATCCTGTAAACACTTCAACCGCTTTAGGCAGCATTCCATTTACCATGTCATATTTATATGTTTTGGTTTCCTTATCTATATTACGAATTACAACCTTACATCCTAATGTCACCTCAGGAACATCTGATCTATCAACAGCATCTGTATTTTCATCATCAGAATAATCAATATCCTCTTCTTCTGCAGATATATTTCCTTCAAGATTTAACATAGGAACATCACCTTGCATAATTGCATCTACTGCATCAGAGAATATTCGAGTTATTTCCTCCCTTTCCAGACAATCAATAACCACTGATCCTCCAACTGCATTTAAATATGACATTGCAGGTCTTATATGATCACGCACCAGTATATGACGGCCTTCCTCTTTAAATTGTCGGAGTGCTTCTATAATGCCAGCCATAACCTCTGGATTAGATGAGAAGGTAAAGTTATAAAAGAACTCACTGATTTTAGAGTTCAAATCATTACTTCCAATAATATCCAGGCTTTCGAAGTGATTTTGATTATTATTAGGATCATAAGTATTATGTCCTACCCACCAGCATTTTGATAACGTATTTCTGTAAAATCCACTTCTTCCAGTATATCTGTAAAAAAATCTGGTCTGGATAGCACCCGCTTCTTTTTCAGCACTCTTCGGCTTTTTCCCGTATCCATACCCCCACCGCTTACGCATATAATCGTAAAATGTGGTATGAGCCAAACCTGCCCATAGACGTTCATCACTGGCTTGCGATTCACTCAAAAACTGCAGTTTCTCATAAAGAATCTTGCAATTATTAAGATCTATTTCTCCAGGTGTCAAATCAGAATTCAAATCAGCCAATTTAAATTCTGTAACATCCTTAAATTCGATAAAAGGATCTTCTCCACAAATATCGGAAATCCATTGATTTGTTTTTTCTGTATAGTATTTTCCATAAACGAATGGCAAATTAGCTTTAAGCGTTTCGAGTGCTTCTCGCTTCATTATGTACAGTTTCATTACGAGTCCTCCTCTGTGGTATCAAAGAATATTGGAATCTGGTCGAATGCTTTACTCAAGGGCAGTTCCATTGCCTCTTGCGCCAACTGATAAGAAGTTTTCTCAGGATTAAGCACCTCTTCCATGAAAGTTATTCCCCTCTTTGCATAAGACTTTTCCAAGGCTAAAAACCATTCTTTGTTATGATAAGTTTCTTCTCCGCCTTCCTGTCTTAATTCTTCAAATACATAAACCAATGCAGGTAATATTAACATCGAGTGAAACAGCGACTGTAATTCTGTCTTCCCAGAATACATTGCGTATATATCATAATCTTTAGTTCCCAAACCAATCCTAATTTTAGTTGAATCAAGATTTATTTCAGCTGGGCAGTCACCTTCCGTGATTCTTTTATAAACAGAGAAAATCGAACCTGCATTTGTAAACTCCTCATAATCTTTTGTTACATCCAAACTGCTAAGATTCTGATAAGCCAGAATAGATCCAGCAAATAAATTAAATGTAGTATCGCTGAAATCATCTACCCAATCTGTGCAGAAAAACCCTGTAATATTCTTTTTAAGAATAATAAATGCCACTGCATCAAATGATCCGTTAATTCTTCCAATTGGTATAACATGTTCAATATGCTTTGATACAGAATGCAGAACTTCTCTATATGCTGTTGTCGAACATTCCAAATGAATGACATAATCAGCCTTTCCATCTATGATTAGCTGCTCCAGGTCACGGCAATTCATGGCGATATCAAAACTCAACTTTAGGCTGTTGACTCCTTGCATCGTCTGTTCGTAATCAACATTAAAAAAGGAATCTTTATAATCGTCCTTTTCATCACTTAATACTGGATAGGTAAACAATCTATTAGTTATGTTCATATACATTTACCTCCATAGCATAATCATGTGAATCCGCAAGAGTTACAATAATCTTCACTTTCCCAAAAGATGTCATATTCGCAGTTTCTATAAAGTCTCCATTTAATTTTGCCGTTTCACATCCAGATGTCGGCTTAACATCTGTTATACGAAGCCTATTAGACTTTCCATTTTCTCCTACAGTGACCAGTTCAATTCTTCCATACTCCACATCATGTGGTATTTCAAAATTAAGTGAATATATTCCTGTACCCTTCTTTATAATGCGCACATTTTTAAGAGGACAACTAGTTTCTCCACCCGGTTTCTTCTGAACAACAACATCTTTCCCACTCGGATCTGGAATCCCCCGATGTGTATCTAATTTTTTTCGCTTTCTTTTTCCTTTCAGAATTCTAAGTCCGGCTTCGCCTGTCTTTCCAAGTGTTCCACTTGTGGTTGTAGATTGACTGCTGCCTTCATCCCCTTTTCCATAAAAGAATCCTTTTGATGGAGTCTTAGTTGGACGCTCCAATACATCAATGTTTCCTAGATGATCATTAATATTTTCTCGTTTATTATCTGAAGCTCCAGTTTCTACTGCCTCCGGCTCTTTTTGAAGAACACCGCCTAAACCCTCAACATCCATTTCATCATCGCTTGTATGTTCAGCAAGTTCTGCCACAATGGTTCTAATCCAGTCCTTAATTTCCTCATAATATGCTTTGGCCTGCTTCGGATTTGAATGTCTTCCAGGTTCCCAATTATCATGAGCAACCGTTTCCATAGCACGGAAATAACTGTTCAAATCTTTTCCCTTTAATTCAAGAATTCCTGTAAAGGGAACCAACTTGGATATATTTCCAAGACGGAATAATTTCATTCCGGCTTTCCTCACAATCAAAACTTTTCTGTCCAGTTTTTCATTCGGGTCGACCAACAGTCTCAACTCCAATGTACCCATACCATGAAAATCCTGTGAATATGTATGAACTCCCTCCGTTCGCGTCAATGCAAGATAATTACCATAAGTTCCTTTGGTCGCACCCGGGCGTTCTCTATGAACACGTTCCATATATCCTGGTAATGATTTTTTATTGATTTCTCTTCCCTGTACCTTTACCCGAAGCTGCCCATTAAAAAATGACATAAGAAAACTTTCCAATAACGCTACAGTAATTTCTGTTTCCCACTCGCTTGCTGACTTAAATCCATAAATAAAGACATCCGTCCCTACTTCGGATCTTCTATTTATGCTATCAAGTTCTGGTATTACCTCTACCGGATTATTTCCTTTTGCTTCTCCGTAATAACCAATACCACTAGTCATTAATGCACCCTCTTGATAGGACATTAATCTTGAAATGCCCTGTGCTGCACGCTCATATTTCTGATTGTATGTTCTGTAAAACACCAATCTATAATGCGAATTGCTAAATGGAGCACTTTTACCAATGCCAAATGCACCTGCTTTGTCATCGCCTTTGTTCGCACCGCCATCAATTTTTATCAATGCATTCCATCCATCGAAGCTAAAATTAAA
>JAQYGS010000163.1 GCA_028722515.1 Clostridia bacterium | reverse complement strand
CGTACTGTTACTTCAAAGTCTGTAGGAGCACCCAGCTTGGTCTGATCGTCTGTCAGGCTGTACTGTGTCTTTGCCACGCAGATCGGGCAGTTGCCAAAGCCCATAGCTTCCAGCTGTTTCGCCTGTTTCTGTGCATTAGCTGTAAGAACAACGCCTTTGCCGCCATAGATCTTTCTTACGATCTGGTTCAGCTTGTCCTCGATGGAGCCTTCCAGCTCATAGGAATATGTAAACTGGTCATTTGGCTCATCGCACAGACGGATAACTTCTTCTGCAAGTTTGATTCCGCCTTCGCCGCCTTTTGCCCATACCTCGGAAAGTGCAACGTTTACGCCAAGCTCCTTACATTTAGCTTCCACAAGGTCAAGCTCTGCCTTGGTATCTGTAGGGAATGCATTGATAGCAACCACGCATGGAAGTTTGTATACATTTGTAATGTTGCTTACATGTTTCAGAAGGTTCGGAAGACCTTTCTCCAGAGCTTCCAGGTTCTCCTGGTTAAGTTCAGCCTTGGGAACGCCGCCGTTGTATTTCAGTGCACGTACTGTTGCAACGATTACTACTGCGTTTGGCTTCAGGCCTGCCATACGGCATTTGATGTCAAGGAATTTCTCAGCACCAAGGTCAGCACCGAATCCTGCTTCTGTGATGGTGTAATCAGCAAGCTTGAGGGCCATCTTTGTAGCTGTTACAGAGTTGCAGCCGTGAGCGATGTTTGCAAATGGTCCGCCGTGTACAATGGCAGGAACATGCTCCAGTGTCTGTACAAGGTTTGGCTTCAGGGCATCCTTAAGGAGTGCGGTCATAGCGCCTTCTGCGTGAAGGTCACCAGCTGTAACCGGTTTCTGCTCTGACGGTTTGCCATATGTATATCCGATGATGATCTTGGAAAGTCTTTCCTTCAGATCCTTAATATCACTTGCGAGACACAGAACTGCCATGATCTCAGAAGCAACGGTGATGTCATATCCGTCTTCACGGGGAACACCATTGGTTCTTCCGCCAAGTCCGTCAACGATATTACGGAGCTGACGGTCGTTCATATCCACGCATCTTCTCCATGTGATCTTTCTTGGGTCGATGTTTAATGCATTGCCCTGATAAATATGGTTATCGATCATAGCTGCCAGAAGGTTGTTGGCTGCACCGATGGCATGGAAGTCGCCTGTGAAATGAAGATTGATGTCTTCCATAGGAACAACCTGTGCATATCCGCCGCCTGCTGCGCCGCCCTTAACACCGAAAACCGGTCCCAGGGATGGTTCACGAAGAGCAACCATAACTTTCTTGCCAAGCTTCTGCATTCCGTCTGCAAGACCTACAGTTGTTGTAGTCTTTCCTTCTCCTGCAGGAGTGGGGTTGATAGCTGTAACAAGGATCAGCTTGCCGTTCTGTTTGTCAGTTTCCTTCAGAAGATTGTAGTCGATTTTTGCTTTGTACTTGCCGTACTGCTCCAGATATTTGTCATCAATACCTGCTTTCTCCGCAATCTGAGTGATGGGGAGCATCTCGCTCTCCTGAGCAATCTCAATGTCTGATTTGAATCCCATAACATTACCCTCCTTGCACATATTAATAAAATGGAATTAATTATATTTGAAACATTTTAGCATACCTTTGCAAATGCCTTTAAAGAGCCGATGATCACATCACCCATTACCGCCATATCCTCCGCCTGAAAAGAGACAGGAAAATTATCGGAAAACAGGATCTGGGAGGAAGGTGGAAATTCATCGTCTCCTTCCCACAGAATCATTCTGATCTTATATTCCGGGAAGATCTCCACCTCATATGCCGCATCTCCATAAGGCACAGGTACTGCTTTTATATGTTCCATTACAGTTCTGAAAACATCCAGCTTATTCCCATAGGAAAAAGCAAGACGTTTAATACAGCGTCCGTCAAACTGTCTTAAATAAACTTCTCCCCATGGCATTTCACGATATGTTTTAAATTTTCCGGAACCTTCAGATCTTACACCGTTTATAAGAAAACGGATCGTAAGGATCTTTGCATAGATCATTTCTTCCAGAGGATAAAATTCCTTATCATCCGGTATATGAGACACCTCAAAATCCGGCCAGGAAATCTTGTATTCTGTTCCAAGGAAAGCCAGCGTAAACATTTTTGTTTCCTCATCAAAAGGAATACCCAGTTTCTGTGCAATCTGCCCGGGGTCTGATGCGCTGTACAATTCTTTATAATGCTCCCAGGGCATACGTTCCTTACTGTCTTTCTCATAATTCAGATCATCTAAACGAAAAGCCATGCATTACCTCCAGAATTTAAAATACTTATATAATGTCAACGGTTCTTAACTTCCTCCATTACAGTAGGAAACATTGTTGTATCCGTATGAGGGATAAAACATGCCCCTACAAACTCATCCATATAGGTTGGCACAGTGGACAGCTCCATATATGTCATATTGGATGCAAGCTCATATGTTTTTTTCTCTGCAGGAGTAGACAGAAGCATAAGATAAGCTCCAGTCAGGGATGAATTACCGATATAATGGAACTTCTCAAGAGGAATATCCGGAAACATACCAATATTTACAGCATTCTGCATATTAATGCCACTTCCGATTCCTCCTGCAACATAAACGTCATCAATCATACTGATGTCAAAATCAAGTGATTTGAGCATAGTACGGATTGCAGAGAAAATAGCTCCTTTTGCACGGATAAAATTATCAATATCCACTTCCGTGATCTCCACATCTTTTACAGAGCCTGCCTCTTCCTCAAAAGCAATCACATAGCTGCCCATTCCATATTTATCATGACGTACTCTTTTACCCTCACGGACAAATTTACCCTTGGGATTAATGATACCACAGATAAAAAGTTCACTGATCACATCAATGATTCCGGAACCGCATAAACCTACCGGTTTGGTTCCCGGATCACCCACAACCCTGTAAGTGGGTTCCATAGTTTCCTTATCTATGGTACAAGCCTCAATCGCACCATCTGTAGCACGCATGCCACAGCTGATATCACCGCCTTCAAAAGCGGGACCTGCAGAACATGCACAGCTCATCATAAAATCGGAATTACCGAAAACAAGTTCACCATTTGTTCCCAAATCGATAAAAAGGGAAAACTGGGGTCTGTTCCAGATCTGGCTGACCATAGTTCCGGCAGTAATATCACCGCCCACATAACTTCCTATATTTGGAGCCATAATAATATGGGCATCCGGATTAATATCAATTCCCACATCGGAAGCAAACAGGGAATTTGTTTTAAAGAATGCAGGAATATATGGTTCTGTACGAAGAGGATCCGCATTGATTCCCGCAAACAGATGATTCATGGTTGTATTTGATGCTACACACATCCTGTAAATTCGATTCTTGGGAAATTTTGCATTTTTACACATTTCATGGATCATTGGATTAATGGTTTCCTTTATCACAGCATCCTGAAGCTTCTTCTTTCCTCCCGGTTTCTGTGATTCCACAATACGGTTGATAACATCAGCACCAAAACGTATCTGTCCATTGCCTGCGGAGCCTTTGGCAAGAATCTCACCATTTTCCATATTGATCAGTACGGCAGATACAGTTGTAGTTCCAATATCTACAGCAAGACCGCCAATGATCACGTCTTCATCTTTTCCAAAGATATCATATACATACATATCTTCAGAGGTCGTACGAAGAACACATTTTACAGAAAAATTATTTTTTCTCAAAACATCCGGCAGTTTTTTTAATACAACATAAGGAATTCTGACTCTGCTGATATTCAGATATTTTCGAAGAGCACGGGTCAGTCTTTCATTATCCGGCATAGTATCATCCAGAGATGGAGGTGTCATTGTCACATCCACAATATCCAGACTGTTTTTCAGTTCAATGCCTGCAAGTTCAATGTCTCTCTTGGCATTTTCAAAAATGGCTATTTCTTCTTTTGAACTTAAATCAGCTACCTTCATTCTGCTCTTATACGCAGAAGCAATATCTGGAACAAGAACAGTAACATCAGCAATGATCTTACTGCAGCATGCCAGTCTCCAACCTTCCTGATACTCCTCATCAGAAATATGTAAGGTCTTTTTACTCTCCAGCTCTCCCTCTTTTAACTGAACGCGGCATTTTCCGCAAGATGCATTTCCTGAACAAGGAGCATCAATTGCCACGTTTGCACCTCGTGCAATTTCCAGTAAATTTTCCCCCGCATTGGCAAACGTCTCTACCACACTGCCATCCTCAAATGAAAATGTCACCTTAAACATCCGGCAACCACCTTTCTCATAGTAATAGCCTGTAATTAAAATAAGGGCTGAAGACCGAAGCCTTCAGCCCCCATAGTTATCCGTTCTGTAAAATGATCTGATCAGATTTCAAGATAAGAATCTGCATACAGAGTGTTGCCTTTGAAGATATCACAGGATTTAATTGTTTCCATCAGACGGAGGTCATTAGGATTAACGATAGCAGAAGTAAGACCATTCATCATAGCCATTGCTACCAGAGCGGAATCCATGATCGGACGGATGTGTTTCGGCATACCGTTACTGTTGTTGGAAAGTCCGCCAGTGGAATTAAGTCCCATATCAGAGAACATCTTAATTGCTTCAAGAACTTCCATCTGTTTGTCCTGCATTCCTTTTACGACAAGGAATAACGGATCAAACCAGAGATCTTCAGCTTCCATGCCAAGAGATAAACCTCTCTCAAGCATGTTCTGGCAATGCATCATACGTTCATCGTTGTCAGCTGCAACCATACCGGAAGAGCAAAGAGCGATAACGATTGCATCATTTGCAGCTGCAAGATCGATATTGGAAATTCTGTCCCCTGCATCAGCAGAGTTAACGATTGGTTTTCCTTTTGCTCTGTTGTATACGGAAATACCGGCTTCAATCGCTTTCTTATTTGTTGTATCAAGAGCAAGCGGTACATTATCAAATTCGGACTGAAGAAGTTTAACAGCCCATTTCATAAGGTCTTCACCATCATTCTCTGCAGGTCCGATGTTAACATCAAGGTATGTTGCACCGGCATCCAGCTGCTGTTTTGCTCTCTTAATGATTGGCTCAGGATCTCTTTCAGTGAATGCTTTGTTTACTGCAGGTGCAGTAGTGGAAAGTCTCTCTCCAATTGTTACGAATTTTGCCATAATCGTATTCTCCTTATAAAAAAATTTCACTTACAGCCAGACCGGCATGAAACCGGTCCGGCAAAATGTTACGATCAGATCTGGCCTTCTGCCTGCATATCCTTAAGGAATTTAACAAGCTGTACAGCTTCTCTTGGTGCTACGATGATTTCCCATCCAGGAAGTTTTGCTTCCAGATCACCTTTAAGAACTGCTACTTTACCAGGAATAACCAGTTTTCTGCATTTGATCTTCGGCTCAACATTTTCTTTGATGAAGGAAGAAATGCTGTTGCCGGAGAATTTACCAGCTGCCCAGGATGTCAGAACGGAAAGTCCGCCAGCATCATTGATAACAAGGTTAAGCGGAACACCGGAACGCTCCAGTTCACCGGATACAACGAAATATGTAAGGGCAAAGTCTACAGTAGTAACTACCAGAGAATTCTCATCTGCACCATTTAACGGATAAATGCCAGGCTCAACCTTCATTGGCTTCTGCGGATCTGTAAATACATTCTGACGCAGGCCGTATAATGGAAGTGCTTCTGCATATGTCATCTGTTCCATAACAATAATGGAACCATATTTCATTGTAAACATAGCTGCCAGAGCTGCCTGTAAATGAAGATCTCCTCTTGCAACCTTTACAAGGTTAACGATAGAAGGATATCCAAATGTTCTGTCCTGATCTTTCAGTGCTGCACGACGTACCTGTACAGTATTTGCAAAGGTTTCTTTAACGTCAGCGCCTGTTGTATCAAGGATCAGGTTCTTGTTTCCAAGTTTTTCAAGAGCTGCTGTTGTATCGTATAATTCATTTAAGTCTTTTCCGGATACACCAAGAACAACACCTGCTTCTGTAGCAATTGCGTTCATTGCTTCGTAGTTGGAAGCATTTGCTCCGTCAAGAACCGGTTTGCTGTCTTTGCATACTGCAAGAGCAGCTTTAGCGATCTCAGGATCTGTACATCCAAGGATCAGAGTTCTGCCAAGACCAGCTGCTTTTTTAACCAGAGCTGTATATTTCTCAGCATCTGCGCCTTCATTGCAGTTTACAAAAATAAGTTCAGCATACATTCTCTCACCGATACGGTCATAATCAACCTTCGGGATCTCAGCAAGTTTGGCATCTACTGTTGCGTCATCCATGCATGTGCAAAGACCTACAGCATATCTTGGCTTGCTTACAAATGTTTTTTCATGTCTGAATAATACTGTTTCACCGCCAAGAGTAAATTCACCATCACCTGTACCGATCTTGATGGTCTTCATAGGCGGAGCTGTAGCCTCTGACAGAGAAGCTAAAGCTTCATCAGACATATGTGGACACTGCTCAATCTGCATTGCGCCCTGTGCAACTTTCATAGAGAAAGCCATACATGTAGGGCATCCACATTCCTTACAGTTTTTCTTAGGTGTTAATTTAAAAATCTGAATACCATTCAGTGCCATTTTTTATCTTCCTCCTATTCAATTACGCAAGTGCTTTAATCAGTTTGGAAATAGTTTTTACAGATTCCGGATGTCTTAAAATTACAGCATCGGATCCTGCAGCAAGGTCTGCTGCTGCTGTCATAACTTCCATATCGATTCCACGCTCTTCTTCCGGACCCCATTCAGGCATATCTTCTTCTGAAGCTGTTGCTTCCTTTACATTCCATGTCTCAGCGGATACCGGTGTAATGATAGGCATCTGCAGCATATTATCGTTCTGGGATAAAGCTGCACCTTTAATACGGTCCATTGTGGATACTACATATTCATATCCATATCCGGCAGCTGCACTGCCAATATTCATAACGATCTTCTGAGGATTAACACCTAACTGTGTGGTAACAACGTTAAGCTGTTTAGCAAGGTTAATATCTACAGCAGATTCTGCGCCTACGATCTGATCATAAGCAAGTCCTGCTGAAGCACCGATTGCCTTGTAGTTTTCTTCTTTTTCAGAAAGAATAAGAACGTTTCTTCCCTGAAGCGCTTCTGCAACCTTAGGAAGAAGTTCAGCATCTTTCTCAACATTCTTGCATCCTTCTACAACAAGCGGAACATCAACTGCATCTGCTACTTCTTTTACAACTGCAATTAATTCATCCACTGGTTTGTTAACACCATTGGGATCTCCGCCCTCAAGAATAAGAGCTACAAAATCTGCGCCTTCCATTGCAGCGGCTTTCTTTGCAAGATCACCAATGGATGTTGCGCCTTCATAGTAAGCTTTGATTCCTTCGGATACAACATTTTCAAGACCCATATCAGAAATTTCCACACCGATCTTAGGTGTATTTTCTGATGGTGCATCAAAGCTGTAGAATGGATAAGTAGAGTCTCCGCCGATCGTTACAGTCTTGTCTCCGCTACCAATTGTGACTGTATTAATCTTTGCATTGAATTTCTGAAGTTTCTGATTAAACGGCATTTCTTTTTGGCCTCCTTAAAATATTACTATGTATATGTCTTTTGGCAGACATACCCACTTTCCTGTTTAGTATACTACATCATTGGATCCATTGACAAGGCGGGATGATTATGTTCAGTTAAAAATGCAACAAGCTCTTCCGGATCTGTTGTAACCGTCTCATCGCCGATCATATCTGTAAAGTTGTCAATTCCATAAAGTTCTTTTGCTGTTTTATTTAAACGCTCAGCAACAAAATCTTTTAATTCCTTAGGCATCCATACGATACGCTCGATACCGCCTTCTGCCTTCATAAATTTCTTGGATGAAATGAAATGTTTGCCATGTCCCATAAATCCAGGTGTCTGTACACCACCGCCTGTCATGGATGCCATCTCT
>JAQYGS010000162.1 GCA_028722515.1 Clostridia bacterium | reverse complement strand
ATAAAGTCGATATTCTGGGAAATTGCATCTGCAGTTCCGCGGTATACGTTCAGATTCACATCTGCTTTCTCACGTGGAGGAAGAACGTAAACGCCGCTGTCTTTGGCATCAAGTCCCCAGCGTCCGCCGGCTGCTACATAGCTGTTAAGCTGGATAGACTCATACTGTGTAAGAACACCAACAACATCTACACCACTGTTGGCACAGTTACTTAAAGGAAAGTCTACAATACGATATTTACCGCCGTATGAAACGGCTGGCTTTGCCACTTTATTGGTTAAGTCATGCAGACGGCTGCCACGACCGCCGGCTAAGATCATAGCCAACATACTATTCTGTTTCATAATAGTGAACCCTCGCTTTCTTAGTCATATTAACAATTATACAATTTTTTTTCGTATATTTCCATAGGTTTATACAAAAAATATGTAAAAAAAATGGAAGAAAAATGAAAAAAAACAAAAAAATTTATGCATAATCAACAAAAAATTTGCAAAAAAAATAAATATTATGCATAAGGCTTTACATTTTAAAGAATACGTACAGGTTGTTATCCTGTATAAAAACAATGAAGCACTTTTCGCAGAATAGCTGGACGTAATCTGATTCATAGGATATAATAATGAAGTTAAAAGAATGTTTTTATCAGATAAGAGGGATTATGTGAATAAAAAAGAAGATTATAAACGTCTTATTGTATTTGGTCTTGCCAGTCTTATTGTTCTGGCACAGACAGCTGTTTTTGCATATGTGTGGTACACAGTTTACAGAGGACAGATCCATGCACCTTTCTGGCGCAAGGGTAACTGGGCCCTGATCGCTATATATGGAATGATCTTTGTACTTTTTGCCAAATTGTATGGAGGCCTGAGAGTAGGATATCTGAAAAGGATCGACGTGTTCTATTCCCTTACTCTGGCACTTCTGTGTACCAATGTGGTGGAATACTTCCAGATCACGCTGATCAACAGATGGTTCCTGTCCCCATGGCCTATGGTTGAGATGACAGGCGTTCAGATCGTGCTGAATATTGTCTGGATTCTGGGTTCAAGGCATATCTATTCCAGATTGTACAGGGCAAGAAATCTGCTTGTCATTTATGGGGACAAGGATCCGGGCGATGACCTGATCAATAAAATGAATTCCCGGCGGGATAAATATAACATCAGCGGTAAGGTGCATGCATCGGCAGGAGAGCAGGAGATCCACAGAATGATGAAGGAATACGACGGTGTGATCATTTGGGATCTTCCTTCCGGGGAAAGAAACCGTTATCTGAAATACTGCTTCGCCCATTCTATACGCTGCTATATGAGCCCCAAGATATCAGACATTATTCTTATGGGAAGTGACAGAATTCATTTATTTGACACACCTCTTCTTATGTCCAGAAATATGGGCCTTTCGGTGGAGCAGAGAGCTGCCAAGAGGATTATGGATATACTGATATCAGGAATCGGTATTGTGATCACATCTCCCATTATGCTTATCATAGCCATTGCGGTGAAAGCATATGACAGAGGACCGGTGTTTTATTTTCAGAACCGTCTTACATTAAACGGTAAATCCTTCAGAATATGCAAGTTTCGCAGCATGCGTGTGGATTCAGAGGTTCATGGAGCGCGTCTTGCATCCAAACATGATTCAAGAATTACTCCTGTAGGGAAAGTGATCAGGAACCTTCATCTGGATGAACTTCCCCAGCTGTTTAATGTATTTGTGGGAGATATGTCCATGGTAGGCCCACGCCCGGAGCGTAAGGAAATCATGAGGGAATACGAGAAAGAACTTCCGGAATTTTATTATCGCCTTAAGGTTAAAGCAGGTCTTACAGGATATGCCCAGGTTTATGGCAAATATAATACAACACCATATGATAAGCTGAAGCTTGATCTGTTTTATATTGAGAATTATTCACTTTTACTGGATATTAAACTGATCTTCATGACAGGGAAGATCTTTTTCCAGAAAGAGGTTTCGGAGGGTGTGGATGACAAGCAGGTAAATGCACTGAAAAACTCTGCAGAACATCATAAAGACAAACCGGAGGAAAAGAAATGAATCAGCCCTTAGTATCTGTGGTCATGCCTGTCTATAATGGCGGGAAATATATTAAACAGGCTGTTGAATCCGTTTATTCCCAGGAGGTCCCACTGGAACTCCTTGTGATCGATGACGGTTCAGAAGATCAGACACAGGAAGTCCTGTCTGCCTATATGGGCAGGGAGGACTTTCAATATATCAGGAATAAAAAAAATATAGGAGCAGCTGCTTCCAGAAATCGTGGAGTTCAGGCGGCAAAAGGGGAGTATATTGCCTTTCTGGACGCTGATGACTGGTGGGAGAAAGGGAAGCTTAAAGAACAGCTTGAAGTTCTTAAGGAAACAGGTTATGTGCTCTGTTCCACTGGAAGGGAACTGATGAATCCTGATGGAACCGACACGGGAAGATATATTTCCGTAGGAGACAAGATCACATATAAAGATCTTCTGAAACATAACAGTATTAATTGTTCCTCGGTTCTTATAAGAAAAGAAGCGGCACTATCTTTTCCCATGGAGCATGATGACAGCCATGAGGATTATATTACATGGCTGAAAGTACTCAGAGATTATGGACCAGGGGCAGGCATTGATAAGCCTTATCTGAAATACCGCCTCAGTGAAGAGGGAAAGTCCAGAAATAAAATTAAATCTGCAGGCATGACGTATAAAGTTTACAGATACATGGGATATGGGTCTGTAAAGAGTCTTATTTTCTTTATTTCTTATGCCATCCATGGAATATGGAAATATTATCATTAACTGTCTTTTAATTTTCTATTCCAAAAGATGTAAAAGTATGTTATGCTTATCGTAATAAAAAAGTTAAAGGACTGTAAAGTTATGAAAGCAAAAGCAGACAGGACGTCTGTCCCATATTCCTATCTGATAGACAATATTAAAGTAATTCTTATATTTCTTGTTGTGTTTAATCACATTATCGCATTTCAGCTGGTGAAGACAGAAGAGGTTATAAGATACATCTGGTATGCAATAACGATTTTTCACATGCCGGCATTTATTTTTATTTCCGGTTATCTTTCCAAGAAACCTCAGAATGTTCTGAAGAATATAAAGAATCTTCTTATTCCATACATCCTTGGTTATACCCTGACATGGTACAGCCAGATCTGGCTGGGGAAATCTATGGACTATGAACTGTTAAGGCCTACAGGTACGGCTATGTGGTATCTTCTGGCACTTCTGGTGTACAGGCTTACCATTGAGGCGATGGGCAAGTTCAGGTTCATTGTGCCTCTGAGCATTATTTTTGCGTTGTGGGCAGGCACCAGGCCGGAATTTACCACATATCTGTCTGCTTCAAGAATTGTGGTATTTTTTCCGTTTTTTGTGGCAGGATATCTGTGGAAGAGTGATTACATCCGGGAGATCCGTAAATTTGTGGGAAAATGGGTACTGATTCCTGTTTCTGCTGTCCTTTTGTGGGCAATTCCCCATTATATGATAGGAAATGATATCGGAATTGCCATTTTTCGGGGAAACCACAGTTATAAGCTGTGCGGTCTTACCAATACGGAAGGTATTATTATACGTCTGCTGATGTATCTTGTTTCTTTTCTGGTAATATACACCATGCTTGCACTGATCCCGGACAGGAAATTGCCGTTGACCTATATCGGACGGCATACTATGGGAATTTATTTTTTCCATTATCCCCTTTTAATTGTAATGAACGGTCTTTTTATCCTTCAGGCACAGCCGTTTATGAATGTATGGGTGCTGCTTTTAGTTTCCTTCCTGTTTATTCTGGTTCTGGGAAGCCTTCCGGTAGATTTCATATATACAGGTATACTGAACCTGATTACCTTCCTGCTCTTTAAGAAGGATAAAGTCATACGGGATGAAGGCCTGGAAGAAGAATACGACAGTGATGAGGATAAGTATGAACAGCTTAACCGACGGAGAAAGGCTATTGAAGAACTGGCCGCTACTCTGGAAACAGAGGAAGAACAGAAAGCACATACGGAAGTTATAAACCTTGATGAGGAAGAAAAAGAATATTCGCTTGAGGAACTGATGGAGGAACTGGAAGAAAGCACCAGAGAGGTGGACAGCGGAGAACTTCTGGAAGAATCGGAAGGTCAGGAAATTGATAAACAGTCTTGAGAAGTGTGAAATTATGAAGATAGTTATTACGTATGGCACATTTGATCTTTTTCACAAAGG
>JAQYGS010000161.1 GCA_028722515.1 Clostridia bacterium | reverse complement strand
AGAAGGAATGACTGCCGTATGTGCCAATGAGAAAGTAACACAGGAAGATATGAAGATGATCTGCAGCATCACAGACAGTTTTGGAAAGACAGAAATCATTCCTGAGGGGCTCATGGATGCAGCAGGTGCTGTCAGCGGATGCTCACCTGCTTACGTATTTATGTTTATTGAGGCTATGGCTGATGCAGCAGTAGCACAGGGAATGCCAAGGAAACAGGCATACAGATTTGCTGCCCAGGCTGTCCTTGGAAGTGCAAAAATGGTGCTTGAAACGGGAATGCATCCTGGTGAACTGAAGGATATGGTATGCTCTCCGGCAGGAACAACTATTGAAGGAGTGCGCATTCTTGAACAGAGAGGCTTGCGAAGCGCTGTATTTGAGGCATTAAATGGAGCAGCAGAAAAAGGTAAGAGTATGTAACTCTTACCTTTTTCCAAGACTTAATGTACTGTTCTGATACTCGCCTGACTGGGTCACATCTTTGCCAAACCAGGCCGGAGGAGTATAGCTTATGGCTGCCTCCTTAGATGTAAATTCTACTTCCGCAAGGTAAAGACCTTCATAAGGCGCATCGAAAACATCCAGTTCAATGGTCAGGCCGTTTTTTTCAGGGATCAGATATCTTGTTTTGGATATAATAATCCCGTCGGCCTTAGGCTTCATATGCTCATATGACTCTTTCGTCAGAGGAAGATTGTATTCTTCCCGGGCCATGAGGCCTTTGGACTTGTATGTCAGATAATAGGTGTCGTCTTCTTTACGGATACGGACCACAGGTTGAGTGGACAGGTATCCCTGCTCGATTTTATGAAATGGATAAGACTGCAGATTCTCCGGCAGGTTTCCCTTGTCAATGAGAAATTTACGTTCAATTTCCATTCTTTTTTTCCTTTTCTGCTTCCTGTTCTTTAAGTAATTTCTTAGTGAACTTTTTAGCTTTTTTCTTACATTTGCCACAGGCCTTGCTGACCTTGGTATCTTTTTTTACTTCCTTAAATGAAGAAGCTCCGTTTTCAACAGAACGGATAATGTCACCTTTTGTTACTTTATAGCAGGAACAAATTACTTTATCCGGATTCATATTACAGTACCAGAGACGGAGCGGCATATACACGAGCAGCTAATTCGCTGTCAAGCATATAAAGACTCTTGGGATCATCACCGAACAGTTCAAATTTCTTGATCAGGTTATCGGCATTTGTCTCTTCTTCTCCCTGCTCTTTTACAAACCAGTCAAGGAACTGCATGGTACGGAAATCCTTTACAGTATATGCAGCGTCATAAATATTATGTATCAGGCTTGTTACATACTGTTCATGCTTTAAGCCCTCTTTCAGGACTGTCTTGGCATCTGTAAGAGCTACGCCTGGTTTCTCAATTGCCTCAAATGTTACCTTCTCTCCGTTATTCTGCAGATACTGGGTAAAGAGAAGGGCATGATCACGTTCTTCCTGTGCCTGAACCTTGTACCAGTTTCCAAATCCGTCAAGACCCTGCTCATAATAGAAATTGGAAAAATCCAGATACAGATAGGCGGAATAGAATTCCTTGTTGATCTGTTCATTTAATAATTCTGCTACTTTTTTATCTAACATAATAATAATTCCTCCTGTGAAATTTTCCTATATTATAGCAGATAACTTGTGTTTGTGGTACTGTTTTTTGAAAAATTTACAGTAAAATCCATGTATGAATTTTCCATAAGCGAGAAAATTATTATTGACGGTAAAAAAATGTTCTGATAGAATAATCGTGATATCAGGGAGTAGTTCGCATTCTGATTTGTACAGAATGTTATATGTTGCGTCATCACGCTTCTTATGAAGCCGGAACATATACTGAAATAAGAGCGAGACTTATATCGCATTATTTTTGTGCGGTAAAAGTCTCTTTTTTACTTTTATCGGCCAAAAAAGACTGGAGGAAAGGAAAATGAAAATTGTTGTACAGCTTTTACTATTGACCCTGGGATTTCTTATGCTGGTAAAGGGCGCAGACTGGTTTGTGGACGGAGCGGCAGGCATTGCTGAGAAATTCGGAATCCCTCAGCTTGTTGTGGGACTTACCATTGTAGCTATGGGTACAAGCGCACCGGAGGCTGCAGTAAGCATTACCTCTGCACTGAAAGGAAATGCGGGCATTACAGTTGGAAATGTAGTAGGCAGTAATATTTTAAACACTTTGATTATTCTTGGAGTAACATCAGTGATCGTAACCATATCGGTTGCAAAATCTACAGTGCAAATTGAGATGCCCTATATGATCTTCATCACATTTCTTATGCTATGGCTGGGATATTCGGGAAATCAGATCTCTTTTTGGGAGGGAATCATTCTCTGGGCAGCATTTATTGTTTATATGATATACCTCTTCTGGTCAGCGAAGAAAAATAAAACAGAAGTGGAAGATGAAAATAAACTTCAGCCAATGTGGAAACTTCTTCTTCTGACCGTTATAGGAGTTGTGCTGGTTGTATGGGGAAGTGATGTTACAGTGGATGCGGCTACTGAAATTGCCAAAGCGGCAGGATTAAGCGAGCGGTTTATCGGTCTTACCATTGTTGCTCTTGGCACGTCTCTTCCGGAGCTTGTTACTTCTGTCTCCGCTGCAAGAAAAGGCAAGGCGGATATTGCTATCGGCAATATTGTGGGAAGCAATATTTTTAATATTCTTTTTGTGGTAGGCACCACTGCATTGATTACCCCTGTTAATTTTGAAGCCGCTTTTGTTGTTGATACCATTATTGCAGCAGCCTCCGGCATTCTCCTCTGGCTGTGCGTTTTTAAAGACAGAAAACTGGGACGCAAGGAAGGCTGCATTATGCTGGCTGCCTATGCTGCATACTTTATTTACCTGGTGAGATGAGACAATATGGGAATCTGATGATACCCCTATTAATTTAAAAAATATGATACGGGAGGAAAAAATGATGAAAAAAGTATATATTTTTCTGGCGGATGGATTTGAGGATATTGAAGGACTGACTGTTGTGGATCTTATGAGACGTGCCGGTATTGACATCAGGACAGTTTCCATTAAGGACACCAGGGAGGTCAAAACATCTCATGGAATCTCCCTGCTTACTGATCTTATTTTTAAAGATACAGATTTTTCAGATGGAGATATGCTTGTACTTCCCGGAGGTATG
>JAQYGS010000160.1 GCA_028722515.1 Clostridia bacterium | reverse complement strand
CAAAACCTTCCGCAAAACAATCTGGAGACCGTTTACAAAAGCTCTAAGTGATTATCATCTGATCAGGGAAGGGGATAAGATCGCAGTCTGTATTTCCGGAGGAAAGGATTCCATGCTTATGGCAAAGCTGATACAGGAGCTTCAAAGACATGGAAATATCCATTTTGACGCTGTTTTTCTTGTAATGAATCCGGGATATAACGAAGACAACTGGAAAATTATCCAGGATAATGCAAAACTTCTGGGCATTCCTCTGACTGTATTTGAAAGTAATATATTTGATACAGTGGCTGAAATTGATAAGAATCCCTGTTATCTATGCGCAAGAATGAGAAGAGGTTACCTTTATTCCAATGCTCAGAAACTGGGGTGCAACAAAATTGCCCTTGGGCATCATTTTGATGATGTGATCGAAACGATTCTTATGAGCATCCTTTATGCCGGGAAGGTACAGACTATGATGCCTATGCTTCACAGTCAGAATTTTCCGGGAATGGAACTGATCCGTCCTATGTACCTGATCAAGGAGTCTGCCATCAAAGCCTGGAGAGATGCCAATGGTTTGCAGTTCATTCAGTGTGCCTGCAGATTTACGGAGAACTGTGTAAGCTGTGGAGGGGGAAGAGGATCCAAACGTGATGAGATGAAGGAGCTGATCGCCCATTTCAGGAAAGAAAGCAGTGTGATCGAGTCCAATATATTTAATTGTGTAAGGGATATTAATCTTCGTACTGTGATAGGATATCACAAGGATGGAGAATACTATAACTTTCTGGATGATTATGAGGAAAAAGAAAAATGACAGGAAAAACTTTGTATCTGGAATGTTATTCTGGAATTACCGGGAAAATGACTGTGGGAGCACTTCTTGATCTGGGAGCTGACCGGGAAGTTTTGAAACGGGCTCTTGAAAGTCTTACTGTTCCCGGTTTTTCTTATGAAATAGAGAAGGTGGACAGAGCAGGGATTCTTGCCTGCGATTTTTGCCTGCCTGGTTATGAGAATGATTCAGAAACTAGATTTTGGGGAAATCAGGAGTTTCTTCACGCTGTTGAACAAACGGATATGACAGAAGAAGCCAGAACCCTGGCAGTGAGAATCTGGAATATTCTGAACGAGCAGCAATCCCGGGTTTGCCTGCGTGATGGGGCATACATTGTTTCTGCGGCAGTGTGCCTGGATGACCTGGGCATTACGGATGTGATCGTTCCGGTTTTATGCGAAGGAAAGGGTACGGTAAAATTTTCTTCCACAATTTTACCTGTTCCTGTGCCTCAGGTACTTGACATAATAAGAAAATATCATCTGAAACTTAATATTACAGATGCAAAAGGACAGCTTATTACTCCTGTGGGGGCGGCAATTGTGGCTGCCATACAGACAGGAGAAACTCTTCCAGATGAATTTGAAGTGGAAAAAACAGGTACGGGAGCGGGAATAAGTTATGAGGATTCTTCCGGGATCCTTCGTGCAATGCTGATTTGTAATGAAAAGGGAGATAAGGATTCTGTTATAAAGATGGAGACCAATATTGACGACTGCTCCGGGGAAACCCTTGGATATGTAATGGAGCGCCTCATGAAGGAGGGCGCAAGAGATGTTCATTATATTCCTGCTTACATGAAAAAAAACAGACCTGCCTGGATTCTGACCGTAATCTGTAAAAAGGAAAAAATGAAGGATCTGCAGAAAATTATTTTTGAAGAAACAACGTCTATTGGAATACGTTATACGCAAATGGAGCGTACAATTCTGAGAAGAGAGCAGAGAACGGTAACAACACCTTATGGAGAAGCTCTGGTAAAGGTCTGTCTGCTGGATGGAGAAGAGCGCTATTATCCCGAGTACGAAAGTGTAGCACTACTTAGCAGGGAAAATCATATTCCCTATTTTCAGATGTATCAGAACATTCTGAAATGTATAGAACATTGATGTGAAGAACAAAAGGAGCAGGAATTTATGGAAGGTATCAGTAAGAAAATATATATGGAGCTGTCAGAGCCTACACAAGAAGACAGCCGTTCAGACCAGGTAAGAATTCTGGATGAATTAAAAGCCTGGGGAATTGAAGGAAAAATTTCCTATCAGGCAATGAGGCAGTTATATCCTGTATGTGAGCATTCAGGGTGGAAATTTACTGCTTCTCTTGCCTTTAACGGGAACATGTGGGAGGTAACTGCTCTGGAAGAAGGAAACACCAGTGACAGACATTATGGATTTGCCATAGACCTTGGCAGTACTACAGTGGTGGTAAGCCTTGTGGACTGTAATACAGGCAAATGCGTGGAAAAAGCCAGCACCTTTAACCGCCAGATTACTTATGGAACCGATATTCTTACAAGAATCTTTCACTGTAAAGATAAGCCTGACCAGCTTGAAGCCGTGAGACAGGCCACAATTGACAGCATTTGTCACACTATGAAGATCCTGGAGAAGAAGACGGGAATTCCTGCAGCTTCCTGCATTCAGGCAGTGATCGCAGGAAACACCACTATGATCCATTTCCTGCTTGGCATGGATCCTTTCTGTGTATTTCATACTCCCTATGCAGTCAGGGCGGACAGACCAGGATATATAAAAGGCTGTGAACTGTCTCTCCCTGTAAATGGTTATGTATATATTTTTCCGGCAAAATCCAATTATCTGGGCGGAGATATCATAAGCGGCATGGTGGCAACAGAAATATATAAACAGGATAAGATATGTGTATTTTTTGATATTGGAACCAACGGAGAACTGGTCATGGGAAATAAGGAATTCCTTCTTTGCGGAGCAGGGGCAGCAGGTCCGGCTCTGGAAGGAGGAGTGGTTAAAACAGGCATGCGGGCGGAAGATGGCGCTGTGGAAACTGTCAAACTGGAACAGGGAGAGTTTAAACTTGGCGTGATCGGAGGAGGGGCTCCAAAAGGAATCTGCGGATCTGGCATCGTTGATATGATCGCAGAGCTTTTCCTTAACGGCTGGATCAATATTCAGGGTAAATTTGTCCCGGAAAAAAGCCCAAAGATCAGGAAAATGGAAGAAGAATGGGCAGTTGAGTATGCTCCGGATTTATATTTTTATCAGGAAGATATTGATGAATTTCTGAAAACGAAATCTGCAGCATATACCATGGTTGAAATTATGATGAAGGAAACGGGAATTACTATGGAGGATATAGATAAATTCTATGTGGCAGGAGCATTTGGAAGACATGTATCCAAAGAATCTGCGATTACCATCGGTATGTATCCCGATATGGAAAGGGACAGGATCATTAATGCAGGAAATACCTCTCTTCTTGGTGCAGAGAAGGCACTGACAGACAAAGAAGTACTGGATGATATTGAGGGCATTCTGGATCATATGACTTATATTCAGTTTGGCGCTGTGGATGACTTCCTTCAGATGATGGTGGCGGCACGTGCCATTCCTCATACTCATATGGAGAGATTTCCATCTGTGATGGCAAAGTTAAAGGGAGAAATTTATGAAAGCCATAGCACACATTGAAAATGATTTTCCCACAAAATTCGGAATTCCACGCCAGAGTGGAAGAATCAGTGAGCTGAAAGCAAAAATTGTATTTGAGCCAGAGTTCAGAAATCCAGATGCATTCAGAGGACTGGAAGAATACAGCCATATCTGGCTTATATGGGAATTTTCCGAAAATGTTTCCAAAGAGTGGATGCCTTTGGTACGTCCTCCAAGGCTTGGCGGGAATGTAAAAAAAGGCGTTTTTGCCACCAGATCTCCCATCAGGCCTAATCCGCTGGGGCTTTCCTGCGTAAAACTGGACAGGATCGCAGTCCAGAAAGAGCTTGGAACTGTATTGTATGTTTCAGGCGCTGATCTTATGGATGGTACACCCATTTTTGACGTAAAACCATATGTTCCCTATTCAGACTGTCATCCGGAAGCATCTGGAAGCTTTCCTGAAAAAATGAAAGACCACAAGCTTCAGGTGGAATTTCCTCAGGAACTTTTAATGAAATTACCAGAGAAAGACCGTAAGGCTGTTCTGAAAGTACTTGCAGACGATCCCAGACCTGGCTATCAGCATGATGTAAACAAACGATATGGGATGCCATTTGGAAAGAAAGATATACATTTCACGGTGGAAGGAAATACACTGAAAGTCTTTGATGTGACAGAATTTGAAAAAAATACTTGCAAATTTTGATTTTTTTAAATAAAATATTTAACGGATTTTACAACGTCAGAGAGAAAAAGTTAGGACATAAAAGGAGCAGGAAATGAAGAAAGTAGTAAAATTTGGCGGAAGTTCACTGGCAAATGCCCAGCAGTTCAGAAAAGTAGGAGAAATAATCAGAAGTGATGAGAGCAGGAGATTTGTGGTACCTTCTGCACCTGGGAAAAGATTTGACGGGGATACGAAGGTTACGGATATGCTGTACTCCTGTTATCAATGCGCTGCCAGGGGAGAGGATTTCAGTAACCAGATGAAAGCCATCAAGGAAAGGTATTATGAGATTATCCGTGGTCTGAATCTGGAGCTGTCCCTGGAAGAGGAGTTTGCCCGGATCGAAGCAGATTTTAAGGCTCAGGCTGGTACAGAATATGCAGCATCCAGAGGAGAATTTCTTAATGGAAAGATTATGTCCGCTTATCTTGGATACGAATTCGTGGATGCAGCTTCCGTGATCAGATTTGATAAAAACGGAAATCTTGAGTCAGAGATAACTAATCGTCTTCTCTCTAAGAAACTGTCCAGGTGTGAGAATGCAGTTATTCCAGGATTTTATGGTGCCAGTGAGGATGGAATGGTCAGAACTTTTTCAAGAGGCGGCTCCGATGTAACCGGGTCCCTTGTGGCAAAGGCTATCCGGGCAGATATGTATGAGAACTGGACAGATGTTTCCGGCTTTCTTGTGACGGATCCCAGGATCGTGGAGAATCCTCAGGTCATTGAAACGATCACATACAGGGAGCTCAGGGAACTTTCATACATGGGAGCGACTGTGCTTCATGAGGATGCTATTTTCCCTGTACGTGACGATGGTATTCCCATTAATATCAGAAATACCAACAGACCACAGGATCAGGGAACCCTGATCGTGGAAAGCACATGTAAAAAGCCTAAATTTACGATTACAGGTATTGCCGGAAAGAAGGGCTTCTGTTCCATTAATATTGAAAAATCTATGATGAACAGTGAAGTAGGGTTTGGCCGTAAGGTGCTTCAGGTATTTGAAGATCAGGGAATCAGTTTTGAACATATGCCTTCAGGAATCGATACTATGACTGTTTATGTACACCAGTCTGAGTTTGAGGAGAAAGAGCAGCAGGTAATTGCAGGAATCCACCGTGCAGTACAGCCGGATTTTGTGGAAATGGAATCGGATCTGGCGCTGATCGCTGTTGTGGGACGTGGAATGAAGTCCAATCGTGGCACAGCGGGAAGAATCTTTTCTGCTCTGGCACATGCCAATGTTAATGTAAAAATGATCGATCAGGGATCCAGCGAATTAAATATTATCATTGGCGTGGAAAACAGAGATTTCGAAGCTGCGGTAAGAGCAATCTATGATATATTTGTCCTGACTCAGATCTGACATATGGATAAGCCGTTGGTTCGGATTTCTGTCAGAAATCTTGTGGAATTTATTTTGAGAAGCGGGGATCTGGATAACCGAAGAGGAATGCCTGATAAAGAGGCCATGCAGAAAGGGAGCAGGCTTCACAGAAAGATTCAGGGGCAGATGGGCACTCATTACAGGGCGGAGGTTTCACTAAAAAGAATCAGTGAATATGAAGATGTGATCATCGTAGTGGAAGGCCGTGCCGATGGTATTTTTAATGAAGGTTCGGATGTCTTTATAGATGAGATCAAGGGCATTTATGCAGATCCAGACCATCTTGAGGAACCTGTAGCTGTTCACAGAGCGCAGGCTATGTGTTATGCAAGGATTTACGGTGAGAATGAGAAGCTTTCCTCTGTTGGAGTGCAGATGACATATATCAGTCTGGACACGGAACAGATCCGAAGATTTCGGGAAAAGTTATCCATGGAAGAGCTTGCTGTGTGGTATGATGACCTTCTTGAATCCTATCATAAATGGATATCCTTTCAGCTGGCATGGAGAAGGGAACGTAATTTTTCCATGAATGGGCTGGAATTTCCTTTTCCGTACAGAGCAGGGCAGAGACAGATGGTAAAGGGTATCTATCATACTATCAGCACCGGCAGGCAGATCTTTATTCAGGCACCTACCGGAGTTGGAAAAACCATGTCAGCAATATTTCCTGCAGTCCGTGCTGTGGGAGAGGGAAAAGGGGATACCATATTTTATCTTACAGCCAAGACTATTACCAGGACTGTTGCAGAAGAAGCTTTTGATATTCTAAGGGAAAAGGGTCTGAAATTCAAGACCATTACAATCACTGCAAAAGAGAAGTTATGTCTTTGCGAAGAAACCCAGTGCAACCCGGACAACTGCCCATATGCACGGGGCCATTATGACAGGATCAATGATGCAGTCTATGAACTTTTTACCTCCTGTGACAAATATGACAGAGAGGTTCTGACTGAACATGCACAGAAATGGCAGGTGTGTCCTTTTGAAATGTGTCTGGATCTGGCAGTGTGGGCAGATGGGATTATATGCGATTATAACTATGTGTTTGACCCGGATGTCTGTCTGAAGAGGTTTTTCGGAGACGGCGTATCCGGGAATTATATTTTTCTTATTGATGAGGCTCATAACCTGGTGGACAGAGGACGGGAAATGTACAGCGCAAGCATCTGCAGGGAAGATGTTATGGAAACCAGGCGAAGGGTAAAGGAGAGAAGTAAGAGCCTTGGAAAAGCTTTGGAGAAAGTGAGCAGACAGCTTCTGGAAATGAAAAAAAGCTGCGATCATTATGAAATCCTGGAAAATACAGGACCTGTATCCTTAAGTCTGCTTCAGGTTATGGGGGAAATGGATAAATTTATGGAGGATTCTCCCAACCGGGAAATGGAAGAGGAGTTCCTTGATTTTTACTTTTGTGTAAGAAATTTTCTGAATATCTGTGAGCTGGTAGACGAGAATTATGTGGTATACACGGAAAATGGAGACGATGGTAAATTCAGACTGAAACTTTTCTGTGTGAATCCTGCGGTAAATCTGCAGAAATGTCTGGAGAAAGGCGTGAGTGCCGTGTTTTTTTCTGCCACATTGCTTCCCATGGATTATTACAGAAAGCTACTCAGCACTCGAAGTGATGATTATGGAATTTACGTCAGATCTCCTTTTTCCCAGGAGAAAAGGTGCATTCTCACAGGATATGATGTAAGCAGCAGATACACACGGCGAAATTATGAGGAATATAAAAAAATTGCATCATATATTGCCCGAACTGTCTGGCAGAGGAAAGGCAATTATATGGTTTTTTTTCCTTCCTACCACTTTATGGAAGAGGTTCGCAGGGTTTATGAGGCTGAATTTTCTGCCGACTGGGTGAGATGTATTTTTCAGACACCAGGTATGAGAGAAAAAGAAAGGGAAGAATTCCTGGAAGAATTTCGGGAGAACCAGCAGACTCTTGTAGGATTCTGTGTGCTGGGAGGCGTTTTTTCCGAGGGGATAGACCTGATGGGAGACAGGCTCATCGGAACTGTTATTGTTGGAACCGGTATCCCCCAGATCGGAACAGAACGGGAGATACTGAAAGATTATTACGACAAAAAGGGAGAAAAAGGATTCGATTATGCATATCGGTATCCGGGCATGAACAAGGTGCTTCAGGCTGCAGGAAGAGTGATCCGTACTCAGGAAGATGTAGGAGTGATTCTGCTTCTGGATGAAAGATTCTGTACACCTGAATATGGTAAATTATTTCCTGTGGAATGGGAAGACCGGCTGCCATGCAGACTGGATACAGTAGAAGGACTTCTGCAGCGGTTCTGGAAAGACAGGAACGCAAAATAAAGAAAGGGATTGTCATTCATCTGAAAAACAGTTATACTTTTTCAAATCAAAAAAGGAGAGACAGATGAAGATAAGGAATAATTTTCTGGCAGGCTGTGTATGTGCAGGGGCTCTCTGGGGGGCTTTATTTTTTTCTGCAAGTGTTTCTGCAGCATCAGGGGACAGCCTGTCTACGGTAAAGGAAGAGGCGCAGATCCTGCCAATGAATGACGGAAGTGGGAAATATCTTCTGAAAAGTGATGGATATTACTGCCTTGATGTAAACGGAGGACGAAGTTCGGTACCGGAAATTCATTATTTTGATCATTTTGAGATTGATGGAACTATTTTTGACGGATATTATTATCATGATGAAAGTGGGAAATTTAAAGCCTGTTCTTCTCATCTGGAAAATTTAAAAAATATTCCGGTATATGGAAGTAAGAAGCAGGAGGACAATGGTCATTTTGATGGATATTATTTTGTGAATAATCTGGGAAAGCTTTCTGCAGCGCCTCAGGTACGTTATATAGATAATCTGATCCTTGATAAAACAACCTTTAACGGTTTTTACTATTTCGATGAAAATGGCAGAATGAATACAGAGCCAGGAGTGTATGAAGTGGAAATGGACTGCCATACGCAGCAATTTGACGGAATGTATTTTTTTGGCGGAGATATGGGCACACTGGTACAGGAGAAAATGGTCACTCCCCAGGGGTATCTGACAGATGAAACAGGAAGAGTGCTCAATTACCGGGAGATGGGGATCAATGACCTGAAGATGAGGCTGGATGAGCTCATATCTGATTATGACGGAAACTGGAGTGTTTATATAAAGGATCTTGACAGAAAAGAAAAAATAACAATTAATAACTGTTCCCTTTATTCCGCCAGCCTGATCAAAGTATTTGTTATGGCAGGAACTTATGACAATCTGGAGCAGGTAAAACAAAATGCAGGAAAGAAATTCAACATTACCGATCCTCAGGTAATTTCAGCCAAAGTGGATGAACTTCTATACAATATGATCACGGTCAGTGACAATGAGTCATTTAATGAGCTGGTGAGACTGCAGACAGATTCTTATGATTTTAAGAAAGGCGCAGAAAAACTGAACGAATATATTAAAGAAGAGGGATATGATAATACAACAGTACAGCATACGCTCCATCCTTCTTCCTCGCAGAAAGAAAGTCTTGGAGGAAGAAATATGACGTCTGCAGAGGACTGCGGGATTCTTCTTGAAAAAATATATAAAGGAGAATGTGTAAGCAGCAAAGCATCGGGATCCATGCTGGATCTTCTGAAAAATCAGGAAGTAACCTGGAAAATTCCCGAGGGACTGCCGGACGGCATTATATCTGCCAATAAAACTGGAGAGACCGATGACCAGCAGCACGATATTGCCATTGTATACGGAGAACAGACAGATTACATTATCTGTATAATGTCTGAAAAGATTTCCAGTGAGGATACGGCAGTACAGAATATACGAGATATTTCACGTATTGTTTACCAGTATCTGAATCTCTGATATACAAAAATATTTTCTTGACCTTAATAATTTTTTGAGTTAAAATAATTTATATGATACAAAGCTGAAAGGAGCAGTAGATTATGAAAGTCATACATACAGATAACGCACCGGCAGCAATCGGACCATATTCTCAGGGAATGATCCTTAATGATGTTTTATTTACATCCGGACAGATTCCAATTGATCCTGCAACAGGAGAAATTGCCGGCACAACCATTGAAGCTCAGGCAGAACAGGTAATGAAGAATCTTGGCGCTTTATTGAAGGAAGCAGGTACAGGCTTTGAAAATGTAGTAAAAACCACATGTTTTCTTTCTGATATGGGCGATTTTGCCGCATTTAATGACGTGTACGCAAAATATTTCGTAAACAAACCTGCACGTTCATGTGTAGCAGTTAAGACACTTCCCAAGAATGTTCTGTGTGAGGTTGAGCTGATCGCAGAAATTGGTAAATAACAGATTGCAGAAATGCTGACAGGCCTTCCGGAGATTTATCCGGAAGGCCTGAATTATTTTGACAGGTCGTCAGGAATCATTGATTTTTAAAATAAAATACGGTATAATACCAAGGATATAATCAGAATCAATATGTTTAGAGGAGTCAGGAGGAAAAAAATAAATGCGAGTAGATGCGGACGATCTTGCCCGATCTTGCAGCTGCGGGAAAGAACATAAAATAGCAGTAAAGGAGATTGTGATAGAAGCAGGCGCCATTAAGAAGCTGGAAGAGGAAATGTCAGAGGGAATGCTGAAAGAGTATATTTCACCTCTTGTTATCTGTGATACCAATACGTATGGGGCAACAGAAGAAATTATGGAAGACATATACGACAGGTGCCAGGTTCTGGTACTTGATGCAGAGGATCTTCAGGCTGATCATCAGGCCATACGTATCGTGGAGAATAATATGGAGGAAGACATAGATCTGATCCTTGCTGTAGGGGCAGGTACGATCCATGATATCAGCCGTTTCATAGCTCATCGTAACAAGATTCCCTTTATTTCCGTACCTACAGCAGCCAGTGGGGATGGCTATGCGTCTTCCGTGGCAGCTATGACCTGTAAAGGGGTAAAAAAGACGGTAACTGCTGTTTCTCCTTTGTGCATTTATGCAGATACGGACATCTTTGCCAATGCACCGGCAAGACTGACCTCCGCCGGAGTTTCAGAAGTACTGGGGAAATATATCTGCCTGGCAGACTGGAAAATTTCCAATCTTGTTACCGGAGAGTATTTCTGCAGGGAAACTGTGAAAGTAGAAGAGAAAGCATTGAAAATAGTAAGGTCTTCCCTTCGCGGCATCGCGTCAGGAGAAAAAGATGACTGCGAACAGCTTATGTATGCACTGATTTTATCCGGACTGGCTACGGAAATGGCAGGCAATTCCAGACCTGCATCCTGTGCGGAACATCATATGTCTCATCTGTGGGAAATGGAAGTGATCAATGATCATCTGAATGCCCTGCACGGGGAGAGAGTTTCCGTGGGAGCTCTGATGGTGCTGAAAGAATACAAGCGGATCGGACATGCTATTTTAAAGGGACGCTGCCAGGTAAAGCCCTATAATAATGAAGACCGGCAGCTTATGGAAGAAACATTTGGAAAGAAAGGCCTCCTTAAAGAAATACAGGAGGAAAATGAACCTGAGCTTCTTCTGAGTATTGATCTTTCCCGTCTCCAATACTGTCTGAAGGAAATCGGAGAGATCATACAGGCTCTGCCTGAAGAAGAGGATCTGAGATATATGTTGAAAAAAGCAGGATGTGCAGCAGACCCGGGAGATATTGGCCTTGATGAGGGTTCCATTCCTTTAAGCCTGAAACTTGCACCCTATACAAGAAGGAGACTCAGTCTGTTAAGATTAAGTAAATTACTGGAGATCAGAGGAGAATAAAATGCGTGTAGGAATAGGATATGATGTTCACAGACTAACAGAGGGAAGAGATCTGATCCTTGGAGGAGTTAAGATTGACTGGGAAAAAGGACTTCTGGGTCATTCTGATGCAGATGTGTTGATTCATGCGGTGATGGATGCGCTTCTGGGTGCAGCAGCCCTGGGAGACATCGGCCGGCATTTTCCTGATACGGATCCGGCATATTCAGGTATTTCCAGCCTTTTGCTTCTTCAGCATGTTGTTTCACTTCTAAGGGAACATCACTATGAGATCGGAAATATCGATGCTGTGATCATTGCTCAGAAACCTAAAATAGCACCATATATTCCCCGGATGATATCCACAATGGCACAGGTTATGAATATTTCGGAATCCAGATTAAATATAAAAGCCACAACAGAAGAAAAGCTTGGTTTCACCGGACGGGAAGAAGGAATTGCCGCTCAGGCGGTGTGCCTGCTTTTGGAAGAGAAGGAATTGGAGGAAAACAGAGTATGAAGATTTTTAATACCTTAACCCGCAAAAAAGAAGAATTTGTACCTCTGGAAGAGGGAAAAGTCCGTATGTATGTCTGCGGCCCGACTGTTTACAACCTGATCCATATCGGCAATGCCCGTCCTATGATTATTTTTGATACAGTTCGCCGTTATATGGAATATAAGGGATACCAGGTTAATTATGTATCCAACTTTACTGACGTGGACGATAAGATCATAAAAAAGGCCATAGAAGAGGGAGTCAGTGCGGATGAAATTTCCAGACGTTATATTGCCGAATGCAAAAAAGACATGGAAGGCATGAACGTAAAGCCAGCTACCACACATCCTCAGGCAACGCAGGAAATAGATGGAATGATCAAAATGATACAGACACTGATCGATAAAGACTATGCTTATGTGGCAGAAGATGGCACTGTATATTTCAGAGTAAAAAAAGATAAAGGATATGGGAAACTGTCCCATAAGAACCTGGATGACCTTCAGTCAGGATTTCGTTCCCTGCAGGTATCCGGAGAGGAACAGAAGGAAGATCCTCTGGATTTCGTACTCTGGAAGCCCAAGAAAGAAGGAGAGCCTTTCTGGACATCTCCATGGTGCGACGGTCGTCCCGGCTGGCATATTGAATGTTCTGTCATGGCGAAGAAATATCTGGGCGAGGAAATAGATATTCATGCAGGAGGAGAGGATCTTATTTTTCCTCATCATGAGAATGAAATTGCACAGAGCGAATGCTGCAACGGAAAGCCTTTTGCCAGATACTGGATGCACAACGCATTTTTAAATATTGATAACAGAAAAATGTCCAAATCTCTTGGAAATTTCCGTACTGTCCGTGAAATCAGCAAACAGTATGATCTGCAGGTACTGCGTTTCTTTATGCTGAATGCACATTACAGGAGTCCGTTGAATTTCAGTGCTGATCTGATGGAAGCTTCTAAGAATGCACTGGAACGTATTACAGATGCAGCGGCAAATCTTAAGGACAGGAAAAACAGTGCACAGCTGAAACAGGCTACTGCACAGGAAAAGGAATTAATTGGAAAGTCACAGGAATTTGTCCGTAAATTTGAAGAAGCTATGGATGATGACTTTAACACGGCCGATGCTCTGGCTGCAATATTTGAACTGGTTAAGTTTTCCAATTCCAGTGTAACACAGGAAAGTTCAGAAGAATTTGCATCAGCACTTCTTGATACTCTGGTTAAATTATGTGATGTTCTGGGACTGAAAGCAGAAAAACAGGATGAGATCCTTGATAAGGATATTGAAGAACTGATAAAAGAGCGCCAGGAAGCCAGAAAGGCAAAGAATTTCGCACGCGCGGATGAAATCAGGGATGAACTTCTTGCAAAGGGAATTATTCTTAAGGATACCCGTGAAGGTGTAAAATGGAAAAGGGCATAACATATTTAAAGGAGCAATTTCATCTGGAAGATAAAGATATGCGCAGTTATTCTCCTCTGACTCTGGCATATATCGGAGACGGCGTATATGAACTGGTCATCCGTACCATACTTGTAAAAAGGGGAAACTGTCCGGTGAACCAGCTTCATAAAAAGGCCAGCAGCCTTGTGAAAGCTTCTGCCCAGTCTTCAATGATGGAGATCATAGAACCCCTTCTTACAGAAGAAGAGCACAGTGTATATAAAAGAGGACGAAATGCTCATTCACCTACAATGGCAAAGCATGCCACTATGGCCGATTACAGGAGGGCAACAGGCTTTGAGGCACTGATTGGATATTTATATTTAAAGGAAGATTTCGACAGGATCATTGAACTTGTCCGTGCCGGAATCGGAGAGGATCAGCTATGAGTGAACAGATCGAGGGACGAAATGCTGTTCTGGAGGCATTTCGTTCCGGAAAAAGTGTAGATAAACTTTTTCTTCTGGACGGCTGTCAGGACGGACCAGTCCGGACCATTGCCAGAGAAGCAAGGAAAAGAGATACAATTATAAATTATGTCACTAAAGAGAGACTGGATCAGTTAAGTGAAACAGGCTCCCATCAGGGTGTTATTGCACAGGTTGCTGCCTATGAATATTCTACAGTGGAGGATATTCTGGACAGGGCACGGGAAAAAGGAGAGGACCCTTTTATTTTCCTTCTGGATGATATAGAGGATCCTCATAATCTGGGAGCGATCATCAGAACTGCCAATCTTGCAGGAGCACATGGCGTGATCATACCTAAGAGGAGGGCGGCAGGTCTTACTTCCGTAGTGGCAAAGACCTCTGCAGGCGCTTTAAATTATACTCCTGTGGCAAAAGTAACCAATCTTGCCAGAACGATTGAAGAACTGAAAGAAAAAGGAATCTGGTTTGTATGTGCGGATATGGATGGAGAGATCATGTATGATCTGAACCTTACAGGTCCCATCGGAGTTGTCATTGGAAACGAGGGAGAAGGGGTAAGCCGCCTGGTCCGTGAAAAATGCGATTTTACGGCATCCATACCAATGAAGGGAGATATTGATTCCCTGAATGCTTCCGTTGCTGCAGGCATTCTGGGATATGAGGTGGTCCGTCAGAGATTAAAGGCGAAATGAGAGACACTATGAGACAATATGAAGAGTTAAGTGATGAAGAACTGATCACCAGAGCCAAAAACGGAGATTCAGAGGTTCTGGATTACCTGATGGAAAAATATAAAGGACTGGTAAAAAATAAAGCCAGGACCATGTATCTGATCGGCGGGGAAAATGATGATCTTATCCAGGAGGGAATGATCGGGCTTTTTAAAGCTGTACGTGATTTCCAGCCTGGCAGAGATGCATCCTTTCAGACTTTTGCCCGGGTATGTGTGGAACGTCAGATGTATAATGCCATAAAGAATTCCAACAGGCAGAAGCATCAGCCTTTAAATTCTTATATTTCTCTTAGCGGTGAGAAAGAGGGAAATGAAGATCCTCTGAAAGATATGTGGGTGGAGAATCCGGAGTCCATTATTATTGACCGGGAAAACGTCCGCAATCTGGAGGAGGAGATCTCTTCAGCACTAAGTCCTATGGAAAATCAGGTTTTAAAGCTATACCTGAATGGCAGCGGCTATACGGAAATTGCCCGTATTCTGAAAAAGTCTCCTAAATCCGTGGATAATGCTCTGAGCCGGATCCGGGGAAAAATAAGAGAAAAGATGATGAAGTATGAAAAAAATAAAAATATGAATTAAGGATTGACAATCAGACCAAGTTCTGTTAATATATCCTATTGTGAGCGGTAGATCCGACACGAGTGCTGATGTGGCTCAGAGGTAGAGCACTTCCTTGGTAAGGAAGGGGTCACGAGTTCAATTCTCGTCATCAGCTTTTTTTAACCCCTGAAGAATCAGGGGTTTTTTTGTTCCTTTTGTTCCGGCTGCTTTTTTCTTCGGAAAACATCCACACATTCTGCAACTGCAATGAACGCATCTACGATCCATCCAAAACCAAATAATCCAAATGTGAGTAAATATAAGATCCCCATACCAATCTTATGATCCATAAACTGATGGACGCCAAAAAAACCGAAACAAACAGTAATGATCGCTTTCTTTAATGCCTGTCCTTTGCTCATAGTTCCTCCCTTTATTTATCTGAATTTCTTTAAATGCATTATAATACTTTGGAGCAAAAAATCAATAAGCTGTTTTTCAGACAGTTTCGTGTTGCATTTCACGCTGTATTGGTGTAAAATTGGCTATACATTGTAAAAATCAGGCTTTATCAGTAAATAAAGGTGATTTTTCGGCAACAGAGCAGAAGGAGGGCAGGAAATGGAGAACGAGACAGTTTCCAGAAATTTTATTGAAAATATTATTGATAAAGATTTGGCAGATGGTGTATATGATACTGTACACACCAGATTCCCGCCGGAACCTAATGGATATCTTCACATTGGCCATGCGAAATCCATTCTTTTGAATTATGGTCTTGCAAAGGAATATAATGGGAAATTCAACATGCGCTTTGATGACACTAACCCTACCAAGGAAAAAAGCGAATTTGTAGAATCTATCAAAGAAGACATAAAATGGCTGGGGGCTGACTGGGAAGACAGGCTTTTCTTTGCATCAGATTATTTTGATCAGATGTATGAAGCTGCTGTAAAACTGATTAAAAAAGGTAAGGCTTATGTCTGTGATCTGACAGCAGACCAGATTCGTGAATATCGTGGGACACTTACAGAACCAGGTAAGGAGAGCCCTTACAGAAACAGAAGTGTGGAGGAAAATCTCCGCCTTTTTGAAGAAATGAAAGAGGGTAAATATGGGGATGGCGAGAAGGTCCTCCGTGCAAAGATTGATATGGCTTCACCAAATATGAATATGCGCGACCCGGTGATCTATCGTGTTGCCCATATGACACATCACAGAACAGGGGACAAATGGTGCATATACCCTATGTATGACTTTGCCCACCCCATCGAGGATGCCATAGAGGGAATTACCCATTCCATCTGTACTCTGGAATTTGAAGACCACAGACCCCTTTATGACTGGGTAGTCAGAGAGCTGGAATATCCTCACCCTCCCAAACAGATTGAGTTTGCCAAACTTTACCTTACCAATGTGGTAACAGGCAAGCGCTATATTAAGAAACTTGTGGAGGACGGCATTGTGGATGGCTGGGATGATCCCCGTCTTGTTTCCATTGCTGCTCTCCGCCGCAGAGGATATACACCGGAATCCATCAAGATGTTTGTGGAACTTTGCGGAGTATCCAAAGCGAACAGCTCCGTGGATTATGCAATGCTTGAGTATTGTATCCGTGAAGACCTGAAGCTGAAACGTCCCCGTATGATGGCTGTTCTTGATCCTCTTAAACTTGTGATCGACAACTATCCGGAAGGAAAGACAGAATATCTGGAAGCTCCCAACAATATGGAGAATGAAGAGCTTGGAACCCGCCAAATACCTTTTGGACGTGAGCTCTATATTGAAAGAGAAGATTTTATGGCAGATCCGCCAAAGAAATATAAGAGACTGTTTCCCGGAACAGAAGTCCGTCTTATGAATGCCTATTTTGTTACATGTACAGGCTATGAGGCTGATGAAGATGGTACTGTCCGTGTGGTACACTGCACTTATGATCCTGAAACCAGAGGCGGAAATGCTCCTGATGGAAGAAAGGTGAAAGGAACCATTCACTGGGTAGAGGCAGGCCATGCAGGGAAGGCACTGGTTCGTCTTTATGAGAATATTGTGGATGAAGAAAAAGGGGTTTATAATAAAGAAGATGGTTCCTTAAATATTAATCCCAATTCACTGACAGAGGTTACTGCTTATGTAGAGCCTGCTCTTATGGAAGCGAAAGGATATGACAGCTTCCAGTTTGTGAGAAACGGATATTTCTGTGCAGATTTCCGTGATTCAAAAGAGGGTGCACCGGTCTTTAACCGGATCGTTTCACTGAAGAGCTCTTTTAAACTTCCAAAAGCATAATGAGAAATAAAAAATACGTCTGCTGAAAATTGAATTCAGTCAGGCGTATTTTTTCAGGTTATTCTTTCTCTTCTTCAACAGGATCCTCTTCTGTGTCACCCGTTTCTTCAGATGTTTCAGGTTCTTCAGATGTTTCAGGTTCTTCAGAAGTTTCTTCCTCAGGAGCTTCTTCCTCGGAGGTCACGTTCTCTTTTTTCTCTGCTGCTTCTTCTCCTGCCGGGGAATTATCCCATGATTCAAAGTCTTCAGAGGCTTCAGGTTCCTGATCTTCTTCTGTCTCTACTGGAATTTCTGTATCTTCTTCTGAATCTTCATCACTTTCCGGTTTAACGGATTCCTCAGCTGGTTTCTTCTTTGCTAATAAAGCAGCCATGGCACCTATTGTAGCAGCTGTTAATGCTCCAACAGCAGCAAAGCCCCAGAATTTTTTCTTACTAGACATAATATTTCTGACTCCTCTCTGTTCTTTTCCCATTTTCTTAAATTTTCTTCATATAGGATACTGCTATTTTAATACTTTTTATTCAAAAAGAAAAGTGAAAATTTAAATAAAATCGGTTGCACCTCTGAAAAATACAGGTTATACTATGTCAGGACAGAAAGGGAGATTTTATGAATAAGATTATTCTTGCATCAGCTTCCCCCAGACGGCGTGAAATTCTTGAAAAAGCCGGCGTGAATTTTACAGTGATCCCTGCATCAGGTGAGGAAAAAATAAGTACTTCCCATCCTGAACAGGCGGTGCAGCAGTTATCTTCAGGTAAAGCCAGATCAGTTGCACGATCCCTGGATGATTCTATACATGATGTACTGGTGATAGGTGCTGATACAGTTGTGTCATATGCCGGAAGGATTCTGGGTAAACCCAGGGATGAAGAGGATGCTGTAAATACACTGGAAAGTCTGCAGGGGAATACACACCAGGTTTATACAGGTGTGACAGTTATGGAAAGGAAAGATGGAGCCTTTAGGGAACACACTTTTTATGAAGTAACAGATGTGACCTTTTATCCTGTGTCCCATGAAGAAATTCTGGAATATGTAAAAACAAAAGAGCCTGTGGACAAGGCAGGAAGCTATGCCATACAGGGACTCTTTGGAATTTATGTTAAGGAAATACGGGGAGATTACAATAATGTGGTAGGCTTGCCCGTTTCCAGACTGTTTTATGAAATGAAGAAACTGGGAATTAAATTGAGAGGGTGACTTAAGATGATAAAAGCGTGTATTTTTGATCTGGATGGAACATTGGCCGATACATTGGAATCAATGGCTTATGTGACCAATGAAATTTTAAAGCAGTATGGCCTGAGGACGCTTCCTGTAGAGAACTTTAAATATTACAGTGGGGAGGGTGCAAGTGTACTTGTAAAAAAAGCGCTGCGTGATGCAGGAGATAAGGATCTGACATTATTTGAGGAATGTGACAGGCTCTATAGAAAAATGTTTGCAGAAGATCCTATGTATAAAGTAACATGTTATGAGGGAATGCCGCAGACTCTTAAGGAAATGAAAAAAAGAGGCATGAAGCTGGCGGTCTGTTCCAACAAGCCGCATCCGGCTGCTGTTAAAGTGATCAATCAGCTTTATGGAGAAGATTTTGATATTATACTGGGACAGAGGGAAGACATTCCCAGGAAACCCGCACCGGATGGTGCTTTGATGATTGCCCGTGAATTCAGCGTTCAGCCTGCAGAATGCATGTATGTGGGAGACACAGGAACAGATATGCAGACAGGAAAGGCAGCAGGAATGTTTACAGTTGGAGCTTTGTGGGGTTTTCGGGAAAGTAAGGAACTTAATGAAAATGGAGCAGATGTGCTGGCACAGGTTCCCCTTGATCTGCTGAAATTATGTGAGGGATAAACAACATGATAAAAATGATTGCCAGTGACCTTGATGGTACACTTTTATTTAACCGTGCACAATTTCTTCCGGAGGAAATATTTCCTCTTATCCGGGAGCTAAAAGAACTGGGTATTTTGTTTGTAGCTGCCAGTGGAAGACAATATCCTAATATGAAAAGAATGTTTCAGCCTGTTGAATCAGATGTTGCCTATATCTGCGAAAACGGAGCCCTGTCTGTAGAAAATGGACAGGTTCTGTATCAGGATGGTTTTGACAGAAAACTTGCAGAAGAGATTATTTCAACCATAATGGCAAAAGAAGATGCTGAATTTACCTGCTCTGCCAGAGACTGGCATTATCTGATGCCCAAGTCGGAAGCCTTCCGTCATTATATGGTGGATGTTGTGCAAAATGACTGCAAATTTATCCGTACACTTGACGATATTACAGAACCTGTTATGAAGCTTGCAGTATATGAACCATCGGGAATTACAGATGAATCTGTGCATTACTGGAATGACAGGTTCGGAAAGCAGTGTAAAGTGGTAACTTCCGGAAATGAATGGATCGATTTTATTCCTTTTGGCACAAACAAAGCAAAAGGTATACAGGCTTTTCAGAAAAAATATAATATTCTGCCACAGGAGTGCATGGCATTCGGAGACGAATATAATGATATTGAAATGCTTCAGACAGTAGGATATAGTTTTGCTATGTCCCATTCCAAAGAAGGAGTCAAAAAAGCTGCCTTATGGCAGACGGACCGTGTGGAACCTGTTTTGAGGAAACTTATTAAGGCAAAGGGAAAAATTGAGGAGGTAATTTAATGTACACAAAAGAATGTATTCAGACTTTTCTTGATAATCAGCTGCAGCTGTTTCCACATCCTGTAGCATCATCTTTTGAAGAAGCGGAGGAATTTCTTGAAGACTGTATGGCTCAGGTTGTGGATTCCCTTAAGGACGTACGGGATTATCTGGAAGAAATGGGAGCAGATGTGGATGGAATGTCTGACCAGGAACTGAAAGAGGCCAGTGAAGTCTTTTCTCTTCCTGACGGACGTTATCTGATCGTGGAAGGATAAATGTATATTACACCTCTGATTTTTTAGATGATATAATTTCTGTAGAAATAAATCAGGAAAGAAAAGGGAGGATGCCATATGAAGAAAAAAAGAATTCTGGCAGTTATAATGGCAGTTATGATGATGATCAGCCTGCTTCCGTCTCTGGCTTTTGCACAAACACCTTCAGGTGAGCTGGGCGGCAAACTTAAGATAAAAGGCCTGGCTGCTGTGGGAATAACGTTAAGCGCAGACTATTCCAAAGTTACACCGGAAGGACTTACGGATGATTCCGTAAGCTTCTCATGGGCAAGGCAGACAGATGAGAAGACGCTTACAGAGCTTAGTACAGACAGAACCTATACTGTTACACAGGATGATCTGGGATACAGACTTGTTCTCACAGTAACAGCACTGGAGAATTCAGGAGTAACCGGAACACTTTCTGCTAAAACACCTGAAGCTGCCCAGACAGAAGAAGAGGCTCAGGTACTTGCACTGGAGGAAGAGGCTAAGGGGGCAGATGAGGAAGCTCAGGAAGAACAGCCTGAGGAAGAAGATGCCCAGATTGAAGAAGAGCAGCCTGAGGAAGTAAATGCTCAGATTGAAGAAGAGCAGCTTGAAGAGGTAATCCAGGAAGAGCAGCCTGGAGAAGCAAACGAGGAAGCCCAGGAAGAACAGCCTGAGGAAATAAATGAGGAAGCTCAGGAAGAGCAGTCTGAGGAAGTAAATGAAGAAGTCCAGGAAAATCAGAATACAGAAGAGGATTCTGATGTAATGCAGATTTACACTGAGTCTGAATTGCAGCTGGATGAATCTGGAACGGAATCTGCTTCTGCTTCTCCGGAAATTTCGTTGAAAGCAGAACCGGATACCCTTTCATTCCAGGCATTGACAGCCGGATATGATAAGATTGAGGAATCCCAGACGGTTACCATAACATATAGTGGTGAAGGCACAGTGACTCTGGAACAGCCTCAGGCAGATCATTTTGATATAGCCGGAACAGATGGTACTTCTGAGTATATTCTGAATTCAGGAGAACAGGCCGTATTTACTGTTCAGCCCAAACCTGGACTTGATGAAGGCACTTATAATGATACGATTAATTTTAGCGTAAAAGATTCCCCTGACAGCATGGTTCAGATAACAGCTCAGGTGGAAGTTGCTGCAGAGAAGGAAGAGGAAGTTTACAGGCTGACTCCAAATCCTGCAGAACTTGATTTTGGAGCACTTGAAGAAGGATATGCAGAGGCTCCAAAGGCTCAGACAGTTACACTGACAAATGAGGGAAATACAACACTTACTCTCGGCCAGCCTCAGGCAGACAGCTTCGAAGTTGGTCCAATCTCAGCTTCAGAGCTTAATCCGGGAGAAACCTGTACATTTACAGTGTGTCCGAAGATGGGCCTGACCGAAGGAACATATATTGATACCATTGTGATTCCTAATGAACAGCAGATTTCTGTTATGATCGATACTCAGTTTACAGTAAAACAGAAGAGCATTATTCTTACCGGCATTCAGGCACCTGATAGTATTGCAGGGGTAAAGAATGGAGTGGAGAAGTCAGAGAAGGCTCTTGGTCTTCCTTCTTCCGTTATCATCAAAACAACCGGTGGGAATATGAAAGCAAAGGTAAAATGGGATGTAAAGGACAGCGCCTATGACCCTTCTGCGAAGGAAGAGCAGAAGTTTACTGTCAAGGGAACCGTTGTGCTTCCGGATGGTGTGTCCAATCCTGACGATATCAGCCTTATTACATCTGTTGAGATTACTGTAAATGCAGGACGCACACCAAAAATTGCTGATCCTCAGAATAATAAAATAACAGGAATCAATTCTGAGGGTTATACCACTCAGTCAAAGATCACCTTTACAGCCGTGGGAGCCGGAATGGAAAATGAAAGTCCTGGAGCAGGCGATGTGCGCTATGTTCCATATAAATGGAAAGTGATCAACACAAACACCTGGGACGAAGCTCCTTATACCGCAACCTTTGGAATTACCAAAGCGGGAACATATACACTTACTGTTGTTTTCAACCGTCAGGAATTTGATGGAAAGAAATGGAATGAAACAGGTGAACAGGATACAAAACAGGCAGTATTTTCCATTGCCCAGGGAAATAACATTACAGCAACACCTACACCTGAGCCGGATAATGCAAACGCAAAGAAAGCTGTTCAGACAGGCGATACAACAAATATTGCTCCTTTTGTGATCATTCTGATTATTGCTGTTGTATGTATTGCAGGTGTGATCATTTACAGAAGAAAAAGAAAATAGAGCAAAATTGATTTAAAATTATATTAATTAGCACTCATTTTAAATGAGTGCTAATTTTTTCTTGACTTTTGGACTAAACCGTATTACTATATCCTTCAGACAAGTAACTGAGAAGAGAAAAGGTTACGAAAATTACTTAATGGAAAGAAAAAAGGAGTGTATATAACATGGATGCTAAACATGGAAATTTATCAATCAACAGCGAGAATATTTTCCCAATCATAAAAAAATGGCTTTATTCCGACCATGATATTTTTGTCAGAGAGCTGGTATCCAATGGCTGTGATGCTATTACCAAACTTAAGAAACTGGAAGTAATGGGTGAATACAGTTTCCCTGAAAACTACAAACCGGAAATTCAGGTAATCGTAAATCCTGATGAAAAGACCCTGAAGTTTATTGATAATGGTATCGGTATGACTGCTGATGAAGTGGAAAAATATATCACTCAGATAGCATTCTCAGGCGCTACCCAGTTCCTTGAGAAATATAAAGATAAAACTACAGATGACCAGATCATCGGTCATTTTGGTCTTGGATTCTATTCTGCATTTATGGTTGCAGATGAAGTTCATATTGATTCCCTTTCTTATATGGAAGGTGCTGCGCCTGTACACTGGTCCTGTGATGGTGGTACAGAATATGATATTCAGGAAGGAAACAAAAATACAGTAGGTACAGAGATCACTCTGTTTCTCAATGAAGACTGTCTGGAATTTGCCAACGAATATCGTATGAGAGAGGTTCTGGAAAAATACTGCTCTTTTATGCCGGTTCCGATTTTCCTTTCCAAAGCAAATACTCCACAGGAATATGAAACAATTGATGAATCAGAATTAAAAGATGATGATGTGATCGTTGAACGTATTCACGAGGATGCTAAAACAGAAGAAAAAGAAAATGATAAAGGAGAAAAAGAGATCGTTGAGGTTTCTCCTGCAAAGGATAAAGTCAAGATCAATAAACGTCCTGTATCAATAAGCGATACACATCCACTGTGGATGAAACATCCAAATGAATGTACAGATGAGGAATACAAGGAATTCTATCATAAAGTATTTATGGATTATAAAGAGCCATTGTTCTGGATTCATCTGAATATGGATTATCCGTTTAATTTAAAGGGAATTCTGTACTTCCCCAAGATCAATACAGAGTATGATTCCATTGAAGGAACCATTAAGCTGTATAACAACCAGGTATTTATTGCAGATAACATCAAGGAAGTAATTCCTGAATTCCTTATGTTGCTGAAAGGTGTTATTGACTGTCCGGACCTTCCGCTTAACGTATCAAGAAGTGCTTTACAGAATGATGGATTTGTAAAGAAGATTTCAGAGTATATTTCCAAGAAAGTAGCGGAAAAACTTATCGGAATGTGTAAGACTGACCGTGAATCTTATGAAAAATACTGGGATGACATCAGCCCGTTTATCAAATTTGGCTGCATTAAGGATTCTAAATTTGCAGAAAAAATGAGTGATTATATTCTCTTCAAAAACATTGACGGGAAATATCTTACATTGAAAGACTGCATTGAAGAGAATAAGAAAGCAGAAACACCGGAAACAGAAGAAAAGAAACCGGAAGAAACACCGGAAGAAACACCGGAAGAAGGAAAAACAGAGGAAGAAGAACCGGAAGAGAAAGAACCGGAAAAAACAACAATCTTCTATGTGACCGATGAGGTTCAGCAGAGCCAGTATATCAATATGTTTAAGGAAGCCGGTAAAGATGCGGTTATTCTGAAACATAATATTGACAGCCCGTTTATTTCCAGTCTGGAACAGAAGCATCAGGACATCAGGTTTATGAGAATTGATGCAGATGTTACAGAGGAAATGAAGGGCGAGGGTACTGCTGATGAAGATACAGTAAAGGCTCTTACAGAACTTTTCCGTAAGAATCTTAATAAGGATAAGCTGGAAGTACATGTAGAGAATCTGAAAAATGACAATGTGGCTGCTATGATCACTCTTTCTGAGGAAAGCCGCCGTATGCAGGATATGATGAAGATGTACAATATGTATGGAATGAATGCAGATATGTTTGAGGATCAGGAAACTCTTGTATTAAATGCAAATCATCCTCTGGTAAAATATCTGGCAGAGAATAAAGATTCCGAGAACGTACCTGTAATCTGTGAGCAGCTTTATGATCTGGCAATGATCAGTCATAAACAGCTTTCTCCTGAAGAGATGACAAAATTTGTACAAAGAAGCAACAAAATTTTAATTATGCTGACAAAATAATAAAAATTCTTATATTTTAGCCCAGATGAACAATCTGGGCTAAAATTTTGCATATTTTCTATTGACAAAATAACTTTCAGATTTTATGCTAATTATGCTGGTATTTTGATAGAAAGATGTCGTGTTTATGTGAAAAGTGACGGATTATTTCCAAAAAAACAAAATTATTTTTATTTATTGTATTATAAAAGGGAGGAAGAAGATGGAAAAATCAGATTAAAAAGTGCTTGTTTGGTTTTGTTGAAGGAGGAAGAAGAATGAGCGAAATATATGGATTAATCAGGAAACTGGGTGCGACATCCAAATATAAAGGATACTATTATGTGGCGGATGCTGTTAAATTGTCTATGAACATGCAGGAGCGGCCGCTTAAGATTACGAAGGACATTTATCCCATACTTGCAAGAAAATACAAGTCAACACCTTCTAATATAGAACATAATATCCGTACACTGGTGAACTTATGCTGGGTTAATCACAAAGATGTTCTGGAGGAAATTGCAGGATGCACTATGGATTATAAGCCCACCAACAGTGAGTTTATAGACATCCTGGCATATTATATGTATAAAACAGAGGATAAAGTGGCACAGTAAAAATGACTGGAAATTCAAATACACTACAGGCTTTGAAACAGGATCCCATGTCTGGTCAGAAAACCTGTAAGATAATCATCCCATAAATGTTCCAGACTCCTGTCCGGGAGGAAGGATGAATAAGAAACACCTGAAGTACATAGAAGTGACTTGTTTTTATATTGAAGATTCAGGTAAAAGCTGCAGATATTATCCGGGAGAATAATTTTATTTTCTGCAAGGAATTTATGTACCTGACGTTGAGGAACCTGCAAAATGATCTTAAAATTCAGAGGAGTGCGTTTGCCACGGATAATTGAAAAACAAAAGGGCTTTATATCACGCCATATGGAATATTCCATACATTTTTCTCTTAGTGAGTCTTTGGTATCAGAATCAAAGAAATCCTGTTGAAGCCGGCCATCAATGCTGAAAATATTGAAAGTAGTAATGGCAGCTTCAACAAGAGAAAAATGATCAAACACATCACCAATCAGTAATTTATTCATAAAATCTTTTATATCCATAATTGTTAATGCAAGCATAAAATTCCTTTCTGTGTCATAGATCCGGGTAAATAAGCCCGGATGATGACAGTGAGTTTCTTTCTTAAATTATAAATCACGTCAAAAAAAAAGAACAGAGTTTTAATAAAAATACTTTTCAAATATACAACAGTATGATAATATATATCTGGTATTGAATACTACATATGATGGGAAAGAGGACAATATGATGAGATATAAGATTGTCATAGATAGTTGTGGAGAACTTTTGGATGAATGGAAAAACAATGAACATTTTGAATCTGTACCGCTTACGCTGATGGTTGGAACGGAGCAGATCATAGATGATGAAACATTTGATCAGGAGAGTTTTTTGAAAAAAGTGGCAGCATGTCCGGAATGTCCTAAATCTGCATGCCCATCTCCTGAGAGATACATGAGAGCATTTGACTGTAACGCTGAACATATATATGTGATCACACTTTCTGCAGAACTGAGCGGTTCCTATAACAGTGCCCTTCTTGGCAGAAATCTTCTTCTGGAGGACCATCCGGATAAAAAAATTCATGTCTTTAATTCATGTTCGGCCTCCGTGGGACAGACACTGATCGCTCTGAAAATTCAGGAATGTGAAGAAGCTGGTATGGAGTTTGAGAAAGTCATATCTACAGTAGAGCGTTATATAGAGAGCCAGAATACTTTTTTTGTACTAGAAAATCTTGAAACATTAAGAAAAAATGGAAGATTAAGCAAGGTGAAAGCTTTTGTTGCCAGTGCCCTTAAGATCAAACCGGTCATGGGATCTACTCCTGAAGGGAATATCTGCCAGCTGGATCAGGCACGTGGAATGAACAGAGCTTTAATCAGAATGGTTGAGCAGATTGTTGACAAAACCAGAGACAGTGAAAATAAAGTTCTGGCCATCAGTCATTGTAATTGTGCTCCCAGAGCCCAGATGCTTAAGAAGGTTCTGGAGGAAAGAATGAAACTTTCCCGGATTATTGTACTGGATACTGCAGGAGTAAGTTCTATGTATGCAAATGATGGCGGTGTAATTGTTGCAGTTTAATTTTTTTCTCTATTTTCTTTTGCACTAAGGTGTGCTATAATATGAAAATACGAAATGAAACGCAAAGGAGATACATCATGAGCCAGAAAAAAGTTGATGAACATAAAGCCAGAAAGATGCGTCATGGGAAGGCAGATAAGAAAGAGAGAGCACTTTTTGTCCTGGAAATGTTTGCCTGGGCATTTATCTGTATCGCAATAGTTGGATGGATCGGATATTCTGCTTATGTAAAGGTTACGGGCAGTAAAGAAGAAGTGGTCCAGAATACGGTTATGGATACCACTGCACTGGATAATTATTTATCTCAGCTTTATACAGAGACTTCCGAAGAATCTGACGATGTTTCCTCCACTGAGACTGAGGAAACAGAAGAGGTCGAAACAACTGAAACTGAAACCACTGAAACTGAAACCACCGAAACTGAAACAACTGAGGTGGAAGGGACAACAGAAGAAGTAACTACAGAAGAGACAGCTACAGAAGAAGCGACTACGGAATCTCAGAATTGAAAGTTACAGGAACATTATTAAAATACAGAAAAGGCGGCTGGCAACAGTCGTCTTTTCTGTATATAAAAACGGAGCAGATTCTTCATAGACAGAAGAACCTGCTCCCCTTCAGTCGTTACCGGGCAAATTCAGAAACCTGAATTATAACTTTGTAACATTAGCGGCCTGCATGCCACGTGCGCCTTCTGTTAAGTCGTATGTTACAGCCTGACCCTCTTCGAGAGATTTGAATCCTTCACCATTGATTGCGGAGAAATGTACAAATACGTCTGCACCGTCTTCACCAGTAATAAATCCGTAACCTTTTTCTGCGTTGAACCATTTTACAGTTCCCTTGTTCATGTCGTTACCTCCATAAAAATAAAAAAAATTAAATAGAATTCTGGCAATAAAAAATCACCAGTTTTTACAGACTATATCATGTAATATAATCTCTAAAAAATAGTGACTTTACATTAAATAATCCAGATATGTCTTGATTATATATCTGCTATTTTAAATTGTCAAGCATTAAAACGATTACTTTTCTTTGAGCTTATGGAAATAAAAAAACTCTTTATTAAATGGTCTGTTTCGTGTATTATGTATATTAGCTATTTTATGTCATTTAGTGGAGGATATTTGTCCTGATTGTATAATAAAGATACCAGGGTCAAAAGGTCATAAACCACATTGTGCTTGCACATAAGTGGTTTTATGACTTGTTGACCCGCCCCAAATGAGGATAAAAGTGGGACGTATGTCCCACGATATCCGAATTCGGGGCAGGATTGTGGGAGTGCGAAGCACG
>JAQYGS010000159.1 GCA_028722515.1 Clostridia bacterium | reverse complement strand
GCACAGGCAGCTATCGCTGAGAAAAATAACTAATTATACGGGATTGGAAATGACTCTGAGATTGGAAACAGTCTTAGAGTCATTTTTTTGACAAAAAGGAGAAGAATATTATGGATGTAATTGCCGGAATCGATATTGGAGGTACGAAATGTGCAGTATCTATGATCCGGATACAGAATGAGCAGGTTATATTTCTCACGAAAGAACAGAAAGACACAGAAGAACTTTATCCATACAGGATGATAGAGTTTTTTATCAGTACTATTTCCTGTAATCTGGAACAACATAAAGACTGGAAGCTTTCTGCAATAGGTATTTCCTGTGGAGGACCTTTAGATGAAAAAAATGGACTTATCTTAAGCCCCCCAAATCTTCCTCATTGGGACAGAATTGATCTTTTTTCTCCAATTAAGGATAAATTTGAGGATATTCCTGTTATGCTTCAGAATGATGCCAATGCCTGTGCACTGGCGGAATGGCAGTTTGGAGCAGGCAAAGGATGCAGAAATATGATTTTTCTTACTTTTGGCACAGGACTGGGGGCTGGGCTGATCCTGAATGGAGAGCTGTACAGTGGAACTAATGGCATGGCAGGAGAAGTGGGACACATCCGGCTGGAAGAAACAGGGCCAAAAGGCTATGGAAAAGAAGGATCTTTTGAAGGCTTCTGCAGTGGAGGTGGAATTGCCCAGCTTGGGAAAATGGCAGCGAAAAAAGCCCTGGAACAGGGAATCTATCCTTTATTTTGTAAAAATGAGACAGAACTTCAGTCTGTCAGTGCCAGAACGATTGGAGAAGCTGCAGAAAAAGGAGACCCTACAGCCCTTGGAATCTATGACACCGTTGCACGCAAATTAGGGCAGGGACTGGCTATTCTTGTTGATATTCTCAATCCTGAAAAAATAGTGATTGGAAGTATTTTTTTAAGACAGGAAAAACTTTTAAGAAAACGTATGGAAGAAGTATTGACAAAAGAGGCCCTTATACAGTCTGTTTCGGCAGTTCAGGTGGTTCCTGCCGGGCTGGGAGAAAAGATTGGTGATTATGCAGCTGTTTCTGTTGGAGTAAGAGCCTATAATGAAAAAATCAACGAAAGAAGAGGCTGAATATGAGTGAATTAGAAAGACTTCTGGAACGTTATCCAAAGCTTGAAGGATGCAGAGAAGATATTCTGAAAGCTTTTCTTGCTATGGAAGATACATTTAAAAAGGGCGGAAAGCTTCTTATCTGTGGAAATGGAGGAAGTGCTGCAGACAGTGATCATATTGTGGGAGAGCTCATGAAAGGCTTCAGGAAAAAACGTCCTCTTTCACAGGAGAAAAGGGAAAAACTGGGCTCTTTATCAGATCACCTGCAGGAAGCTCTTCCTGCCATTTCGCTTACCGGGCATCAGGCCCTGTCTACAGCTTTTCTTAATGATGTTGCTCCTGACATGGTGTTTGCCCAGCAGGTATATGGTTATGGGAGAAAGAATGATTCTCTTCTGGCAATTACTACATCTGGAAATTCAGAAAATGTACTGAATGCGGTTAAAGTGGCAAAAGCTCTGGAATTGAAAGTAATAGGCCTTACCGGCCCACAGGGTGGAGAATTAAAAAAGCTGGCGGACATCTGTATATGTGTTCCAGGAGAAAGTACAGCAGATGTTCAGGAGCTGCACCTTCCCGTTTATCATGCACTGTGTGCAATGCTGGAAGATGCATTTTTTGAATATTGACAATAAGAAATGAATTGGAAAAATAAACCAGATCTTAACCCCTTGACAGTGTAGAGAAAAAAATTATATTATTTTAAACAGACATTGATCTTACATAAATTTTATATTTATGGAGATTAATGTCTTTATTTTTTACACAGAGAAAGGAGAGAAGAAAGGACATGAAAGATAAAATTTTTGGAGTTTTACAGCGTGTGGGAAGATCATTTATGCTTCCCATAGCGATTCTGCCGGTAGCAGGACTTTTACTTGGAATTGGCAGCTCCTTTACAAATGAGACAACTATTGAAGCCTACGGGCTTCAGAGAATCCTTGGCAGTGGAACTGTTTTAAATGCTCTTCTTACAATTATGAATGAAGTTGGAAGTGCAGTATTTAATAATCTGCCGTTGATTTTTGCAGTGGGTGTTGCCATTGGCATGGCCAGAAAAGAAAAAGAAGTAGCAGCTCTTTCTGCGTTGATCGCATACTTTGTAATGAATGTGGCTGTCAGTGCGCTGCTTCTGATCAACGGGCAAATTACGGCCGATGGCCAGGCAGCCCAGGGAGTCCTGGAAGGAACTATAACATCTGTATGTGGAATACCATCTTTGCAGATGGGTGTGTTTGGCGGCATCATTGTTGGTCTTGGTGTTGCTGCTCTGCATAACAGATTCTACAAGATTGTTCTGCCGGATGCATTATCTTTCTTTGGAGGCTCACGGTTTGTTCCAATCATATCAACAGTGGTATATATGTTTGCAGGTATTCTTATGTATTATATCTGGCCCTTTGTCCAGAATGGAATTTATGCTCTGGGAGGTCTGGTAACAGGCAGCGGATATCTGGGAACGCTGATTTTTGGAATTATAAAACGTGCTCTCATTCCTTTTGGACTTCATCATGTATTTTACATGCCGTTCTGGCATACTGCAGTGGGAGGTACCATGGAAGTTGCAGGCCAGATGGTGCAGGGAGGACAGAATATTTTCTTTGCACAGCTTGCGGATGCCGGTAATATTGCACACTTTAGTGCGGATGCCACAAGATATTTCTCCGGAGAATTTATATTTATGATTTTCGGTCTGCCGGGTGCGGCTCTGGCTATGTATCGATGTGCAAAACCAGGGAAGAAAAAAGCGGCAGGCGGACTTCTTCTATCTGCTGCATTAACATGTATTCTTACAGGAATAACAGAACCTATTGAATTTTCTTTCCTTTTTGTTGCTCCGGCGCTTTTTGCAGTGCAGGTAATATTGGCAGGTGCTGCCTATATGATCGCTCATATGTTAAATATTGCGGTTGGCCTTACATTTTCCGGCGGACTGCTTGACCTTTTTCTATTTGGAATCCTGCAGGGAAATGCAAAAACAAGCTGGCTGAGAATCATTCCGGTAGGAATTATTTACTTTATTCTTTATTATGTGGTTTTTTCTTTTATGATTCGAAAATTTAACTTTAAGACACCGGGACGGGAAGATGACGATGTGGAGACAAAGCTTTATACAAAAGCAGATGTTAATGCAAAAAGAGAACAGGAACAAGGAAAGGGAAACAAAGAGGAAGGAAGAGATGTCATAAGCGAAGGAATTCTGAAAGGCCTTGGGGGAAAAGATAATGTTCTCGATGTTGACTGCTGCGCAACAAGGCTTCGTGTAACAGTTTCGGACTCTTCTTCTGTAAACGATAACATTCTGAAACAAACCGGCGCAAAGGGAATTGTAAAAAAAGGGCAGGGAGTTCAGATTATTTACGGACCTCATGTAACTGTTATAAAAGCAAAACTGGAAGATTATATGGAAAATGTTGGAGATGAAGAAATAAGTAATGAAACAGAAATTATCTACAGTCCGTGCACTGGTATTGCTGAAGATATAACCCAGGCGCCTGATGAGGGCTTTGCAGGTAAAATGATGGGGGATGGAGCAGTTGTAACCCCTGCCAGCCCGGAAGTTTACGCTCCTGAAGATGGTCAGGTTGAATTTGTGTTTGATACAAAGCATGCGATCGGATTTAGAACAAAAGCAGGGACTTCCATTCTTATTCATATTGGCATCGATACGGTTAAACTGGAAGGAAAAGGCTTTCAGGTTTATGTTTCAGATGGTCAGAAAGTAAAGAAAGGTGATCTTATTATGAAGCTTGATCTGCCATATATACGTGAAAATGCACCTTCTCTGTGTTCTCCGGTGATCTGTACAGAGTTGGAGGAAAATCAGAAGATTCATATTCTGACAGATGGAAATGTGAAGGCGGGAGATCCTCTCTTTGAAATAAGAACGATAGACTGACATCAGAAAAAAGCAAAACAGGTTTCTTTGTTTTAAGAAACCTGTTTTGATAAACCTGATAATTTCGCAGACTTCATACGTCTGAAACAGTATCTTTATCAGGCTGGTGAAGAAACCAGACCATCCTTCATCATGTGTTGGTAAAATTCACGTTTCAGCTTCGAAACTTCTTCTGTCAGACAGTTTACTTTGATTTGATATGCAAACTGAGTATCTGTGATTTTCAAATTTTCGTCCAGCTTTTTAACAAGACTGACATGGTTCTCTGAAAGTATGGCAAGATTTTTATCTGTTACGTTCTCCAGATGTAAATTTATATTCTGAATTTCTCCTTTTATATGACAGATATCGTCTTTCATATTGCAGATATCACTTTTCATATCGGAGAAGTCTTTTATCATTTGTGATTGAGTGTGTAAAAGTTGTTCAAGCATTTCACGTTCGGTCATTGAGTCACGCTCCTTCATAAAAAGGTGCTTCTTCATGCTCAGAGTATGAAGCCTGCGAAGTGATCAGGTTTACATTACACAATCAGATAAACAAGAACAATGTGTTCTTTAAATATATAATACAAAATAAGACAGCAAATGTCAACCATAAATCGAAAAAAATAACTTTTATTCAGAAAGAATACAGATGGATGAAATAAAAAAATGCCATATCTGCGAGCCGATACACAGATATGGCATTTCACCAGGAAAATTATAATGTACTCAGGTCAATCTTGTAATCCACACTGCCCTGTCCGTCAACTGTATAATATGCAGCTTTCTGAACCGTATTGATATATATACCGATTTCTTTTCCTTCAATTTTCTTTTCTTCAACAGCCTTTTTTACAGCCTCTTCAATAGCAGGTAATGTTACGGAAAGTCCATCCATTTCAATTGTTGTGTTGACTGTTTTTTTAGTTTCCACAGCTTTTACTGTTTCTTTAACTACTTTTTTGGCAGGTTCCTTCACTTCTGCAGCAACAGGAGCTGTAACTTTTTCAGCAGTCTGTTTTACTGTTGCAGCAGGTTTTGATGAATTTCTTTTTTTACGTTCCATAATAAATCTCCTCTTTTCTATTGAATGGTTCAACAGTTTCAATGTTAAAGTATCACAATTTCTGTGAAATGTCAAATTAATATCAATATTATGATGCCAGGTTCAAAAGTATAAATTGCGTTGAAGTTATACCAGTGCCTGTGTTATAATTATAGAGGTAATATGTCTTATATGGAGAGGACTTATGGAATTAAATCAGATTTATGTGAAAAGTGGAACTGATTATAAAGAAATGACCATCGACCTTCTGAAACTATGTGATCTTGCAGGCCTGATCAGGGACAGAGAAAAACAGATAGGAATTAAACCAAACCTTGTATCTCCTTCTGATGCTTCTCTGGGAGGAACGACTCATCCTCAGATCGTGGAGGGAATAATTGAGTATCTTCAGGAAAGAGGCTTTCAGAAAATAGTAATGCTGGAAGGCTCCTGGGTAGGTGATAAGACTTCTGATGCCTGCAGGGTTTGCGGATATGACAGAATTTCTGAGAAATATAAAGTTCCCTTTTGGGATACCAAGAAGGAGGCCTGTTTTTCCAAAGATTGTGCCGGACTTAAACTTAATATCTGTGAATGTGTGAAAAAAATCGACTTTCTTATCAATGTTCCGGTTTTGAAAGGACATTGTCAGACTAAGATAACCTGTGCTCTTAAAAATATGAAAGGCCTTCTGCCTGATAAAGAAAAACGCAGGTTTCATGCCATGGGACTTCATAAACCTATAGCTCATCTTAATGCCGGCATTCATCAGGATTTTATTGTGGTGGATAATATCTGTGGTGATCTTGATTTTGAGGATGGAGGAAATCCTGTAGTGATGAACAGGATTATGGCAGGAAGAGACCCTGTTCTTATAGATTCACTTGTGTGCCATATGCTGCATTATAAGACGGATGAAGTGCCATATATTATTATGGCAGAGAAACTGGGAGTGGGAAGTGCAGATCTTTCCCGTGCAGAGATAATATATTGTGATGAACAATCTGACAGGCATGTTCCCAGATCAAGAAAAGTAGTGGAACTTCAGGATGCAGTGAATGAAGTGGAATCCTGCAGTGCCTGTTACGGATACCTGATTCCCGCACTGGAAATGTTAAAAAATGATGGACTACTGGATAAACTGGATACCCGGATCTGTATCGGACAGGGATTTCGTGAAAAAACAGGCCTGTTAGGTGTGGGAGCATGTACCTGTCAGTTCCAGTATTATGTTAAAGGGTGTCCGCCTACAGAAAATCAGATTTATGAATATTTAAAAGAGTACATTATAAACAATACAAAGAAGCAACAGAATAATTGACAAGGAAGAAACAAAAGAAGAAAGGAATACATAATGCTGAAAATTAAAAGCTATGTAAAGGTAAACAGCCTGGCAGAAGCATATGAGCTGAATCAGAAAAAAACATCCTGTATTCTCGGTGGTATGGCCTGGCTGAAAATGGGAAACCGTCCTGTGACTACAGCAATTGATCTTTCAGGGCTGGGGCTTGATACCATTATGGAAAATGACGATGAATTTATAATAGGATGTATGACACCTCTGCATGATCTTGAAGTCAGTGATTCCCTGAATCTTTATACTCACGGAGCTATGAAGGAAAGTCTTCGTCACATTGTAGGAGTTCAGTTCAGAAACTGTGCAACCATAGGAGGAAGCATATATGGAAGATTCGGTTTTTCAGATGTGCTGACCATGTTTCTGGGAATGGACACCTGGGTGGAACTTTATAATGCCGGAAGGATTCCTCTGACTGAATTTGTGAATATGAAGAAAGACAGAGATATTCTTGTCAATATAATTATCAGGAAAACGCCTCTATTTATCTGTTATATGAGTCAGCGAAATTCCAGTACGGACTTCCCGGTGCTTACCTGCACAGCTTCTCTTGCAGAGGAAGAGGCAAGGACTGTTATAGGAGCAAGACCGGGCAGAGCAGTGGTCGTGGAGGATAAAGAGCATATTCTGAGAAATTTCAGAAAAATGTCCAGGGCACAGAAAAAAACAGCCATAGAGAAGTATGCCAAATATACGGCTGCGAATGTGGTTACTGGCAGTAATATGCGTGCTTCAGAAGAATACAGAACTCTTCTTACAGAAATTCTTACCAGAAGAGCCTGGGAAACAATAGGAGGAATGAAAGATGAATATTAGTTTCTGGCTTAATGGAGAGTATCGTCATGATGAAGTAAATCCGGATACACTTCTTCTTGATTTTCTCCGGGAGAAGGGATGCAGCAGTGTTAAAAGAGGCTGTGAAACTTCAAACTGCGGACTTTGCACTGTTTTAATGGATGACAGACCTGTATTATCCTGCTGTATACTTGCCGTGAGGGCAGAGGGCAGAAAAATTGTGACTCTTGAAGGAATGCAGCGTGAGGCTCAGGAATTTGGAAGTTTTCTGGCCAATGAAGGGGCTGAACAGTGTGGCTTTTGCAATCCGGGATTTATTATGAATGTTTTTGCTATGCTAAAGGAGCTTAAAGACCCAACGGAAGAACAGATTAAAGAATATCTTGCGGGAAATCTGTGCCGTTGTTCAGGATTTGTTTCTCAGACCAGAAGTATTCTTAAATTCCTGAAATATAAGAAAGCACAGGAGGGGGAGGCATAAGATGAAATATGTGAATCAGCCTGTAAAAAAGACAGACGCCATGTCACTTGTAACCGGAAAACCGGTATATACAGATGATCTGGCACCAAAAGACTGCCTGATCGTCAAAATATTGAGAAGTCCTTATGCTAATGCCTGGGTAGAGGAGATTAAAACTGGAAATGCATTAAAAGTCAATGGCATTGTATGTATCCTTACGTATAAAGATGTGCCGGATAAACGTTTTACCCTGGCAGGACAGACTGCACCGGAAATGAGCCCTGATGACAGACTTATCCTGGATCGGCATGTGCGCTTTGTGGGAGATGCGGTGGCTATTGTTGCAGGGGAGACACAGGCAGCTGTTGATAAAGCTTTAAAAAGGATCCGTGTGGAATACAGAGTGGAAACACCTGTGCTTGATATGCATAAAGCTAAAGATAACCCTATTCTTGTTCATCCGGAGGATGACTGGAATCTTAAAATCCCTCTTGGCGGTGACAACAAACGCAATCTTTGCGCTTCAGCAGTGGAAGGAGAGGGAAATGTAGATGAAGTGCTGGCAAGGTGTGCATATACAGTGGAACATACTTACCGTACCAAAGCAAATCAGCAGGCTATGATGGAGACTTTCCGGGCAGCCTGTTATCTGGATCATTTTGGCAGACTGAATATTCTTTCGTCCACCCAGATTCCATTTCATGTCAGAAGAATTGTAGGACGTGCACTTGATATTCCGGCCTCTAAGGTGCGAGTGATCAAACCGAGAATAGGAGGAGGCTTCGGTGCAAAGCAGACAGCAGTGTGTGAAATTTATCCAGCTATCGTAACCTGGTTAACAGGACGGCCCTCCAAAATAGTCTATTCAAGATATGAATCTATGATTTGTTCTTCACCCCGTCATGAGATGGAGATCACTGTCCGTGCAGGTGCAGATGAAAACGGTATTGTAAAAGCTCTGGATGTATATACTCTTTCCAATACGGGAGCTTATGGGGAACACAGCTCCACCACTGTAGGATTAAGCGGGCATAAATCCATAGCATTGTACAGACATACAGAGGCATACCGCTTTGCATTTGATGTAGTGTATACAAATGTCCAGGCAGCAGGAGCATACAGAGGATATGGGGCAACCCAGGGAATTTATGCAGTGGAATCTGCAGTAAATGAGCTTGCCCATAAAATGGGTATGGATCCTGTGAAGATCAGGGAATTGAATATGCCTGTTGAGGGCGGTCCTCTTCCTGCATATCATGATGTTCCTTATGCAACCAGCTGCTCTATGGACAGGTGTATGGCCCGGGCAAAAGAAATGATGGACTGGGATACGAAATATCCATGCCGCGATATGGGAAATGGCAAGGTGCGCGGCGTGGGAGTTGCTATGGCTATGCAGGGTTCATCCATTGCAGGCGTGGATGTGGGAGGTGCTGACCTTAAGCTTAATGAGGATGGCTCCTATACATTGGGACTTGGATGCACAGATATGGGAACCGGATGCGACACCATTATGGCTCAGATTGCAGCAGAGTGCATGGAGACTTCTTTGGATCGTATTGTGGTTTTTGGTGTAGATACAGATATTTCTCCTTATGACTCTGGCTCTTATGCTTCTGCCACTACTTATACAACGGGAATGGCTGTTATGAAAGCATGTGAAGAACTGAGAGAAAAAATCTGCAGATATGGTGCCGGAATGCTGGAGGAAGATCCTGAAAATGTGGAATTTAATGGGCAGTGCGTGTTCTGCGGTGATAAAAGCGTGACTATTGAGGAAATCGCTTTGAATTCAACCTTTGGCAACAGCAGTGAACTGCAGGTGACACGCCTTCATTCTTCTCCTGTTTCTCCGCCGCCTTTTATGGTTGGCATGGCTGAAGTGGAAGTGGATAAAGAAACCGGTGAGACAAATGTCCTTGATTATGTGGCTGTTGTAGATTGTGGAACTCCCATCAATCCCAATCTTGCGCGGGTACAGACAGAGGGTGGTATTGTACAGGGAATCGGCATGGCGCTCTATGAAGATGTACAGTACAGTGACAAAGGAAAGATAAAAAATAATTCTTTTATGCAGTACAAGATCCCGTCAAGACAGGATATTGGGGATGTACGAGTGGAATTTGAGAGCAGTTACGAAGAAAGCGGTCCTTTTGGTGCGAAATCCATTGGGGAGCTTGTAATCGATACCCCATGTCCTGCAATCGCAGAAGCAATTTATAATGCTTCAGGAGTCAGGCTCAGGGAACTTCCCATGACACCGGAGAAGATTGCAATGGGTATTCTGAAAAATAAAGAGGAGAAATAAGAAAAATTGATTGAATTGGTCAAAACCGGGTTAAGTTTTTTATTACAGCTTTCTGTTTTTTTTCTCATTGGCAACTGTCTGGTGAAAAAATTGAAGATGAAACAAGATTTATCCATGGCTGTTATACTGGGGTATCTTGCCTATTTTTCGGTATTTGAAGTTATTGCGGTTCCTATGATTTTATTGCGCGTTTCCCTTAAAACATTTTCTGTAATTTGGGGAGTGTTTTTGATTGCCTTTATCTTTATTATGCTTTTCAGACTGAGAAAACAGCCAAAAGGGATACGTCTTAATTTGGGAAATTCTTTGAGAGAGCATTCATGGCTGATCTTGTTGAATGCAGCTGTAATTCTTGTTCAGTGTGTTATTGTAGTATTATATCAGGACATTTCTGCAGACTCTGCTTACTATGTAGGAACAGTTTCAACATCTGTATATACGGGAACTATGTTCCGGTACAATCCTTATACTGGAAGTCCGCTCAGACATTTCCAGGCCAGGTATGTTTTTTCTGCATATCCTATGCATAATGCAGTGTGGTGCCAGCTATTAGGCGTGCATCCTATAATTCAGTCTAAAGTAATAATGTCTGTAATTAATATTGTAGTATCCAATCTGGTTTTCTATCAGATTGGGAAGAGACTGTTTGATCAAGACAGGAAAAAGGCTGATCTTATGGTCACATTCGTATGTCTTATGCAGCTCTTTACCAATACAATATATACACCTGGAAGGTTCCTTTTTACCCGCTCGTATGAGGGAAAGGCAATTCTTGCCAACATAGCGGTTCCTGTTGTTATATACTGTTGTCTATGGCTCTGGCAGAAAGAAGATAAAAATTCGTGGATAGTCATGTTCCTTGCATCTGTCAGTGGAATCTGCTTTTCCGGGTCTTCTTTTATTTTGATGGCAGGGATTGCAGCAGGAGTTATTCCTGTTATCTTTAAGCAAAAAAAAATTTCAAAAATAATTCCAATGTGCATTTGTATGCTTCCGGAAATCATTTACCTGGTATTGTATTACAGCACAAAGATGGGATGGTTAGTGCTGAAAGCAAATTAAGGAGGAAATAATGTCTGGAATAAATATTCAGGAACTTGGGATAAATTACGTAGGTGCCTGTGCAAGGGAATATTGGGGAGATTGCTTGTTTCTTCTGATTTTTACTGTGGTACTTTTGGGAGGAATGTTTATAAGCAGGAAACAGGAATCCGGTTTTTTTCTCTGGTATACAGTATTTTTATGCCTTACAGTATTTAATCCTGTTCTGGTAAAATATGTGATTCCCAGAATTGGCTTTGAACACGAATATTATCGCTTTTTCTGGCTTCTTCCTGTAATGCCGGCTATTGCCTATTATATTATCAGGCTGATTTATTCACAAAAGAAAAAATTGGGGAAAGTAATAATTGCAGCGTTGTCAGCATGCATTATTATTTTTTCCGGAGCTCCTATGGATGGGGTTGTAAAAAATTTTTCTCTGGCGGAAAATATATATAAAGTACCCGATGATCTAAGGGCTGTCTGCTCAGTAATTCATCAGCATAGCAATAAAGAGAATCCCAGGGTAGTATTTGATCAGGAAATGAATTTTGTGGTCAGACAGTACGACCCATCTATTTTTCTTTCACTTAACAGAGACGCAATTTTATATAGGGCAGGCTCTGAAGTAGTAAGTGTTAAGCCTGAAAGCTCCGGTTATAAAGCTCAGAAAGTGATCATGGATGCACTGTTCTATAATTTAGATGTGGACAGTAATCTTTTTTTGAAGGCACTTAATGATAGAAAAGCTGATTACCTGGTGCTTCCACTGAACAATCCAAAACTTGACTTTCTCAAAGAATGTGGCTGTGTTCCAGTGGCTCAGACAGAGGAAAGGATTGTATTTTTTTATGAACGGGAGAAAGAATAAAGCAGATTGTATAAAGATAATAAGCTAAAATTGTTGAATTATTTGATTAAAAGAAGAAAATACAAAAACTTTACAAATATAAAATTCTATGGTATAATGTGTTTTGATTCTAAGATATCAATGAGCCTGCACCTGTAGCTCAGTGGATAGAGCAGTGGTTTCCGGTACCATGTGCGGGGGTTCGATTCCCTTCAGGTGTACTGCCTGGGACGATGATAAGTTCCGGTGCGTTGTATCATAAGGAGGACAAGAACTTGGATGATTTTAGAGAATGGTTATCAGATAACCTTCGGTATTTCATGCTGGGAGGAGCTGTTCTGATAATCGTGATCGTTCTGTTCTTTGGCATTCGTGCCTGTGTCGGAAGAAATAAGGGGAATTCCGATGACCAACAGAAGATCACATCCGAAGACCAGGGAAATGTTCCTTCTTCTCCGACAAAAGAAGGGGAGAATGACGAGAAGAAAGAAAACGCCAATCCCATGGAAACAGCAAATGCAGAAGTTACTGCACTGATTAAGAGCTATTATCAGGCTCTGGGGGAAAAAGATATTGCAACGCTGAAGACTCTTGAGGATGATTTTTCACCGTCCGATGAGTCAAAAGTCACAAATCTGAAAGATTACATCGAAGGGTATGAAGTGGGTGAAGTTTCTGCCAAGAAGGGACTGAAGGCAGATTCGTATGTTGTATATGCTCATTTCTATTATATCTGTCAGGGTATTAAAACAAAGGCACCGGCATTGACGCAGTTTTATGTGTATAAGGACAGTGACGGTAATTGGGTAATCGATAATGATGCACAGGAAGACAAAGAAATTGCATCATACATGAAACAGCAGCTTTCTGATTCGGATGTAGCTCAGCTGATTTCTGATGTTCAGAGAGAACTGGACACCGCGCAGGAGAATGATGCTGATCTTGCAATGTTCCTTGACGGTCTTGGAGAAGAGACAGGTATGTCATCAGAAAATGGTGCTGTTCTGACCGCGACAGATGATTGTAACGTTCGTGCACAGGCAGATATGGAGGCTGAGATTCTTGGCGTAATTTCAGCAGGTACACAGGTAGAAAAGAGAGGATCTGACGGAGAATGGACTCAGATCGAGTATGAAGGTCAGACCGGGTATATTTACAGCAGTCTGCTTGAGTAAAACAGGAACAGTGAAATTTAAGAGCCACGCAAATGCGTGGCTCTTTGTGTTATTATCTGGTAAATTCACTGTATGTAGTTCCAGGTACCATATTTGTGTTGTGAAGCCGTGCAAGCTCGCTGACAGTGACCAGGTTATATCCATTATTGATCAACTGGGGAATCAGAATTTCCGCAGCATCCACAGAAGTACTGAATATATCATGCATAAGAATAATGGAACCATCCTGTATGTTATCCATTACTGCCTGCACAATGGACTGTATATCCTTAGTTTCCCAGTCAAGAGTATCGATGGACCATAGGATAACTGGTACATTTACAGAGGACAGTACCATATCATTAAATGCTCCATAGGGAGGTCTCATAACAGATGCAGGATGCCCGGTAAGATCCGTAAGCTGCTGATTAACACTGTCTATTTCATTGTTAATTTCTTCTTGTGAAAGAGTGGTCAGATCTTTGTGATCATATGTATGGTTTCCTAATTCACATCCAAGCTTTGACATTCTCTTAACTTCTTCAGGAAAACTGGCAATTTCACTGCCAGTCATAAAGAATGTGGCTTTTGCATTGTTTTTTTCCAGACAGTCCAGAAGACGGCCGGTAAAAGAACTTGGTCCATCATCAAAAGTAAGAGCAACTGATTTTTTATTCACTGGAGATTTTCCTTTCAGAGAACCATCGTCATTGAAATGATATGTCTTTTTTCCAATTTTAAGATCTTCTGTCTGCATAATTCCGTCCATATCCATATAATATGTTTTTCCATCCACAGTAATCCAGCCTGTCTGCATAATTCCATCCGAATCGAAGTAATAACGTTTATTATCCGTATCAGTCAGCCAGCCTGAGAAAGGAACTCCGTCTATAAGAAACATCCAGCTGCTTCCTGAGGAGGTCCAGACTCCTTTTGAAGCTTCCGGGGATACTTTGAATTTCTCAGATGCTGAAGATTTTTTTTCTGATTCTCTATTTACGGAATCTGCCTTGGGGGTTAAAGTAACGCTGATTTCAGAGGAGGGAGACGGATCATCTGAAGTATCAGATACATACAATTCGGGTTCAGTTCGACTGCATGTGCTGTCCAGGTCCGGCGTTGGTGAGGAATATGTAAAAAGACCTGCAAAAGAAATGCATAATATTATTACAGCCAGCAGAAGCCAGTGGTTTATACGGGAACAATGGTCTGACATAATGTCCCTCCTTTTGACTTTTTATCCCATAATCATTTTTTATCATACAATAAAGGATAGAAAATTTCAAGGAAATTCACCGTTGATAAGAACTGGAAAAAATTATATAATGGAAAAATGGATGCAAAGATAAGAATTAACAAATATTTAAGTGATACAGGAATCTGTTCCAGAAGAGAAGCGGATCGCCTGATTGAAGATGGCAGAGTTACAGTTGGAAATGTTAAGGCTGTAAATGGACAGAAGATCCTGCCAGGTGAGAGAGTTTTTGTAGATGGCAGACTTGTGGAAAAAACGGATAGAAAGGTTCTGCTTTTGTTTAACAAACCACCTGGAATTGTATGCAGTACCAGACAACAGAGAGAGGAAATGACTGTAACAGATTTTATTCATTATCCAATTCGCATTTATCCTGTGGGAAGACTGGACAAGGACTCGGAGGGTCTGCTTCTTATGACAAATGAAGGGGACCTTGTGAACAGGATCATGCGTGCCGGAAATTTTCATGAAAAGGAATACCTGGTTAAAGTTGACAGACCTGTAGACAATAATTTTATTCGTAAAATGGCATCAGGTGTTCCCATTTTAAACACGGTGACCAGACCATGCACAGTGGAGCAGACGGGGAAATACAGCTTCCGGATTATTCTCACTCAGGGGCTGAACCGCCAGATACGCAGAATGTGTCAATATCTGGGTTACAATGTGTGCAGTCTTAAAAGAATCCGGATCATGAATCTTACATTGGATGGAATTAAAGAAGGACAATACAGAGAAATTACAGAAAAGGAATGGAAAGAACTTCAGAAAATGCTGGTAGAATCTTCAAATCAACCGGCAGTACAGAAAGGAGGGCGCCATGGAAACAGCAGCGATCAGACGCATGAAAGAGCTGGTCAGGAAACTGGACAAAGCGTCGAAGGCATATTATCAGGAAGACACAGAAATCATAAGTAACAGAGAATACGATCAGATGTACGATGAACTTCAGGCACTGGAAAAAGAAACAGGAACTGTACTGACAAACAGTCCATCTGTCCGCGTAGGATATGAGGCTGTGGACCAGCTTCCTAAAGAACAGCATGAATCACCTATGCTGTCTCTGGATAAGACAAAGGACAGAGAAGTTCTCAGGGAGTTTATCGGAAATCACCAGACACTTTTATCCTGGAAGCTGGATGGACTGACTATCGTGCTTACTTATGAGAATGGAGAACTGGTCAAAGCAGTTACCAGAGGGAATGGTATTGTAGGTGAGGTGATCACCAATAATGCCCGGGTGTTTAAGAATATACCACTGAAGATTTCGTATCAGGGAAGGCTGGTTCTGAGAGGGGAAGCAATTATTACCTATTCAGATTTTGAGAAAATCAATGAATCCATTCAGGATGTAGACACAAGATACAAAAATCCAAGAAATCTCTGCAGTGGATCTGTGCGACAGCTGAATAATGAGATTACAGCCAGGCGTAATGTTAGATTTTATGCATTTGCTCTTGTCAGTGCCAAGGGAGTTGATTTTCATAATTCCAGAGCAGCACAGTTCGAATGGCTGAAAGAGCAGGGATTTGATGTAGTGGAATACAGGATGGTAACAGCAGAAACTCTGGATGAAGCAATGGACTACTTTTCCACTGCTATTGTAACAAATGACTTTCCATCAGATGGTCTTGTCGCTTTGTATGATGATATTGCTTATGGAGATTCCCTTGGAAGAACTGCAAAATTTCCGAGAAATGCCTTTGCTTTTAAGTGGGCGGATGAGATAAGGGAGACACGTCTTCTGGATATAGAGTGGAGTCCGTCAAGGACGGGACTTATCAATCCTGTTGCCATATTCGAGCCTGTGGAACTGGAGGGAACCACTGTCAGCAGAGCCAGTGTTCATAATATCAGTATCATGAAAGAACTGAAGCTTGGAATCGGGGACAGGATCACGGTATATAAAGCCAATATGATCATTCCTCAGATTGCGGAGAATCTTACTGCAAGTGGAAACATTACGATTCCTCACATCTGTCCTGCCTGTGGCCACGAAACAGAAATTCGAAAAGTCAACGATGTGGAGGCACTTTACTGTTTGAATCCTGACTGTGCCGCAAAAAAGATTAAATCGTTTGCACTTTTTGTAAGCAGAGATGCTATGAATATTGACGGACTTTCAGAGGCCACACTGGAGAAATTTATTGCAAGAGGGTTCATTCACGATTTTGGCGATATTTTTGAAATAGAAAAGCATAAAGAGGAAATTGTGAAGATGGAAGGTTTTGGAGAGAAATCTTTCGAGAACCTTAGAAACAGTCTTGATAAAGCAAAAGAAACAACTGCTGCAAGAGTAATTTACAGCCTTGGAATTCCCAACATTGGCCTTGCCAATGCAAAAATCATCTGCAGACATTTTGATGACGATATTGACAGGATTCGTGGTGCAGAGGAAGAGGAAATTAGTTCTATTGATACGATTGGTCCCGTAATCGCTAAAAGTTTTACAGAGTATTTCTCCAGTGAGGAAAATAATCGTAAACTGGATCATCTTTTAGGTCACCTGAATATTCATAAGGAAGAAAAGAAAGGCCCACAGATCTTTCAGAACATGAATTTTGTCATTACGGGAAGTGTGGAGCATTTTGCCAACAGAGCACAGGCTAAGGAATTCATTGAATCTCTGGGTGGTAAAGTAACCGGTTCTGTAACAGGGAAAACAACTTACCTGATCAATAATGATAAAGCTTCCGGTTCATCAAAAAATAAAAAAGCCAAGGAACTGGGAATTCCCATTCTGTCAGAAGAAGAATTTCTTGAACTTGCTGAAAAAAAATAAACAAAAGGAGACAAAAGAACTATGCCAATTAAAATACAGGGAGACCTTCCTGTAAAGGAAATTCTTGAAAAAGAAAACATCTTTGTTATGGATGAAACCCGTGCTCTGCATCAGGATATCCGTCCTATCCAGATATTGATCCTGAATCTTATGCCGCTAAAGGAAGAGACAGAGCTTCAGCTGCTTCGTTCTCTTTCCAATACTCCACTCCAGGTGGATGTATCTTTTATGACAGTGCAAAATCATGAATCCAAAAATACATCTATGAGCCATCTGAATAAGTTTTATCAGACTTTCCCGGAATTGAAAGAACAAAAATTTGATGGCATGATCATTACAGGTGCGCCTGTGGAGCAGATGGAATTTGAAGAGGTGGATTACTGGAACGAACTGGTTGACATCATGGACTGGACGACTACGCATGTTACATCTACCATATTTCTGTGCTGGGCAGCTCAGGCATCGTTATATCATTTCTATGGCCTGAAAAAAAGAAAGCTGGACACCAAAATGTTCGGCCTTTTCTGGCACAGAGTTTTAAACCGTAAAATACCTCTTGTCAGGGGATTTGATGATGTTTTTCTGGCACCACATTCCAGACATACGGAAGTTCCTATTGAAGATATTCATAACTGTAAAGAACTTACAGTTCTGGCAGAATCAGATGAAGCAGGTCTGTTCCTTGCTATGTCAGAGGGAGGGAGAAAAATCTTTGTAATGGGACATCCTGAGTATGACCGTGTAACTCTTGATGGAGAATATAAGCGTGATATGAGTAAGAACCTTCCTATTGATATTCCGAAGAATTATTACCGTGATGATGACCCGGAGAATAGACCTCTTCTGATGTGGAGAGCCCACGCCAATAACCTTTATACCAACTGGCTCAACTATTACGTCTATCAGAGCACTCCCTTTGATCTTTACGGCACACCGGATTTTCACGAAATATAACAGAAAGACATGGGTACAAAAGAATGGTTGCAGTATACTTATTACCAGTTTACATTGCACTTAATATCTATTTACTTTTCTGGATTCTGAGATGGCTTTCCTCTTTGGGAAAACCATTTCAGAACAAATGGGTAAAAACCGGTATTTCTGTTATCTACATATTTCTTGCTGCATCAATGATCATTGCTTTTTTTATGCCGGCAGGACAGAGCCGGAGAATTATGAAGTTGATCAGCAATTACTGGCTAGGAATCCTGTTGTATATGGTTCTTATAATTCTGCCGGTTACTTTTATCCGCGTTGTGGTAAGGATGGTTCAAAAACATCGGAACAAAAAGAAAAATCTTCCGGTAAAGCTTTATTCCAGAAGAAATATGGCTTTAGGAGGAGCAATATGTGCTGTTATCATTGGAACAGTCAGCATTGGAGGAATGATCAATGCCCGTATCATTCATGTTACACCTTATGATATTTCCATTGACAAATCTGGAGGAAAGCTGGATTCTCTGAAAGTGGTACTGGTGGCTGACCTGCATCTGGGATATAATATTGGTATTCAGCATATGACAAAGATGGTTGAGAAAATTAATGACCAGGATCCGGATCTTGTAGTTATTGCAGGAGATATTTTTGATAACGAATATGAGGCAGTGGAAAAGCCGGAAAAGATGGAGGAGATTTTCCAGGGAATAAAGTCAAAATATGGTGTATACGCATGTTATGGAAATCATGATATTGAAGAACCGATTCTGGCAGGCTTTACTTTTTCCAGTGATGAGAAAAAAGAGAGCAGCGAGAAAATGGATGAATTCCTTGAAAAATCAAACATCAGGCTTTTGAAAGATGAAAAAATTCTTATTGACGACAGTGTCTGGTTATATGGAAGACCAGATATGGAGCGTCCTAACAGGGGAATCGATGTCAGAAAAACACCTGAGGAAATTACTGAAGGACTTGATACCCGCAAGCCGGTGATTGTGATAGACCACGAGCCTGCAGAGCTTCAGCAGTTGTCAGATGCCGGAGTGGATGTGGATCTGTGCGGACATACTCATGATGGCCAGCTTTTTCCCGGAAACCTGACCATAAAACTCATGTGGGAAAATGCATATGGTTATCTGAAGAAGGGGAAAATGCATAATATTGTTACATCAGGAACAGGTTTGTTTGGACCTTATATGCGTATTGGAACCAGGGCAGAAATCTGTCCGGTTACGATTCGCTTCCGGAATTCATAAATATGATACAAAAGGGAAAGAGAGGAAAGAATATTGAACAGGAAAGAGATGAAGAAACGGGCAAAATCTGTTTTAAAGAAGCACTATTGGATTTTTCTGGTTTTATGTATTTTTGCCGGAATTGCAGGAGTAAATTATTCTGATGCACTTGATTTTGTAAAGCTTCCTTCAACAGTTAAAAGCCAGCTGTTAAATGACGGTGAGACAGAAAATGCAGATACATCAGGTAATACTACGGTCCGCACTGTTGGAATGAGCCTGGATACTGTGTATGGATCTTTGCTTAATGGTAATGAGAAACAGGTGGAAGAAAATTCAAAAGAGTTAGAAAAACAGGCAGAAAAATCTGAAGATAAGGATTATGGAGTAGTACAGGTTGGAAGAAAGGGAGGAGTTCTTGCTTTTGTTGTCAATAAGGTCTCTTCAGGATCTTTGTATGTAACAATTTATGCAGCAATTAAATCCATAGTAGGTTCTTCCGGTGCTGCAACCGTAATATTTATTCTGTTCAGTACATTGTTTATTACGGCTGTATGGCTTTTGATTCACAATTATATTACTGTAATTATAAAAAGAATCTATCTGGAAGGACGTACATATGACGAGATTCCTTTCAGCAGAATGATGTTTCTGGTGAGAGTACATAAAGTATTGAAAACAGTCTGGACACTTACACTGGAAATGATATACTACTTTTTATGGAGTCTTACGGTTGTGGGAGCTTTCGTGAAACGGTATTCTTATTTTATGGTTCCTTACATTGCTGCGGAAAATCCTGGAATATCTGCAAAAAAAGCGATCACATTGTCCCGCCAGATGATGAAAGGGCATAAATGGGAATGTTTCAAACTGGAATTTTCTTTCATTGGCTGGAGTTTATTATCTACCTTTACTTTCGGACTTTCAGGACTGTTCTTCAGCAACCCATATCAGGAAGCGGTTTTTGGTGAATACTACTCATTTATCAGAAAGCTGGCAAAAGAAAACAGTATACCGGATTCAGATCTCCTTAATGACACTTATCTGTTTGAGAAAGCTTCTGAAGAAATGATAAGAAAAGTTTACAATGATATTCCTCAGGATCAGAATTTTTCAACTGAGGAAATTGAAAAATCCAGAGGAAAGATCGGAGGATTTATCAGCAGAAATTTCGGTATAATACTGCGGTATGATAAGAAAGAAGAGGAATACAGGAATCTCTCTCTGATGGAAATGAAATATAATGTATACCGGAGTATTCTGAAAGGTTCTTCTTATCCGGGAAGACTGTACCCTGTTCCGGAGTCAGAGAAAAAAAGAAAAAATGCGCAAAGTTTACTTTATCTGCGGCATTATTCAGTTGTTTCTCTGATAATGATGTTCTTCAGTTTTTCATTGATTGGATGGATATGGGAGGTAAGTTTACATTTAATCTCTGATGGAACATTTGTAAACCGAGGAGTGCTTCATGGACCTTGGCTTCCTATTTATGGAACCGGTGGAATATTAATTCTTATTCTGCTTACAAGAATGAGGAAAAAACCCTGGCTTGAATTTATATGTGGTGTTCTGCTGGCCGGCATTGTAGAATATTTTACCGCGTGGAATCTGGAAACTACACACGGAGGGCAGAAATGGTGGGATTACAGTGGATATTTCCTTAATCTTCATGGACGGATCTGTGCAGAAGGCTTATTAGTCTTTGGACTGGGTGGACTTGCAGTTGTCTATTTTGCAGCTCCTCTTTTGGATAATCTGTTCCGAAAAATTTCATCAAAGATTATAATTCCATTATGTATAGTTCTCTTGGTACTGTTTACTGCAGATCAGGCATATTCAAAATCAAACCCGAATACAGGAGATGGAATAACAAATTACACAACAGAAACTTCTTCTGACACTTCGGGGAATTCAAAATAGGATTTAAACAATAAACGAGGCATCCATTTTCAGCTGATGAAAATGGATGCCTTATTTTTAAAAGAAATTCTTTGACGGATATTGTTCAATAATGTGAAGGCTCGACTCACGTAGGACTTTTATTGCCTGTTCCTCCTGAGAGACAGGAACTTCCAGATAATATATTTTTCTGTCAATTTTTCCTGAGGAACCGAAGTCTCTGGGATCCAGTTTACTTCCACAGCCACATACAGGAGGCTCATTTTCATATGCTCCGGAGCGGATTCCCTTTATTCCTGCTTCTTTCAGGAGACTTTTTGCTTTTTCAAAAGCCTCTTTGTCCTTTTTCTGAAAAACTGTTGTCTTTTTCTCAAAAAGAGCCATATCGCTACCTCCATTTAAAGAGAAATGAAACCTTTGTTTTTCAGGCAGGCTTCAACTTCCATAATGTCTTCCACGTGAAGTACCATGATAGGGCGGCCCGTATCACGGTTGAAGGATAGATACAGATAGTCAATATTGATATTGCTGTCCAGAAATGTGAGAAGCAGTTTATTAAGATTTCCAACCTCATCTTTTACCTCTATTCCCAGAACATCTGTCAGCTTACAGATGAATCCCTCGGCCTGTAAAGCTTCTTCTGCCATAACAGGATCAGATACTACCATACGGATGATACCATATTCCGCACTGTCATTTGTTACCGAGCCCAGGATATTTATATTTTTTTTCTGAAGAATTTCGGTGACTTTCTGCATAACCCCTTTTTTATTTTCCGCGAAAATTGATAATTGCTTTAACATTGTATTTTTCCTCCAATCTGCTGAATTTTATTTTACAAAACAACAATCTGCCTGTCAACCTTAAAAGTATCCATCTATTTCTATTTGATTTTTTTGAATAAATCTGTTATAGTAAAAACCGAAAATTCAGATTAGTATTTTTCATATAGGAAGAGAGGATATTAATGCGTAAAAAATCACATATTCTTCTGGCCAGATACCTGGCTGATCAGATTCCTGATGAACGAAGTCTTCAATCTCATAGAAAGGCGTTTTGTTTTGGGAGTATTCTTCCCGACATAAAACCATCATTTATAACCAAGAGGCATGAATTTTTTGGTACTTTTGATGAAATCCAGGATAAAATGCAGAAGCTGGTAGACAACGGAATTCAGGACAGCAATCAGAGAGTATACTGGCGCAGACTAGGTGAAGTGATACATTATATGGCTGATTATTTTACTTTTCCTCATAATCGTATCTATACGGGAAGCCTTTCCAACCACAACTATTATGAAAAGATTTTGAAAAGAGAGCTGAAATCATGTATACTGAATGGGGAGGCACAGAAATATCTGGAACCTGCAATTTATTTTTCCAGTTTTTCTGCATTAATTGAATATATAAAGAAAATTCATGAAAATTATCTTAATGAATGCAGAAATGTGGACAATGATGTGAAGTTTATTTTGAATATGTGTTATCAGGTCATTCAAGGAGTAATACAGCTTTGTTACACGGAAAGTTTTACGTCTGTTGTTCAGCAGGGATGTTGACAGATTGAAATTTCAGAGACAAATATAAAGAGCCCTGTCTGGCATGGCAGGGCCTTTTATATTTAAGAAGAAACAAGATGTGATATGACTCCTGAGGTTGATTTCATTAACTTCATATGATAAAATAACTCTGGGTTGATATTTTAACATTAATAAGGCTGCTTATTACTTGCCTTTATAAAATCAGGGGGATAAAGGGATGTTCATGAAAAGAAGGGAGCATTTTAAATATATGAAAAATAAGTATCTTGCCAGTTTTTTGTGCCTGACGATCGTGTCCGGCATGATATGTTCTGGCCCGGTATCTTTGATGGCGGCAGATAATAATGAAATAGAATTTGCATTGGATGAGTTTGGATCACCTGAGAATAATCTGGATTTGGGACAACCACCCCAATATGATTTACCTGTTTCGGATCAGCCAACAGAAAATCCGGATTTTCCTGGAAGTCCTGTACCGACAGAGAGCCCGGATCCGACTGTAACTCCGGATCCATCTGTAACTCCGGATCCATCTGTGACCCCGGATCCATCTGTGACTCCGGATCCATCTGTGACTCCAGATCCATCTGTAACTCCTATACCCTCTGTAAGTCCGGTGCCGGACCCCAGCCTCACCCCGGATCCGACTGTGAGCCCTTTACCTACTCCGGAAATTTCTAAGAAAGTCAGAAAGATCATTGATAGAATTGATGAACTTCATCGTCAACCAGTCACTCTGGAGAAGAAGGCACTTGTAAAGAGTATCCGGACAGCCTATGAAAAGCTTACAGATGAAGAGAAAATCCAGGTATCCAATTATTCTCTCCTGTTGGAAATGGAGAACAGAATTACTGAACTGGAGGCAGCATTAAACATTGAGACGAAACAGGAGCTTACATCTCCTGACCCTAATGTTGTGGCACAGGTAGGAACACCTGTGTATTATACAGATATGGCTGCTAATCTACATGCCGGAAAAGACTTTTATCTTGACAGTCTGAAGAAAAATTATCAGCTTGTTTTTTCAGATGATTTTGCATCTGTTATGGATGAGATAGAGAAAGAATATAAGGAGAAAAATAAACTGTCAGATGCATGTGACAGAAACGGGAAGGGACTTACTTCCTCTGCGGACAGCCTTCTTGTCAGAAACTGGCAGGATATTCTTGCTATTTATGTTTACCAGCAGAGCAAAAAAGGAATTTCTGAATTTGCATTGAATTCTACCTGCAAGGACGATCTTGCTGCCATTTTTGAAGAAATGAATCCTGTTGTCAGGGACAAACAGAATATCACACATGTTACATATGGTAACCGTCATATTAACTATTATATTAAAAAAAATAAAATTTCCAGAGAAGATCGAAAAATTCTCAAGAAATATGTGGAGACAGATTGTAAACTTTTATGTGCAACTGTAACCGCTGCCAAAGGTTTTGTGCGTGAAAGTGTAGGTGATGACATTTCAGAGGAAAGAGTAAATGTGATTTCAGCTGCATATTCACTGGTTGGAAAGGTTGGATATTTCTGGGGTGGCAAATCCACAGCGATTGGCGAAGACCCTAACTGGGGCAGGACATTTCCTGTTACGACCCAGGGAAGCAGAAGTACGGGAACTCTTCGTGCATATGGGCTTGACTGCAGCGGATTTGTAAGCTGGTCTGTAATTAACGGATATTCCAATCTGGCTATGCAGGCTTCTATAGGAGACGGAACTTCAGAACAATGGGAAAAGGCCAAAGTTGTCAGTGAAGCAGATGCTCAGCCGGGAGATCTGGTATTTCAGAGAGGACCTGAGTCTGGAAGCGACAATCATGTAGGTATTATTTGTGGAAAAACGGATGCAGGTGACTGGATCGTGGTACACTGTTCTTCCAGTAAGAATGGTGTTACTGTAGGCGAAGCTTACAGTGCAGGTTTCCGGTACATTCGTCAGCCAGTTTTCTATCCAACTGTTCAGGAACAGAAGGCGATGCAGGAAAACAGCTATTCATTAACATCAGGTGTTTCATTACTGATGAATCAGGATGAGAGCCATACTTTTCAGGATACTGTAAAAACGAAATCTGAATCTGCTTCTGTGTTACAGCCTAAGATAATACTTTCCAGAGATAAATCAGATGTCTTTAAATCAAATTAAGACATAACAGGCAGGGAGAAATTTACCCTGCCTGTTTATATCATAGAAGGAATATCAGATGAAGAAAAAAAGATTTCCTGCCGGTCGTGCGGCAATTGTGGCTATTTTCATTATTCTTTTGATTGCAGGGGGATATGAAGTCAGACACAGGCTGTTACCGGAAACAAAACAATCACAGTCTGCTTCTGAAAATAGTCAATCTGATGAAGATAATATACTTGGCAGAATTCAGGATGCCGTTTCAGGAGAGCCTGCTGCTGTAAAAGAACTTCGAAAAAAGGAACCTGCAGCTTCAGATAATGGCCATCTGGAATATTATTTCCAGCTTCTTAATGAAAATGAAAAAAGAGGATACAGGGAGATCCTTGATGGAATAAGGAACTTTGAAGAACAGTTTTATCTTTCCATATCAGGTGACGGACAGATTGACAGAGTATATCATGCAGTTCTGAAGGACCATCCGGAGATTTTCTGGGTTCATAACAGAGAAAAGGTATATAAGACGACGTATGAAGGGAAAGACTATTGCCAGTTTTCTCCCGGATATATGTATACACAGGAAGAACGGACTCAGATTGAGAATGCAATGGAAAATGCTTTTCTGGAGGTAAAGAATCAGATTCCCCCAAATGCTGATGATTATCAGAAAGTAATGACTGTATATACATATATTATTGATAATACGGATTATGTAGTGGGAAATGATGACCAGAGTATAGCGGGAGTGTTCTGGAAAAAGAAAGCAGTATGTGCAGGATATGCAGGCGCTGTTCAGTATCTTTTGGAAAGGCTTGGGGTATATTGCATTTATGTTGACGGGGATGCCAGAAACAGTACAGAAGGACATGCCTGGAATATTGTGAAGCTTGACGGACAGTATTATTATGTAGATGCAACAAATGGAGATCAGCCGGATTTTCTGGAAGGTGATGCAGTACAGCTTGTGGAACACAAGACAATCATATATGATTATCTGTGTCCTTTTCCGGAAGAATACCAGAGTGTTTATCATGCATCTGATGAATTTCAGGTTCCCGGCTGTACAGCAACAAATAAAAATTTTTATGTGCAGAATGGGGCCTGTTTTGACAGTTATGACTGGGACCAGGTGTATGACCTGAGTATGCTGCGAATAGATAACAATGCAGCTGTTGTGCGGTTCAAGTTTGGCACCAGGGAAGCATTTAATATGGCTTATAAGGACTGTATAGAAAATGGAAGAATCCAGGAGATAGCCAGATACTATATGGAAGTTCATGGTCTCACCAGGATTTCCTATCATTATGGAATTCTGGATAATATGAAAACTATGTATTTTATGTTCTGAAATAGAATGATGTTAGGGTCAAAAGATGCCATACGGATTGTTCCGTGCTTCGCACTCCCACAATCCTGCCCCGAATTCGGATATCGTGGGACATACGTCCCACTTTTATCCTCATTTAGGGGCGGGTCAACAAGTCATAAAACCACTTATGTGCAAGCACAACGTGGTTTATGACCTTTTGACCCTGGCATCATAGAATTAAGGAGAGAATAATGGAAGAAATATCAGTTACTTTCAGTGATCTGACAGATATCATAGATAGAGTGGGCACTTCAGATGCTTTTAATAAGTTCTCGACGATCGTATGTTCTGTGATTTTAATATTAGGAATTATGAATTGTATCCTGGGATACCGGCTTTTAAGATTCTGGATGATGACAGGGGGATTTCTTGCAGGGGCTGGAATTGGATTCCTTATTTTATATTTTATGGATGTTGATCAGAAATCTGTATACCTGGGAGGAATGCTTCTGAGTGGAATCCTTCTTGCAGTAATTTCCTTTCTTATATATAAGGCTGGAGTTTTTATGCTTGCAGCTGCAATTGGATGGGCAATCAGTATCTGGATCATACATCCTACCACTTCAGCATCTTTTTTTGCATGTGTGCTGATTGGAATTGCTTTGGGCACTATTGCAGTAAAATTCTGCAGGCAGGTTCTGATTGTTTCTACAAGCCTGATTGGAGGCATTATGGCAGGAATGTCACTTGCAAGGATTGGTAATCTTGATAGCTTTCCATATGGAATAGGAATGAGTGCTGGCTTTGCTCTTCTTGGTATTCTGATTCAGTTTGCAATCAATAAACCGAATGAAGATGAGGATGAAGAGGAAGATTCAGGTGATGAGATTTCTTGTGAAACAGACGAAGATACGGATCGATTCTCAGATGATACCTAAAGACGGAAAGGATGACGTGAAATGGCAAAAGAGGCAAAAACAAATGCAATGAGAATGCTTGACCGGCAGAAAGTGAAATATCAGATATTCACATATGAGTGTGATGAGTTTATTGATGGCATGCACAGTGCTGATCTTATAGGGGCACCTTATGATCAGTCCTTTAAAACCCTTGTAATGGAAGGAAAAAGCGGAGGATATTATGTGTTTGTTGTACCGGTAGAAAAAGAAGTAGACAGAAAAGCTGCTGCAAAAGCAGTAGGAGAGAAATCGGTGGATATGATTCATGTGAAAGACATTACCAGAATTACAGGATATGTCCGTGGGGGCTGCAGCCCTTTGGGAATGAAAAAGCCTTACCCCGTTGTCATTGATGCTTCTGCAGGAAATTTTAAGGAAATCTATATCAGTGGCGGAAGGATCGGACTGACGCTTAAGGTTCCACTTGAAGATCTGCTGAAGATCACTGGGGGAAAGCTTGCAGAAATTACTGTATAAACCTTATAAATAAAAAGGCCATAAATCGGGCTTTCTGATCCGATTTATGGCTCTTTTCAGTTTGATGCCCCATCTGTTAATTATCCTGGGCATCTTCTTCATTCACTTCAAATATGTGGCGTTTCTTAGCCATTTCATCACTTTCAAGATATTCATCATAAGAAGTGATTTTATCCACCAGTGTTCCATTTGGAAGTATTTCCATAATACGGTTTGCTGTTGTCTGGACGAACTGATGATCGTGGGAGGTAAAGAGAATTACCCCTGGGAATTTGATCAGCCCATTATTAAGTGCTGTGATACTTTCCATGTCCAGGTGGTTGGTAGGTTCATCCAGAATCAGAATATTGGCTCCGGAGATCATCATTTTGGAAAGAAGACAACGCACCTTTTCTCCACCGGAAAGAACACGGACACGTTTTACTCCATCTTCACCGGGAAATAACATACGTCCAAGGAATCCACGTACGTAGGTGGCATCTTTAATTTCCGAATATTGTGTCAGCCAGTCTGTTATGGTCAGGTCATTATCAAATTCTGCAGTACTGTCTTTGGGAAAGTAGGCACGGGAGGTTGTAACGCCCCACTTATAATTACCCTCATCAGGTTCAATTTCTCCCATCAGGATTCGGAAAAATGTGGTGGTAGCCTGTTCATTTGCACCTACAAAAGCAACCTTGTCTTCCCGTCTCAGTGTAAAAGAAATATTATCCAGAACTTTTACACCGTCAATGGTTTTGGAAAGATTCTCGACCATAAGGACTTCATTGCCAATTTCACGGTTTGGACGGAAATCAATATAAGGATATTTACGGCTGGACGGGCGCATTTCTTCCAGCTGGATTTTTTCCAGAGCACGTTTACGTGATGTGGCCTGTTTGGATTTGGATGCATTGGCGCTGAATCTGGAAATAAATTCCTGAAGTTCCTTGATCTTTTCTTCTTTTTTCTTATTGGCTTCCTTCATCTGCCTGATAAGAAGCTGGCTGGATTCAAACCAGAAATCATAATTTCCGGCATAAAGCTGGATCTTTCCATAATCTATATCTGCTGTCTGGGTGCAGACCTTATTGAGAAAATAACGGTCATGGGATACTACGATCACAGTGTTGTTGAAATTGATCAGAAATTCCTCAAGCCATTCTATTGCAGGAAGATCCAGATGGTTAGTAGGCTCATCAAGAAGAAGGATATCCGGATTTCCAAAAAGAGCCTGGGCCAGAAGTACTTTTACTTTCTGGCTTCCTGTAAGGTCTGCCATCTGTGTATAATGAAGGGAAGTGTCAATTCCAAGACCATTTAGAAGTGAAGCGGCATCAGATTCTGCCTCCCATCCGTTCATTTCTGCAAATTCACCCTCCAGTTCACTGGCACGGATTCCATCTTCATCAGTGAAATCTTCCTTGGCATATATAGCTTCTTTCTCTTTCATTATATCATATAATCGTTTGTTACCCATAATAACAGTGTCGAGTACAGGATAAGCATCATATTTAAAGTGATCCTGCTGAAGAAAAGAAAGACGCTGTCCGGGGGTAATAGTTACATCACCCTTGGTAGGCTCCAGCTGTCCGGAAAGAATTTTCAGAAAAGTAGATTTACCTGCACCGTTGGCACCGATCAGTCCGTAACAGTTGCCTTCAGTAAATTTAATATTAACATCCTCAAACAGAGCTTTTTTACCAACGCGTAAAGTAATGTTATTTGCTGAAATCATATCATACCTCGTTTTTCGTAATATAAAATCTGAATTTTAAATTCCTACAGTCGTTTATCATTGTACAGTAAAATAAGAAATTTGCAACTGTTTTTTGGCTTTTTAAGCTTCTTTCTTTACAAAAAAAAGATGCACTGTTATAATAAAAGCAGTATAAACTTGAAAGAGGTTGCTGCTACTATGTATATCACAAGAGAATGCGATTATGCGGTAAGAGTGATACGTGCACTGGAAGGGGAGAAGCGGCTCAGTGTTCCGGATATATGTGAGAAAGAAGCAATTACTGCACCTTTTGCGTATAAAATACTTAAGAAACTTCAGAAAGTCAGAATTGTCCGTGGATACCGGGGCGTTCATGGGGGCTATTCCCTCAACAGAGATCTTGACAAACTGACCCTGTATGATCTGTATTCTGCAATTGATTCCGATATGTTTAT